>JBIOYN010000481.1:0-2879 GCA_044870155.1 Acidimicrobiia bacterium | reverse complement strand
CTCCACCGGCCCGGCCACGGCGGCCAGGACGGCGCTCAGGGCGCCCACCCGGGCCAGCCGGCGCAGAGTCCCCCCGTTGATCGTCATCCCACCTCCGGTGGAGCGAAGCTCAGCAGCAGGCCGGCGGCGTAGGAGTTGCAGACGTCGTCGGGCCTGCGCTGGGCGGTGGCGTCGCCCGCCGGCCACGTCCCCGTGAGGTAGCGCTTCCCGCCCTCGGGCATGCGCCAGCAGCCGTTCTGGGAGGCGCCCGGCGCCCTGCCGTCCGGGTCCCAGAACATCGGTGCGGCGTCCTTCACGCACGTGTAGTCGCCGTCGTTGTAGAAGCAGGCCGGCACCTTCGGGTTGATGGAGGCGATCCGGGGGATGGCGTGGTAGCCCTTGTCGATCGACGTCGGGCCCAGCCGGGGCCCCGCCACCTGGATGCCGGTGAAGAGCTGGAACAGGTCGTCGTAGAACTCGCAGGCGGCGCCGATGACGTCGCCCCGGGGGGCGTCGGGGTCGGCCTCCCGGTGGGCCAGGAAGCACAGCTCCTCGTCCTGGAGCCCCTCCAGGGTGACGTTGGAGACCACCACCGAGTGCCGCCACACGCTCTGCTCCTGCTGGAGGGCGTTGTCCCTGCTCTCCAGCAGCCGGTCCCCGGCCACCACCCATTCGGGCCGGTACCCGATGACCGACGCCGCCTGGGACTGCTTGGTCTCCAGACCCCCGGCCCAGATGATGGTCGTCACCCCCGCCTGGCGGAACTGCGTCATGTTGTCGGCGGCGTAGCCGGGCGGGGTGGTGGCGTCCTGGGCGTAGCCGGCCCGGGGGAAGGTCTTCTCGAGCGCGAAGGTGCCACCGCAGGCGGCGATCTGGGCCTTGACCAGCTCGGCGAAGGCCTGGAGCTCGGGGCGGCCGGGATCGCTGGTGGAGAGGAACCCGAGCTTGCGGGGCTGGCCGTTTTCGGTGTCGTTGCCCGAGAACGACACCGGGTAGTCCTTCACCTTCTGGCACACGTAGCTCGAGAACTGCTGGGCCTGGACCTCCAGGGCGGGCAGGTAGCCCCACACCAGCTTGGGGTAGCGGGCGAAGAACGACGCCTGCCGGCCGGCGAAGGAGCCGAAGTTGAGCACGCCCCGGCGGGCCATGGTCTCGAGGTAGGCCTCGGCGTTCTCCCGGGCGTAGGAGATGACGGCGAAGGGCTTGACCTTGGCGTAGTTGTCCACGCCCTCCGCCCGGCGCGACTCGGGGGTGTAGTCGGCGTTGTTGGAGTAGTAGGCGTAGAAGTGGACGAACCGGTCGTAGGTCTGGAACCGGTCGTTGAAATAGCGCTGGTAGCCCCGGAGCATGCGGATGAAAACGTGCTCGTCGTCGGTGGGGGCGTCGAGAAGGTCGAAGTACTCGCCCCGCGGCCGGCTCTCGTTGCCCCGGGAGGTGGCCAGGTCGGTGACGTAGCCGTCGAAGTAGAAGAGGACCCGCACCTCTTCCTTGCTCACGCCCTGGTAGGTGGTCCCGAAGTTGTCGGCGTTGAAGCTGGCTACGCAGGGCGGGGCCAGGGGGTCCTCGGTCTGGCGGGGCGGGCTCCCCACGCAGCGCTTGGTGGAAGGGGTCTTGACCGCCGGCGGCAGCGTCACCGGCGGCGGCAGGTCGGGCAGGGCCACCTCGCCGGGGCCGGGACCGGCGCCCGTGCCCCCCTCGCTGGTCTCGGCCGGGCCCTCGTTGAGAGCGGGGCTGGAAGCCAGACCCAGGGAGGCCAGGTTGCCCGCCGCCGGCGGGGGCGGCGGCTCGTCGTCCTCCGGCGGGACGGGGGCGTACTCGAGCGTCTCCGAGGGGTTGGCCTGGGGCAGGTTGAGGGCGGACGGGAGCACGGCGATGGCGATGACGGCCGCCACCAGCATGGCCAGCAGCGGCGGGTACTTGCGCGCCCAGCCGGGGCCCTTGCCGCCTTCCTCAGTGGTGCCGGGCACCATCCCCAATGAATCGGTCCTTTAGGTCGCTATCGGCAACATGACGCGTTTCGACAGAAGGGACCCAACTCCCTGCAATCCAGGCTAGTGGGACGGGCGCGTCCCGTGGCCCCGCCCATCCCGGTGGTGGGCCACAATGGCGGGCCATGCCCCGCCCGATCGCCTCGTTCATGGCTCTTCGCCTGGCGGCTCATCGCCTGGTTGGGGACCCCAGCCCCAACCACCGGCCGGCGCGAGCGCCGGCCATCCTCCTGGCCCTGGTGGCCGCCCTCGCCGGCGCCTGCACCGACGCCGAGCGGAACGGCGCCGGCGAGGTCCAGACCGCCGGCGACCTGTCCGTGTACGAACTACGGGCCGGTGACTGCTTCAACGGCGGCCAGCGGGTGGCCGAAGAGGTGGGCAAGGAGCGCACGGTCAAACAGGTGACGGCCGTCCCCTGCGACCAGGCCCATGACAACGAGGTGTTCGCCGTTTTCGAGCACCCGGCCCCGGCCGACGCCGCCTTCCCCGGCGAGGAGGCGGTGAACAAGGTGGCCCAGGACGGCTGCCTGGAGCGCTTCGAGCCCTACGTGGGCCGGCCCTACGCCGGCAGTGACCTCCGGGTGGCCGTCATCGCCCCCGGGGAGACGTCCTGGAAAGAGGAGCACGACCGGGCCATCGCCTGCATCGTCTACGGCGAGGAGTCCCTCAAGGGCTCCCGCCACGGAATCGGGACCACGACCACCCAGACCACCGTCTCGCGTTAGCCAAACCCGTCTCTCGAACGGGTTTCACGAACGCGGGAGGGGGGGCGGGGGCGGGGAGAGCTGGAATCCCGGGCCCGGCGGGCAGGGACGTGTCCCGGCTGCCGGACGGGCTGGCGGCGGATTCGTCGGGGGCCAGCCCGGGTCCGGTGGCGAGCGGCGGGGCGCACGCCGCTGTCCCCGCGGCCAG
>JBIOYN010000480.1:0-3953 GCA_044870155.1 Acidimicrobiia bacterium | reverse complement strand
TGGCGCCGGGAGGCGGGGTTGGGGTCCCCGCCGACGCCGCGATGAGCCGCCAGGCGAAGAGCCATGTTCCAGCAACGGTAGCGTTTGGTCCATGGAGCTTTCTTCGCTGGTAAGGGCTGTTGGCGGCAAGATCGTCCTGGTGGTGATGGACGGCCTCGGCGGTTTCGCCGACGGCGAGCACGGCACCGAGGCGGAAGAGGCGTCGACGCCCAACCTCGACCGCCTGGTGGCCGAGGGCGTGACCGGTCTCGGCGAGCCGGTGGGACCGGGCATCACCCCGGGCTCGGGCCCGGGTCACCTGGCCCTCTTCGGCTACGACCCCGAGGTGTTCGAACTGGGCCGGGGGGCGCTGTCCGCCGCCGGCCTGGACTTCAAGCTGGCGCCCGGCGACGTCGCCGCCCGGGGCAATCTCTGCACGCTCGAGAGCAGCGGGATCATCTCGGACCGCCGGGCGGGGCGCATCCCCGACGCCGAGGCTCGGGCGGTCATCGACCTCCTGGCCGACAAGGTGGCGCTCGACCGCGGCGAGGTCATCTTCCGCCACGAGCGTGAGCACCGGGTGCTGGTGGTGCTGCGAGGTGAGGGCCTCGACCCCCGGGTCTCGGACACCGACCCCCAGGTGACGGGCGTGGCGCCACTGGCGCCGACCGCTCTCGATCCCGCCGCCGAGCGGACCGCCGGCGTGGTGGCCGAGCTCGACGCCCAGGTGCGCGCCGCCCTCTCCAACCAGCCCAAGGCCAACGGCCTGCTGCTGCGCGGCTTCGACCAGCACCGCGAGCTGGCCGGCTTCAAGGACCGCTACGGGCTGCGGGCGGCGGCCGTGGCCATCTACCCCATGTACCGGGGGATCGCCCGCCTGCTGGGGATGGACGTGCTCGGGGCGCCCGCCGATCTCGACGAGCAGCTGTCCATCCTGTCGGAGTCCTGGGAGGACTACGACTACTTCGTCTTCCACCACAAGGCCACCGACTCGGCCGGGGAGGACGGTGACCGGCCCCGCAAGATCGCCGCCATCGAACGGCTCGACGCCGCCCTGCCCGCCATCCTCGCCCTCGGCCCCGACGTGGTCATGGTCTCGGGCGACCACGCCACCCCCACCCAGATGGCGGCCCACTCCTGGCATCCCGTCCCCATCGTCCTGTGGGGGCCCCGGGTGGGTCGGGACGACACCGACACCTTCGGTGAGCGCTGGTGCCGCTGGGGCGGCCTCGGCACCCGCCCCATGAAGACGATGATGCCCATTCTGCTGGCCAACGCCGACCGCCTGCAGAAGTACGGCGCCTGAGCGCTGCCGTTTACCGCCATGGGGGCGGGGGTACCGGCCTCGGAGATGGAAGGAAACGGCAATGTCGACCTGGCCGAGCGCGCCGGCGAGCTGGCGCGACGGTTCGACGTGGACGTGGTCCCCACCGCTCCGGAGGACAACGACCTCGCCCACCTCCGCCGGGCCCGGCGGTTACGCCGTCTGTTCATGGCTCTGGTGGCCGTCGTCCTGGTGGTCGGCCTGACGGGGTACCTCGGCGTCAAGACAGGAACGGTCACCGCCACCGGCGGGGGCTACGAGCTGAGCGTCACCTACGGCCAGGTCAGCCGGCCCGGCCTGGCCACCCCCTGGGCGTTCGAGGTGCGCCGGGCCGGCGGCTTCGACGGTCCCGTCACCGTGTCGACGTCGTCGCCCTACCTGGACATGTTGGACGAGAACGGTTTCGACCCGCAGCCGACACGGGTCACCGCCACCCCCGACGCCGTCATCTGGGAGTTCGAACCGCCTCCGGGCGACACCCTGGCCGTGTCGTTCGACGCCCGGATCGAGCCCGGCCGGCAGTGGGGCGGCGACGGGGAGACGTCCGTCCTGGAGGACGGCCATCCGGTCGTCACCGTCCGTTACCGGACCTGGGTGCTGCCGTAGTGGAGATCATCGTCCGGGCCACCGCCATCTACTTCTTCCTCTGGGCCGTCACCCGGGGCCTGGGCAAGCGGGAGCTCTCGGAGATGAGCGCCTTCGAGCTCCTCCTGCTGGTGGTGGTGGGCGACCTCATCCAGCAGGGCGTCACCCAGGAGGACACGTCGGTCACGGGGGCCATCCTGGCCGTCGGCACCATCGCCGTCTGGATCCTGATCTTCTCCTGGATCGGGTACCGCTGGCGCGGGGCGCGGACCGTCATCGAAGGCGTTCCGGTCGTCGTGGTGCGCGACGGCCGCCCGCTGGAGGCCGCCATGCAGCTCGAGCGCGTCACCATCGACGAGATCCTCGAGAGCGCCCGCAACCAGGGCATCGGCAACCTCCGGGACGTGCACCTCGCCATCCTGGAACCGGACGGGCGCTTCTCCTTCTTGAAGAAGGAAGGCGACGACCTGCACCCAGCGCCGGAGCGCCACAAGGCCTGACCCGGGGCCGGGTGGCTCAGTACGCCCGGGAGGTGCCCTTCGGGCCCGTGCGCGCCGGGTCGTAGTCCGGGCGGGTGGTCCGGCGCATGCTGACGGCACCCACACCGCCGTGACGGGCGATGGCGGTCTCGTAGTTCTCGCCGTCCTCGAAGGGGTAGGCCTCCTCGAGGGGGGCGGGGGTGGCGATGGTGGTGTGCCGCATTCACTCTCTCCTGTCGAACCTGTGGTTGGCTCAACCTACCGGCGGGCCCCGCCCCGAGGGAACGTCTGTGCGCACCGGCCGGCGGTCACCGCTCCGGGCGGACGCGTCCGTTGCCCCGTCCAAGGGGTGGATCGTGGGCCGCTCGGCTCACCCGGGCGACGTCGAGGGGGATGCCGTGGCTGATGGCCTCGGCCGCGGCCTGGACGTCGAAGCCGGCCGCCGCCCACGAGCGGGCCACACCGGGCTCTCCCTCCCCGACGAGGTCCGCCCACACCCGGGCATCGGAGGCGGTGAAGCCGGCGGTCCGCCAGGCCCGGGCCTCCTCCAGGCTGAAACCCAGGGCCCACCCGCCTCCCTCCTCGGGACCGAATCCGTGGCCCAGCCACACCACGGCGGTCTCCGGGTCCGTCCAGTTCCAGTGCCGGGCGGCCACATGGTCGACGCCGGCGGCGGCGAAGACGGACCGGGCCCGCTCGGGATCGAAGCCGGCGTCGGCCCATCGCCGGGCGGTGCGGGGGGCGATCTCGAACGCTCCGGGAGCGGGGGGCGGAAACGCCGCCCGCCAGGCGTCCCGCTCGGCAGGCGTGAACTTCAGGGACTCCCAGTACGAGTCGTAGTACACGGTCAGGTTCTACCCGACGGTCACGGATTGGCTGCCGACCTCGGGGTCGGTAGGGTCGGCGAATGGCAACCAGAACCGGACCCCCGATCGGACCGTTCCCCAACGGCGTGCAGAGTGAGGAGCAGCAGGAGGAGTACGACAAACTCCGCCGGCGGGTGCTGTGGAAGATGCCCTACGGCTTGTACGTGGTCGGTTCCCGGGCGGGGGACCGGCGCAACCTGATGACCCTCAACTTCGCCACCCAGGTCTCCTTCGAGCCCAAGCTGGTCGGGATCGGCGTGGAGAAGGAGGCCGTCACCCACCAGCTCATCGCCGAGGGCGGCGTCTTCTCGCTCAACATCGTGAGCCGGGAGGACCGGGCCATCGTGCGGAAGTTCGTGAAGCCCGTCGAGGAGGACGGCGATGGGATGCTCAACGGCTTCGCCGTCCATGCCGGTCGCTCCGGGGCACCCATCCTCGACCAGGCCGTGGCCTACGTCGACTGCGAGGTCCGCAACCCCGTGGACTGCGGCGGCCACACCTTCTTCATCGGCGAGGTGGTCGACGCCGGCTTCCAGGTCGACGACGAGGAGACCGAAGTCCTCCGCATGGAGGACACGAGGATGAGCTACGGGGGCTGACCCGGTGGTGCCGGGGTGTCCCCCGAAGACGATTCCCGCTTGACCCTCCACCAGGTGGAGGCCCGATGGTGGTGCCCGTGGACGCGACCTTTCTCCTGACGATCGGCGAGCTGGCCCGGCG
>JBIOYN010000479.1:0-7707 GCA_044870155.1 Acidimicrobiia bacterium | reverse complement strand
CGGCGCCGGGCAACACGATGAGCAGTGCGACCAGAACGGTCAGGACTGAGAAGGGAGCCCGCTTCCGACGCGACCCTCCAAGGGGACGAAGCCGAATCATGACCTGCTCCTTCACTTCCGCCGACTGCTGCGGGCCGCTGATTCGAGCCGCGCCCTGTTCCGAACGGTCGGCGGATCCTCAACACCGACCTTTTCTCCTCTAACACGTGTTAGTGGCCTTAGTAGATGCATTGGTGGCCACTTTGGCGCCGTTACCCAGGAAACCCCAGAAGGTACAGGTTCTTCCGGCAGGGCGGGCAGACCAAGCTCGGCGCCTGGGACCACAACCTGCTCAGGGAATGGCACGTCCGCTACCGAGGCCCCGGAGTCATGATCTACTGGCACGTCGAGAAGAAGGCCCTCTGCGTCTACAGCCAAATCAAGACCTGCTCCTCCTCCGAAGTCGCCGCCATGGTCGAAGGCCTCGTCGGCCACGGCACCGACGCCGAGATCGACGCCAACTACGGCGACTCCCACGGCCAGTCCGAGGTCGGCTTCGCCATCACCAAGCTTCTCCGTTTCCAGCTCCTGCCCCGCCTCAAGCGCATCGGTGCCCAGCGGCTCTACCGCCCCCGGCTTGGCGAGGGTAAGCGGTGGCCCACTCTCGAACCCGTCCTCACCCGGCCCATCAAGTGGGACTTCATCGCCGACCAATACGACCAGATGATCCGCTACGCCAGCGCCATCCGGCTCGGCACCGCCGACACCGAGGCCATCCTGCGTCGCTTCACCCGGGCCAACGTGACCCACCCCACCTACCGGGCCTTCGCCGAGCTCGGCAAGGCGGTCAAGACCTGCTTCCTCACCGACTACCTTCGCTCCGAGGCTCTCCGCCGCGAGATCCACGAGGGTCTCAACGTCGTCGAGAACTGGAACTCCGCCAACGGGTTCATCTGCTACGGCAACGGCGGCGAGCTCGCCACCAACCGTCGGGAAGACCAGGAGCTCGTCGTGCTCTGCCTCTACCTGCTCCAGGCCAGCCTGGTCTACATCAACACTCTGATGATCCAGCAGGTCCTGGAGGACCCGGCGGCCGCCATCGCCCTCGGACCCGACGATCTCCGCGGCTTGAGCCCCCTCCTCTGGTCACACGTGAATCCCTACGGCGTCTTCCGGCTCGACCTCAGCCAGCGGCTCCCCCTCGCTGCCTGACCTCACCCTGCCCCTCACAGCAGCTTCCGTAGGAGAGGGCCACTGCGGCTGGGGAGCTGAGCGCCCCTACCAGGCCCTCTACCAGTCGAGCTCGGCGCAGCCGTCGTCGTCTTCTTCCAGCTGCAGAGTGGTGTGCGAGACCCGGTAGCGGTCCTGCAGCAGCACCTGGGCCTGATCGAGGACTTCGTGGAGGTCGGCGTCGGGGCCCACGATGAGGTGGGCGGAGGCGACCTCGAGGTCGGAGGTGAGGGTCCACAGGTGGAGACGGTGGACGCCCTCCACCCCCGGCACGGAGCGCAGGTCGGCCTCCACCGTGGCCATGTCGACGTCGGGCGGGGCGGCCTGGACCAGGACCCGGAACGCCTCCCGGCCCAGCGTCCACGCCCGGGGAAGGATCCACAGCCCGATGGCGGCGCCCACCGCCTGGTCGATCCAGTTCCACCCCGTGAGGCGGATGGCGATGCCGCCGACCAGAACACCGACGGAGGCAATGGCGTCGGCCACCACGTCGAGGTAGGCGGTCCGCACGTTCAGGCTCTCGGCCGCGCCGGGGCGCAGCAGCCAGTAGGAGGCGAGGTTGGCGGCCAGGCCGGCCGCCGCCACCAGGAGGACGACCCCGCCCGGCACCTCGGGGGGGTGGCCGATCCGTTGCACGGCCTCCACCAGCACATAGACGGCGACGCCCACCAGGATGAAGGCGTTGGCCAGGGCGGCCACGATCTCGAGCCGGTACATCCCGAAGGTGCGCGACGGGTGCCGGGTGCCGCGGGTGGCCATGTGCACGGCGGCCAGCGCCATCCCCAGGCCCACGCCGTCGGCCAGGACGTGGCCGGCGTCGGAGAGCAGCGACAGCGAGTTGGTGACGACGGCGGCGCCGGCCTCGAGGGCCAGGAAGACGACCGCCAGCACGAAGGCCCACTGCAACCGGTGGAGGTGGCGGGCCCCCGCCCGGTCCGCCCCCCGGATGCTGGCGGTGGGGCTGGGGCTGACTTCCCGGCCGGGGCCGGGGCCGTCCTCGGCACTCCGGAGCTCACCGCCTGCCTCCAGGACCACGCCGCCGGTGCCGGTGTCGCCCTCCACCGGGAGACTGCTGGCGCTACTGGAGGGACCGGGCGCTACCAGGAGCTCGGGATCCACTTCGAGCGAGCCCATGGCGATGGCGGCATTGATGCGCACGAACCAGCGCCGGAGGTCGACAGCGCCGTCGTCGGGCTCGGGGAGCTCCCTCGTCTCGGCCACGAAGGATTCCAGGTAGATGGCGGCCACCTGGGCACGCCGGGACCGGCCGGGGACGTCGAAGACCACCGAGAAGCCGGCCAGGACGGCGGCGATCACGGCGGCGGACACCGCCACGTGCACCTCCACCGAGCGGGTGGGACCGAGCAGGGCGGCGGCGGCCGCGGCCACACCCGCGGGGACGAGCAGGAACACGTCGACCAGTCGCCAGACGATGGCAGCCCGCTTGTACCGCTCCAGATCGGTGGCAGCGCGCGTCGAGATCCGCGTCAAGAGACGGTCCGACCCCCCGTTCGCCACGGCTCCATATTTGCGTCCCGGCGAACGATCCTCAACAAGGGCGGATGACAGCGAGCTCTCCTGATCGACGCGATGATGCGGGCCGAAGGCGACGGGTCGCTGACCCACGTCGGTCTACTCGGTGGCGATGGCGGCGAGCACGTTGAGCTTGGCGGCACGCAGGGCGGGGCGCAGTCCGGCCAGGATCCCCACGATGGCCCCCACCACGAGCACGGTGATCATCTGGCCGGGAGGCGCCGAGAAGCTGGCGATCCCCTCGTTGGAGGCGGCCAGCACCAGGGCCCAGCCCAGGAACACCCCCACGGCCACGCCGCCGAAGGTTCCGAAGGTGGCGATCACCACCGACTCCCAGCGCACCATGGAGCGCAACTGGCCCCGCGTCTCGCCCACCGCCCGCAGCAGACCCAGCTCCCGGGTCCGTTCGAAGACCGACAGCGACAGCGTGTTGGCGATGCCCATGAGGGCGATGAGGATGGCCAGCGTCAGCATCACGTAGACCATGGCCAGCATCTGGTTCACCCCCCCCGGCCACGGTGTCGAGGAACTGCTGCTTGTCCTCCACCTTGGGGGAGCCGAAGTCCCTGGCCACCCCCTCCACCGCCGCCTTGCCCTTCTCGAGGCCCACGCCCTCGGCCAGCAGGACGAACAGCACTCGAGGGCCTGCTGGGTGCGGGGGTTGTAGGACCCCCGGGTCAGGATCAGGCCGCCGGACACGTCGAGGACCCGCACGGTGGCTTCCCCCGAGCCGTAGATCTTGGTGGCGCCGACCGCCCGGGCGACCGCCTTCCCGTCGTGGTTCAACCTGGTCTCCTTCCGTCGTCGGTGGTGCCGCCCCCCGGGAACGTCAGAGCTTCTGGGCCACCGTCACGCCGTCGCCGATGGTGAGGACGACCACCCGCACCCGCTCGTCGGCGGCCAAGGCGTCGTTGTAGGCGCGGATAGCGACGGTGTCGGCGTCGGCGTCGGCGGGTTCGAGCACCCGCCCACCCCACAGGGTGTTGTCGGTCAGCACCAGGCCGCCCCGGCGCGTCCGGGGAAGGATCTCCTCGTAGTAGGCGAGGTAGCTCTCCTTGTCGGCATCGATGAAGGCGAGGTCGAAGCGCTCCTCTTCGGGGAGGGCCCGCAGGGTCTCCAGGGCGGGGGCGAGGACGAGGTCGATGCGGTTGGCCACCCCCGCCTTCTCCCAGTGCTCCCGGGCGATGGCCGTCCACTCCTCACTCACGTCGCAGCACAGGAGCCGGCCCTCGGGACCCATGCCCCGGGCCAGGGCCAAGGAGGAGTAGCCGGTGAAGACGCCGACCTCCACGGCCTGGCGGACGCCCATGGCCCGGGCCAGGTTCTCCATGAACACGGCCTGGTCGTGGCCGATCTGCATACCCACGGCGCTGCCCGTCCGCTCGGCGGTGACGGCCTGGAGGGAGCGCTGGACCGCGTCCGGAGGGCTGGCGTGGGCCAGTGCGTAAGCGGCGACGTCAGGGTCGACGAAGCTGCTCCGGCCCCGAGGAGTAGCCATGGACGGAAGAAGCTAACGCGGCGAACTGAACTCCGCGGTACCAAGAAGTACGGAAACGGTTCTCAGACGCCGAGGCCCCACCGGCGGCGGACGGCCTGGTCGAGCCGGCCGAAGAACAGCGAGTCCATGACGATGCCGATGATGAGGATGCCGAGCATGACGGCCAGCATCCCCTGAGCGTCGGAGAGCTCCCGGCTGGTGGTGAGGTCGTAGCCCAGCGATGCCTTGGCGGAGAAGGCGACGAGGAGCTCGCCGGCGAGGAGGGAGCGCCAGGCGAAGGCCCAGCCCTGCTTGAGGCCGGCCACGAAGCCGGGCAGGGCGGCGGGGAGGATGACGTGGCGGTAGGAGTTGAACCCCCGGGCGCCCAGCACCCGTCCCGCCCGCAGGAGGATGGGCGGGGTGTGGTCCACGCCGGCGATGATTCCGTTGGCGATGGCGGGGGCGGCGCCGAGGACGACCACGAAGTTGATGGCCGACTCCGAGGCGTTGAACAGCAGGACGGCCAGCGGTAGCCAGGCGATGGTGGGCATGGTCTGCAGGCCCGTGATCATGGAGCCGAAGGCGGCCCGCAGGACCCGGTTCCGGGCCACGGCCAGCCCCACCAGCATCCCGATGACCAGGGCCAGCCCGTACCCGAACGCGGCCCGCCCCATGGTGGTGCGGGTGGCCTCGAGCATCCGGCCGTTGCCGATCATCTCGAAGAACTTCGGGATCACGATTCCGGGCCCGGGGAGGACGTACTCCTTGCCCTTGACCCAGGCACCGAACTGCCAGATGCCGAGGAAGAGGGCGAAGGCGCCCAGCTTGGGCCACAGGTTCATCCACACCTTGGCCAGGCGGCTCTTGGTCTCGGGGAGGGCGAGCTCCAGCTTGTCGAGGCCCGAGAGTTCATTCGACAGGTCGTTCGCGCGGTCGAGCAGTTCGACGTTATCCATGACGGCGGACCTCTTGACGGAGACGGTCGGTGATCTCAGCGGCCACGGCGGCCACCTCAGGAGCCTCGAGACGACGCGGCCGCTCGAGCGTCACGACCCACTCGGCCACGACCTTGCCGGGCCGGCTGGAGAGCACGAGGATGCGGTCCCCGAGACGGACGGCCTCCCGCACGTTGTGGGTGACGAAGAGGATGGTCACGCCCGTCTGGTGCCAGACCCGCTCGAGCTCGTCGTGGAGCAGGTCGCGGGTGATGGCGTCGAGGGCACCGAAGGGCTCGTCCATGAGGAGGACCTTGGTCTCCTGGGCCAGGGCCCGGGCCAGGGCGGCCCGCTGGCGCATGCCGCCGGACAGCTCGTGGGGCCGGCGGCCCCCCATGCCCTTCAGGTGGACCATGCGCAGCAGGTCGCTGGCGATGTCGTGGCGCTCCTTCTTGGGGACACCCCGCAGCCGCAGAGCCAGCTGCACGTTGCCCCGCACGGTGAGCCAGGGCATGAGAGCGTGGTCCTGGAACATGAGGGCCGGCCGGCCGGTGACGTCGAGTTCGCCGGCGGTGGGCTTGTCCAGCCCGGCCACGATGTTGAGGAGCGTGCTCTTGCCACAGCC
The DNA here is from genome assembly GCA_044870155.1 of Acidimicrobiia bacterium. Classification (GTDB taxonomy): domain Bacteria; phylum Actinomycetota; class Acidimicrobiia; order IMCC26256; family BP-133; genus CAWBJP01. The sequence continues at coordinate 1,928 of JBIOYN010000479.1, read as the reverse complement.
CGAGGCGCCGACCAGGCACAGGAACTCGCCGGGGGCGGCCTGGAGCGAGATGCGGTCCAGGGCGACGACGGGCGAGCTGGCCGAGCCGAAGGCCTTGGACACACCCCGCACCGAGACGGAGGTGACGGTGGAGGAAGCGAGGGGGGTGGCGGCCGCCGCCGCCACCACCCCATTCCTCAGCTGGAGGAGAGACATCAGCCCTTCACCTCGGCCTGGCCGGAGTTCACCAGCAGCTTGTTGAGCATGGACAGGTCGTAGATCCCGTCGAGCTTGGTGGCGGGGTCGAGGAGGCCGACCGCCTTGGCGTCGTCGGCGCCCTTGCGCAGGCTGGAGGCGACGGGGTCGAAGGTGAACTTCAGGTTGTTCCAGGCGGCGGCGATGACGGGCTCGGGCAGGGCCTTGTTCGTGATCCGGAGGATCCCGGCGTTGGTGAGGGCCTGCGCCTCGGCCGGCTCCCGGTTGACGAACTCGGTGGCGGCCAGGTGCGCCTGGAGCAGCTTCTCCACCACGTCCGGGTGCTCGTTGAGGAAGGCGGTGCGCACGATCAGGTGGGTGGTGACGAACTGGCCGCCGGGCCACAGGGTGCGTTCGTCGAGGTAGATCTTGCCGCCGGCCTCCTGCACCAGGCGGGTGGCCCAGGGCTCGGGGACCCAGGCGCCGGCGATGGCGCCGCTCTTGAACTGCTCGAGGGTCTGGGCGTTCTCCTGGGGAACGACGGAGACGTCGCCGCCGCCCTGGGGATTGGTCTTGTGGCCCTTGGACAGCAGCCAGGCCCGGAGGGCCACATCCTGGGTGTTGCCCAGCTGGGGCGTGGCGATCTTCTTGCCCTTGAGGTCGGCGTCCTTGGTGATCTTGGGTGAGGTCACCAGGAAGGCCCCGCCCGAGGTGGCGCCGGCGATGATGCGGATGGCCTCGCCGTGCGACTTGGAGAAGGCGTTGATGGCCGGGTTGGGGCCGATGTAGGTGGCGTCGAGGGCGCCGGCGAAGAGGGCCTCCACGGCGGCGGGGCCGGCGTTGAAGGTGGCCGTCTTCAGGTTCACGTTCGGGCCCAGCTTCTCGGCGTAGATCCCCTTCTCAACGCCGGCGACGGCGGCGGCGTGAGTCACGTTGGGGAAGTAGCCGAGGCGGAGGTCGACCTTCTCGGCCGCATTGGGCTTGACGGTGCCCTTGGCCTCGGACGTCTTGGGATCGGACCCACAGGCGGCGCCGACGACGGCGAGAGCCAGCAGGGCGGCCACCAGGCCGGTACGGGTGGGACGGCGCATCGGATTCCCCCTCTACTGCGAGTGGCGTCTTCTCTAGTAAATTAATAGAGAAAGTTGACACAGTAAAGATTGGCCGTGCGCCAGACTTTTCCTGCCTGGGCGATCCGGGAAATTTGGACGCTACTCTCCGGTAATCTCGGAGCCGGAACACCGGAGGGGGGACGCGATGAGAGTGCAGGTGGATCCGGAGCGATGCCAGGGCCACAACCGGTGCTACGCCCTGGCGCCCGAGTTGTTCGACGTCGACGAGTACGGCCTGGCCTCGGCCCGCGACGAGGGCATGGTTCCCGGCGAACTGGAGGACAAGGCGCGCCTGGCCGAGGCCAACTGCCCCGAGTTCGCCATCCACATTGATGAGCAGGGCCACATCGAGGAGGACAGGGCCTCGTGAGCGCCAACGACACCCGGCCGCCGGTGGACGACTGGGCCACCGACTACGACATCTTCCACGGCGACTACGTGACCGACCCGGCGCCCATCTGGGACGACCTGCGGGGTCGCTGCCCGGTGGCCCACACCGAGCGCTGGGGCGGCTCGTGGATGCCGACGCGTTACGAGGACGTCCGGGCGCTGGCCCGGATCGTCCCCCAGCTGTCCTCGGACGAGCCGCTGGTCGTGAAGCCCGTGGCCCTCGACCCCGACGACGCCTTCTACGGAGTCAAG
>JBIOYN010000478.1:0-4351 GCA_044870155.1 Acidimicrobiia bacterium | reverse complement strand
GAGCACGAGGGCCGAGCTGAGCGGCACGTCCTCCCGGCGCTCGAGGTGCTGGTAGCGCTTGATGAGCAGGATCCCGTTGCGGGCGGCGACCCCGAGCACGGTGAGCAGCCCCACCGCCGCTCCGATGGTCACCGTGCCCCCGTCCACGAGGGCGGCGACCACACCGCCGGCCAGGGCCACGGGCAGGGTCAGGAAGAAGACCGTCCCCAGCGTCCAGCTGCCGAAGGAGGCCTGGAGCAGCAGGAGCATGGCCAGGGCGGCGAAGGCACCCAGCCACAACAGGCGGGTGTGCGCCGCCTTCTTCTCGGCGTACCCGCCCAGCAGCTCGGCCCGGTACTCGAGCGGGACGTCGATGGCTTCGATGGTCTTGCGGACGTCGTCGGCCACCGCCTCCCGGGCCCGGCCCGAGACGTTGGCGGTCACATCGATCCGCTGGAACACACCCTCCCGCTCGATGACGTCGGGCGAGTTCACGATCCGCACGTCGGCCACGTCTGACAGTCGGACCTGGGTGCCGGTGGGCGTGTCGATGAGCAGGTTGCGGACGTCGTCGGGGTTCTGGCGGGTCTCGGGCGTGCCCCAGACCACGACGTCGAACACCTTCTGGTCGTAGAACAGCTGGCCGACGTCGATTCCGGACAGGAGGATGGCGGCGGCCCGGCGGACGTCACCCGGCTTGATCCCGTAGCCCTTGGCCTTGTCCAGGTCGACCTCGACCTCGAGGCTGGGCTCCTCCACCGGCAGCTCGACCCGCAGGTCCTTGATGCCGTCGATCTTCTTGAGCTCGGCGCCCACCTCTTTGGCCTTGTCGGCCAGGATCTGGCGCTCGTTGCCGTAGACCCGGACCACGACGGGTGAGTCGACCCCGTCCCGGGAGTCCTTGAGGCGGGCCTGCTGGTAGCTGAGCACGTCGCGGTCCAGGCCGGGCTGGGCGGCCACGACCTTCTTGACGGCGGCGACGGTCTTGGCGTAGTCGGCGCCGTTGTCGATGCTGACCCACACCTTGGACGAGTTGACTCCGACGACCTGGTCGCCGGTGACGGCCCGGCCGGTGTGGCTGGCCACGTTGCGGACCCCGGGGATGTCCCGCAGCTCGGTGGTGACCTCCGACGTGATCCCGCTCATCTTCTGCAGCGACGTTCCGGGGGCGGCTTCCAACTCCACCAGGAAGTCACGCTCGGCCAGCGCCGGCAGGCGGGACTGGCGGAGCTGGGACAGCCCCGCCAGACCGATGACGGCGATCACGGCCACGGCCACGAAGGCCCGCTTGGGCACGGCCACGAGCCGCACCAGGAGCCCCTCATAGCGGCGGACGAGCCCGGCGGCCAGCGCGGATTCCCGGCCTGCCAGTCCGGACCTCGGGAACAGGAGCAGCGACAGGGCGGGCGTCAGCAACAGCGCCGTGGCCATGGAGGCCAGGAGCGCCAGGCCGTAGGAGACGGCCAGGGGCTTGCCGAAGGCGCCGAAGAGGTCGCCCATGAAGAACACCGGCACCACGGGCAGGAGCACGAACAGCGTGGCGTAGGTGAGCGGGCTGCGCGCCTCGAGGGTGGCTTCCACGATGGTGGTGACGACGGACTGGTCCTTGCCTTCCGGGGACACCCCGGACCCGGGGCCGCCCTGCCGCAGCCGGCGGGCCACCCGCTCCGTGCCGGTGATGGCGTCGTCGATGATGGCCCCCAGGGCGATGGCGAGGCCGGCGATGGTCATGGAATTGAACGTCGCCCCGCGCAGGTAGAGCACGACGCCGGCGGCGGTGAGCGACACCAGGATGGCGGCCACGCTGACGAACGCCAGGCGCCAGTGGTAGAAGGCGAAGGCCAGGAGCACGATGGCCAGGGCCAGGCCGGCCAGCCCCGCCTTGGAGGTGTTGTCCTTGGCGACCTTGATGTAGTCAGCGGGCTGGTAGATCGAGGTGTCGATCTTCAGGTCCTTGAGCGCCGGCCGCAGGGCGGCGAGGGCGTCCTCGACCCCTTCGGTCACGTCGACCGTGTTGGAGCCCCGCAGCTTCTCGACCACCAGCATGAGGCCGGGGCCGTTGTTGACGAGGGCGTCGCCGATGAGCGGCTGGTGGTCCTCGACCACGGTGGCCACGTCACCCAGGCGCAGGCCACCGTTGCCGACGATGGCCACCTGGGACAGGTCGTCGGCTGACTCGATGGGTGAGATGTGGCGCACACCCAGACGCTGGCGGGGGCTCTCGATGAACCCGCCCGTGCCCGGCGTGGACGCCTCCAGGTAGGAGAGCGGCGACACCCACAGGGCGTTGCCGGCCGTCTCCACCACCTGCTGGAGCTCGATCCCGTTGTCGTGCAAGCGCTGGGGGTCGACCAGCACCTGGAGCTGGCGCTCCCGCTGGCCGAAGGTGGACACGTTGGCCACGCCCTCCACGCCCATCAGGCGGGGCTTGATCGTCCAGCGGGCGAGCTGGGAGATCTCGATCAGGGAGAGCTTGGACGACGAGAGCCCGATCATCATGGTCCGGCTGGTGGACGACACCGGCTGGAGCATCTGGGGCGGCTTGGACACGTTGGGCAGGGCGTGCGCCTGAGCCAGACGCTCCTGGACCGCCTGGCGGGCCCGGTACAGGCTCGTCCCGGGTTCGAACACCATGGTGATCGACGACAGTCCAGGCACGGACTCCGAGCGGATGTCCTGCACCCACGCCACCCCGTTGAGGAGGTCGGCCTCCAGGGGCACGGTGATGAGCTGCTCCACCTCGCTGGCCGACAGGCCGAGTGCCTCGGTCTGGACCTCGATGTAGGGCGGGGCGAACTCGGGATAGATGTCGGCCGGGGCGTGACGCAGTTGCGTGAGCCCCAGGAACATGACGGCAGCAGCGGCGGCGACCACGAGGACCCGGAACCGCAGGCTGGTGTTGACGATTCTTCGCATCATGGCGCGATCCCCTTGCTCACTTACCGACGCCGAACTCGATACCGGTCAACTCGGAACCCCCGTCGGTGACGACCGGGGTTCCGCTGGGAGGGCCGTCCTTGAGGACGGCGAGGTCTTCCTCCACGTAGTCGACCGTGACCGGGTGGCGGACGAAGACCAGGGGTTTGGGGCTGGTGTAGACGAAGGTCGCGCCCTTGGCGTCGTACACCAGGGCCCCATACGGGACGGTGGACCGCTGCGACTCCCCGCCGAAGCGGAGCAGCGTGCCCACCTTCTCCGTCTTGAGTCCGATCCGTTCGACCGCCTTCGCCTCCAGCCTCAGGCGGTTGAGCTCGGTCCCCTCGATGGGTTCGAGCTTGAACGGCTCGACCTTGGCCGAAGCGCTGACCATCGCCTTGGCGCACCCCGACAGTGAGGTCGCGGCGACGATGGCCAGCACGGCCACCCATGGCCTCCATTGCGTCATCGAGTCATCCCCCCTCGATTGACGCGCCTTCCTCAGGCGCGCTGCTGAACGGTCGGCACCAGGGTCTCGGCGAAGAACATGAAGCCGGCGACGACGAGCGCCAGACCGGCGATGAGGGCCAGCAGGACGTCAGCGGAACCGGTCCGGGCCAGAGCGGCCGGAGCCGGCAGGGCCTGGTCGGCGTTGGCATCGGTCTCCGCCTCCTCGCCCGTGATCTCCTGCGTCAGGCCGCCGGCCGCCGCCTTGGGCGTCGCCGGAGCGGCCGGGGCAGGAACCACAGAGGGGGTCGGGGCCACGATCGTGGCCGGCGCCGGTGTGGCCGGCGGAGCCGCGGTCGGGGTCCTCGGCGTGTCGGGCACGGCCACGGGAGCGGGAGCGGCGGGTGCCGGCGCGGGAGCCGGAGCCGGCGCGGGAGCCGCCACCGGCGCTGGAGCCGCCACCGGAGTGCTGCCGCCGGCAGCCGGGGCCGGCGCGGCGGACCCGGCGCCCAGTTTGTGGTCGTAGAGGCCGGCGTCGGGAGCCAGGTCCTGCTCGCCGGGGTCGCTGTCGCCGTTGCCGTTGAGGTCGTTCTGGGCGGCGACCCCGTAGCGGTAGGCCGTGGCCCCGCCCAGCACGCTGGCCGGGAACACCACCTTGATCGAGTTGGGAGCGGGCCGGCTCACGGCCGCCTCCGCCACCGGGTTCTCCGCCGCGTCGTCCACCCCGGCCACGAGCGTGCTGGTGTCGGTCTCCCATTCAGCGAAGACGAGGAGATCGAAATTCTCATCACCGTTGGTGTCGATTCCCCAATCGAAATCGGCGAGCTTATCGGTGAAATTTTCATACGTTTCAGCAATATAGGTAATCGACTTACCGTCATCTGAATGAGAGGTGCTCTTCAGATCGAGTTTCATACTGACGTCATCAGGATCGGTATTGCTCCCCGGCATGGCACCAATTGGACCAGGGGCCCATAGAAGGGCGAGGGCAGCGGCGAACCCGACGAGG
>JBIOYN010000477.1:0-14818 GCA_044870155.1 Acidimicrobiia bacterium | reverse complement strand
CCCCGTGGAGGGGAATGACGACGGCGAGATCGAAGGGAATCTCCCGGCCGTCGAAGCCGACGAGACGCCCGCCGGCCCCATCGACCTCCCCGGTGTTGAACTCGGTGACCAGCTCGACACCCTTCTCGAGGAGCAGGCCGGCCAGCTGCTGAGAGGCCATCGGCTTGGTGAAGGCCCCGTCGAGGGGGGTGGCGTACACGAGATCAACCCGGTGGCGGATTCCCCGGTCGCGGAAGTACCAGTTGGCCAGGAAGCAGAACTCCAGTGGTGCCACGGGGCACTTGATCGGCATGTCGACGACGTTGACGACGAGCCGGCCGCCGTCGAAGGTGGCGAGGGCCGCCTCCAAGGCACCGGCCCCCTCGGGCGTGTAGAAGGTGAACACCTTCTCCATCCACCCGGGGCCGGTCAGACCCTCGGTCTCCTCGGGGACGAGGACCGCCCCCGTGGCCACGACGAGCACGTCATAGGGCAGGACCCCGCCATCGGTGAGGTGGACCTCGCCGGCGCCGATGTCGACGCGCTCGATCGGGCTTTGCCGGTAGGCGATCCCGCGGCGCAACTGCCGGACCCGGGGACGCACGATGTCCTCGGGATGGGTCAAGCCGAAGGGCACGAACAGCAGTCCCGGCTGGTAGACGTGCCGGTCGTCCTGATCGACCACAGTGATCTCGACGTCTTCAGGGGCGTACAACTTCTGCAACCGGTTTGCCGTCAGCGTTCCACCGGTCCCGCCACCGAGCACCACGATGCGAGAGGCCATGCCACCAGGCAACAGCATCGGGGCCCGTCCGGTTAGGTCCGAACGTCCCGAACGTCACGCCGAAAGTCCCGTGGTAGCGGTTTCGCGGCCTCTCGGCGCTCCGGACTCGGAATACCCCTGGGGGTATCCGTGTTCCACCGGTCATCCCCGTCGAGAGGAGGCCAATCATGCCCGTTGTGAACCTGGATGAGCAGACCTTCGAAGACACGGTCACCGGCGACGGCATCGTCCTGGTGGACTGGTGGGCGTCGTGGTGTGGACCTTGCCGGATGTTCGGCCCGGTGTTCGAGGCGGCCGCCGCCCGCCACGACGACATCGTCTTCGCCAAGGTCGACACGGAGGCGCACCCCGGACTCTCGGCGGCGTTCGGGATCACGTCGATCCCGACGCTCATGGTGTTCCGGGAGAACGTGCTCCTCTACGCCCAGCCCGGCGCCCTGCCCCCGGCCGCGCTCGAGGATCTCATCGGGAAGGTCCGCGCCGTCGACATGGCGGAAGTCCACCAGGCTGTGGCGTCCCAGGCCGCTTCCCGCACCTGATCGCCCGGCCCGGTCGTCTCGAACGAGAGGAGTTCGATGCGCGTCGAGTCAACCGCCCATGTGGAGCTGCCGGTGGCCGGTATGACCTGCGCCTCCTGCGCGGCGCGAATCGAACGCAGGTTGAACAGACTGGACGGGGTGTCAGCCACGGTCAACTACGCCACCGAGCGTGCTGCCGTCGACTACGACCCCGCCCTGGTCACCCCCGAGGCGCTGTTGGCGCAGGTGGAGGCAGCCGGCTACCGAGCCTTCCTGCCCCCCGAGGCGGGGCGACATGACGGCCGGACGGCGGCCGAAGCGGCGAGCCTCGCCGGTCTGCGTCGCCGGCTCGCGGTCTCGGCGGCGATGACGGTGCCGGTGGCGGTCCTGGCGATGGTGCCCGCGCTCCAGTTCGACGGGTGGGCATGGGTGGCGGGAGCGTTGGCCACGCCGGTCGTCTGGTGGGGTGGTTGGGCGTTCCATCGGGCGGCCTGGGTGAACCTGCGTCACGGCACGGCGTCCATGGACACGTTGATCTCGGTCGGCGCCGGCGCGGCGTGGGGCTGGTCGGCCGTCGCCCTCTTCGCCCTGGGCGCCGGGAGCGCCGCGCCTGGGATGGCCGCTCCGGCGGGCGGGACGTCGGCGGGCGGGGTTCACGCCGACGTGTACTTCGAGGTGGCCGCTTCCATCGTCACGCTCATCCAGCTCGGGAGGTACCTCGAGGCGAGGGCCAAACGCCGGGCGGGCGCCGCCCTCGAGGCGCTCTCGGCGCTCGGCGCCAAGGACGTCGCCGTCCTGGACGGCGCCGTCGAGCGGCGCGTCCCCATCGGTGAGCTCCAGGTGGGCATGCACTTCGTCGTCCGACCCGGTGAGAAGATCGCCTCCGACGGCGTCGTGTGGGAAGGCCGGTCCGCCGTCGACGCCTCGCTCCTCACCGGGGAGAGTGCTCCCGTCGAGGTCGGACCGGGCGACCCGGTGACCGGCGGGACCGTCAATGCCGGAGGCCGCTTGGTGGTCGAGACCATCCGGGTCGGCGCCGACACCATGCTGGCTCAGGTGGCCCGGCTGGTTACCGCCGCCCAGACGGGCAAGGCGCCGGTCCAGCGACTGGCCGATCGCATCTCCCTGTTCTTCGTGCCCGCCGTCATCGGCGTCTCCCTGGTCACGCTCGGGACCTGGCTCGCCGCCGGAGCGACGGCGGAACGGGCGTTCACGGCGGCGGTGGCAGTGCTCATCGTCGCCTGTCCCTGCGCCCTGGGCCTGGCCACCCCCACCGCCATCCTGGTGGGCTCGGGGCGCGGCGCCCAGCTCGGGATCCTGATCAAGGGACCCGAAGTCCTCGAGTCCACCCGCACGATCGACACGGTCATCCTGGACAAGACCGGGACGGTCACCACCGGCCACATGTCGCTGACCGGAATGGTCACCGCCGCCGGCGTGGACGCCGCCGAGGCGCTGCATCTGGTCGGATCGCTCGAGCACGCCAGCGAGCATCCCATCGGGCGCGCCATCGCGGCTGCCGCCCGCCACCGTCGTCCCCTGGCGCCGGTTGAGGAGTTCTCCAACCGTGAAGGTCTCGGTGTGGAGGGGGTCGTCGACGGGCACGCGGTGGTGGCGGGCCGGCCGGCACTGATGGCGGACTGGTCATTGCCATTGCCCGGGGAGCTGGTGGCGGCCGTCGCCACCGCCGAGGCCTCAGGTTGGACGGCGGTCGTCGCCGGCTGGGACGGCCGGATCGCCGCCGTCTTCTCCGTCGCCGACATCCCGAAGCCCGAGAGCCGCCAGGCCGTCGCCGAACTCGAAGCCCTCGGCCTGGTCCCGGTCCTCCTGACCGGCGACAACGAGGCCACGGCCCGGGCCGTCGCTGCCGCAGTGGGGATCGGGGAGGTCATCGCCGGGGTGCTGCCCGCCGACAAGGCGGACGTCGTCCGCCGCCTCCAGGAGGAAGGGCGGGTGGTGGCCATGGTGGGTGACGGCGTGAACGACGCCCCCGCCCTGGCCCAGGCCGATCTCGGTCTCGCCATCGGCACCGGGACCGACGCCGCCATCGAGGCATCCGACCTCACCCTGGTCTCGGGCGACCTCCTCCGTGTGGGGGACGCCATCCGGCTGTCCCGGGCCACGTTCCGGACGATCAAGGGCAACCTGTTCTGGGCCTTCGCCTACAACACCGCCGCCATTCCCATCGCCGCCCTGGGCTGGCTGAACCCCATGGTGGCGGCGGCGGCGATGGCCTTTTCCAGCGTGTTCGTCGTGACCAACAGCCTCCGCCTCCGGCGCTTCTCCCCCCGCCGCACCGCTTGACGCAAGGAGAATGCTCATGGAACTCCCGGCCGACGTTGTCTCGGACGTCCGCACCCGGCTCCGGCGTGCGGCCGGCCAGGTCCAGGCCGTCGAACGGATGCTGGCCGAGGGTCGCGAGTGCCGCGACGTCGTGAACCAGCTCTCGGCTGCCACCAGAGCCCTCGAGCAGGCGGGCTTCAAGCTCGTCGCCGCCGGTCTCGCCTACTGCGTCGAGCACCCCGAGCAGGCCGAGGCCGACGGGTATCCCCTCGAGGCGGTCGAGCGGATGTTCATGAAGCTCACCTGAGCCCGTGACCCACCGGAGGTCGACCCGTATGAGGAGGTTGCCCATGGACATCCCGACAGGCCCGGTCCTCGCGGTGGTTGCCCATCCGGACGACGAGAGCTTCGGTTTGGGCGCGCTGCTCTCCACCCTGGTCGAGGCAGGCCGTGAGGTTCGGCTCGTGTGCCTGACCCGCGGGGAGGCGAGCACGCTGGGCGCCTCGGACAACCTGGCCGACGTGCGGCGGGCCGAACTCGCTCTGGCCGCGGCCTGCCTCGGGGTGCGCGAGGTCGCCCTCGAGGATTTTCCCGATGGCGGCCTCACGGGCGTCAGCCCCGAAGTGCTCGACGAGGCCGTCGAGCGACGCCTGGGGGAAGCCCGCCTCGTGGTGGCCTTCGAACCGGGTGGCGTGACCGGCCATCCCGACCACCGGGCGGCCACGGAGACGGCGCACCGGATCGCCGCCCGCCATCGGCTCCCGGTCCTGGAGTGGGGGGTCGCCCCCGAGGTCGCCACCGCCCTTCGGGCGGAGGTGGGAGCGCAGTTCGTGGTGCTCGACGGCGCCGGCGTGGCCGACGTCTGCGTCGACCGGGCCCGTCAGCTGGCCGCCGTCGTGTGTCACGAGAGCCAGATCAGGGACAACCCGGTGCTGGCCCGTCGCCTCGCTCTCCAGGGCGACCGGGAGCGCATCCGCCTCCGGTCTCCGGTGTCGGCTGAGGTCGGCTGAAGGCTCAGCCCCGGGCGCAGGAGGCGCCGAGGGCCCGGTCGTCCGCCGTCCAGCCAGGGGCGGTCCCTTCGGGCCAGAAGTCCCCGGTGTTGGGGTCCTGGACGTAGGGGACGGGTGCCGTAGTCCCGTCGGCGATGCCGGCCACGGCGCCGACCAGGCGGTCGACGTCCGCCGCCGAGGTCGAGAGCCCGGCGCTCGCCCGCACGGCGCCGGGCATGTCCCGGCGGTCGTGGCGCAGGACCGCTGCCCGGTACCCCGCCACTTCCTCGGATGACAGCCCGAGCAGGCGGAGCAGGTAGGGATGGGCGCAGAAGCAGCCGTGCCGGACCCCGATGCCGTACTCGGCGCTGAGCCGGGCGGCCACCAGGGCGTGATGCACCCCGGCGACGGTGAAGGTCGCCAGCGGCAGCGTCGCCTCCGAAAGGGCGGGGCCGAGAAGGCGCACGCCGGGGATCTCCGCCAGGGAGGAGCGCAGGCGCAGGGCGAGCTCGGCATCGTGGGCGCGGACGGGTCCCCAGCCGAGGCGGGCGAACTCGCGGATGGCGGCATCCAGGGCGACGGCGCCGATGACGTTGGGGGACCCCGCCTCCTCCCGCTCGGGCGGGTCCGTCCACGTCACCTCGTCGAGGTCGACGAGGTCCACGGCGCCGCCACCGGCCAGGAACGGGTCACCCTCGGCGAACGTGACCCGGGGCCCGAGCAGCACGCCCGCTCCGAACGGGGCGTACATCTTGTGACCGCTCCAGGCCAGATAGTCGGCGGCGGCGGGGAGCGGCCGGTGGGGGGCGAGCTGGGCGGCGTCGACCAGTACCGGGACGCCCCGCTCGTGGGCCACATCCAGGATCTCGTCCAGGGGCGGCAGCCAGCCGGTCACGTTGGACGCCCCGGTGACGGCCAGCAACTTCGGGCGGGGTCCACCGTTCAGGGCGGCACGGACGTCGTCGACGCCGAAGGTGCCGTCCGGAGCGCATTCCACGAAGCGCCGCCGACACAACCTGCCCCAGGGCAGCAGGTTGGCGTGGTGCTCAACCACGGTGGTGACGATGTGGTCGTCGGGCTGGAGGCGGAGGCGGTAGGCGAGGTGGTTGATGGCCTCGGTCGTGTTGCGGCAGATGATGGCGACGTCGTCGTGGTCCCCCGTGCGACCGGCGAAGGCGAGGGTGGCCGCCCGCGCCTCCTCGTAGGCGTTGGTGGCGTGGCGCGATTTGTACCCGGCGCCCCGGTGCACGCTCGAGTACCACGGCAGGAACGACTCGACCCGCTCCGCCACCGCCGGCAGGGCGTTGGTGGAGGCGCCGGCGTCCAGGTTCAGGTAGGGCCGGTCGACACCGTCGAGACACGGCACCGCCAGACCGTCGCCGACGAGAGGGACCGGAAGCGTGGGCGAGGCGGGCTTCATGCCCTCCATCATGCATGAGTGCCGGCGCCGCCCGGGGCCGGTCCCGGGCCGGGGGCGGGGAGGAGACGCCGCTCGGTAATATGTTCAAACATTGGGACAGCATCACGAAAGCTGATGAAAAAGATACGATTTCGAGGCGTCAGCCTCGACGAACCCCCGAATCGGGAGGTGGGAACCTTGGCCGTCGCCAACGTCGACCCGAGGCTCCGCCGGGAGCTGGACGAACTGGTGTCGTCGATGTGCAAGGCGATGAACGACGCCAAGCGCCTTCTCGCTCTCTATGCCCTGCGGGACGGTCCCCACACGGTGACCGAGCTGTGCGAGGTGTTGGAGGCTCCCCAGTCGAACACGTCGCAGCACCTGGCCGTCCTCCGGGACCGGGGACTGGTCGACACCCAGCGCCAGGGGAACAACGTGGTGTACTCGCTCCGACATCCCAAGGTCATCGAGGCCCTGGACATCCTCCGCTCGGTCATGGCCGACGAGCTGGCCCGTCAGCAGGCGCTCCGGTCTTCATGACCGGCGGCGAGGTCATGCCCAGCCCGGCGGACGTCCGCCAGGCGCTGACGGCCGTGATCGACCCCGAGCTCGGCATCAACATCGTCGACCTCGGCCTGGTCTACGACGTCGAGGTCGAGGACCGCACCATCATCGTCCGTTACACGCTCACCACCATGGGCTGCGGGCTCGGTCCCGTGATCGCCGGCCAGATGACCGAGGTGCTCTCGGAGTTCCCCGCCGACGATGTCCGCACCGAACTCACCTTCCGACCGCCGTGGTCGCCGGAGCGGATCTCGGCCGAAGGCAAAGCCTTCCTCGGGATCTGACGTCGGCTCAGCTCCCGGCTTCGAAGGTGCCCTCCAGGTGCCAGACGCCGGTGAAGTTGTTGAAGGGCCCGCCCACGATCTGGCTTGACCAGTCCAGCGTGTACGCCTTGGTGGACTCGTCGTAGGTGCCGCTGGGGCCGGCCGTCAGTCCCGGCCGCTCCCCGCCCGGCTTGGGCGCGCCCTGGTTGAAGTGCTGCTTGTTCCAAGCGGCGGCGTAGGCGCTGAGATCGCCAGACAGCTTGCCGTCCTCGACGACGATCTTGGGCATCGAGGTGGGGGCACTGGTCTGGGGATCCTTCTCGTTGGTGGCGTTGGCGAACGTGACCGCGAACCAGGTCGTCGGCTGGGTGACGGCCGAGGCCGTCCCGTTGCCCTTGTCGTCAAAGGCGGGATCCGGATAGGGCTGGTAGGCGCCCGTGCGGAGTCCGCCGTCGGTGCCCGGCTTCATGGGCGCCCAGGTCTTGTCACCGCACGGCGAGTCGCCGTTGGGAACGTAGGGCCCGTCTCCCGGCTTGCCGTTGGGCTGGATCATGCGGAAGTAGGACCCCTTGGTCACGGGGCCGTTGGGATCGCAGGTCCCCGGGTCGATCTTGAACACACCGATGAGCTCTTTGGCGCCTTGGGCGGCGGTCTCGTTGCCGCCGCCGCCACCCCCGCACGCCGTGGGCACGAGGGCAACCGGGAGGAGCAGGCACAGCGCGAACCGGCGTCGCATCGGGACTCCCTTCGTTTCAGGCCGGGCCGGGGGGCGGCTCGGCTATGTGCGCCGCAGGGCGGCGACACCCAGGCCGGCGACCATGAGTCCGGGCAGGATGAAGAAGAACGGGAAGAGTGAGAAGGGCGGCAGCGCCTTGACGGCGTTGTACTCCACCAGGTTGTCGTTCATGGCGCCGAGGAAGTCGGCGAATTCGGCCGAGATGGTGTTCCACTGACTGGAGAGCTGTGCGATCGACGGGTAGTCGCTCGCCGCCGACGGGCCGGCCAGGGGGACGAGATCGTTGCGGAGCTGGCCCTCGGCCAGCCCGATGACGGGGAAGTACCCCTGGATGTTTCCGATGTTCTCCTCGGTCATGATCGGTTTGAAGGCGTCGATCATGGACTTGCCCTCGAAGGCCCGGTTCTCCCCGCCCATCATCTGGAAGATGAAGGGGGCGGCGATGAGCCCCACGCCCATGACCACCAGCGCCTTCCCTGGTGTGCCGGCCCCGTGCCCGCTCCGGACGCGCTTGATGGTGGCCCGGGCGAGGAGGGCGATGATGATCCCGGGCATGATGAAGAAGAAGGGGAACAGGAAGAACTTCGGCAGCCGGTTGACGGCGGCGTAGTTGTCGAGATTGGCGGCGATGGAATCCACCATCCCGGACATGTCATCGTTGATCCCGACGGCATCCCCCTCGCCCCGCCACTTGGCGCTCCAGTCCTCCACGGCGGCCACCGCCTGCTGCTGCGGCCCCTGGGTGGCGAGGGGCTCGACGGCGGGGAGGAACCTGGTGCGGGTCTCCTGCTCGGCGGCGTCGATGGTGCCGAGGAACCCCTGGAAGCCGGTGATGCGGGCCTCGGTCATGTAGGGCTTGAAGGCCGACATCATGTCAGCGCCCTTGAGGGCCCGGTTCTCCCCACCGAGCATCTGGAAGATGAACGGCGCGGCGATGAGCCCGATGCCGATGACCTGTGCCAGCCGCAAGGGCTTGACGGCGGCGGAGCGGGCCGACGCCCGTTGCTTCACCCGGGCAGCGGACTCGGCCAGCCGCTCGGCCGTGAGGTCGGCGTCCCGGGTCGCCATCGCTCAGCCCTCCTTTCGGTGGACGGCGGGACGGCGGGCCATCCGGCGGCCCGTCCACGCCAGGCCGAGCAGCGCCGCCGGCAGCGTGACCGACCACGGCGGACCCGTGCGGGCGGTGGTGCCGGTGCCCGCCACCTGAGCGGTGGTCTGCCCCGACGAGGGAAGCGTCGACGACCCTGGGGTGCTCGAGCCGGTCGAGCCCCCCGACGTGCCCGTCGCCGGCGGAACCGTGGTCACCGTCTCGGCCGCCGCCGACTCGAAGACGCCCTCGAAGTGCCACTTGCCGGTGAAGTTGTCGAATGGGCCGCCCACGATGGTGCTCGCCCACTCCATGGTGAACTTCTTGGTGCCGGTGTCGTAGGTCCCGGTCAGCAGCGTGGTGGCCCCCGGAGTGGACCCGTCGGGCTTGGGTGCTCCCTGGTTGAAGTGCTGGCCCTGGTAGGCGGCGGCGAAGGCCCGCATGTCGCCGGATAGCTTGCCGGCGCCGTCGACCACGATCTTGGGCAGGACCGTGGGCAGGCTGGTCTGCGGGTCGGTCTGGTTGGTGGCGGTGGCGTACTTGGAGCCGAAGAACTCCTTCGGCATGGTGATCTTGTCGTTCGCCCCCTGCTGGGAGCCGCCCTCGTTGGTGAAGGGCGGCTCGGGCTGGGGCTGGAAGGCGACGGTGGAGAGCCCGCCCTGCGTGCCGGGTTGCATGTCGGTGTAGGACTGGTCGGTGCACTTCGACGAGGTGTTCGACAGGTACGGCCCGTTGGCCGCCGTGCCGCCGGGCTGGATCATGCGGAAGTAGGTTCCCGACGGGGTCCCGCCGGTGCACGACGCCGCCGTCAGGCGGAACAGGCCCTTCAGCTCGCCGGCGGCCTGGCCGGCGATGACCCGGTCGGACGCCGGCGCGGTGGCCGCGGACGGTTGGGTGCCGGGGATGGGCAGGGGAAGACCGAGCAGGCCGTCGCTCCCGCCCCCGTCCCCGGCCCCGCCGTCGTTGGGCGTCGGCGTCCGGGCCGGAGCACCGCTGGCCGGCTCGAAGGTGCCCTCCAGGTGCCAGCGGCCGGTGAAGTTGTTGAACGGCCCGCCCACGATGGTGCTGGACCACTCCAGGGTGTAACGCCGGGTGGCGGCGTCATAGGTTCCCGCCGGGCCGGACGTCAATCCCGGATTGGAACCGTCCGGCTTCGGCGACCCCTGGTTGAAGTGCTGGCCGCCGTAGGCGGCGGCGAAGGCCGACAGGTTGCCGCTGAGCTTGCCGGCACCGTCGTGCGTGACCGTGGGCACGGGTGCCGCCGCCGACGTCTGCGGGTCGGTGGGGTTGGTGGCGGTGGCGAAGTTCTTCCCGAAGAACCCCTTGGGCATGGTGATCCGGTCGTTGACCCCGTTGCCGCTGGCGTCGAAGGCGGGGTCCGGGTGGGGCTGGTGGGAGACGGTCGACAGCCCTCCATCCTTGCCTGGCTGCAGATCGGTGTAGGTCCGATCGGCGCAGGCCGAGGAGTTGTTCTCGATGAAGGGCCCGTTCGGGGTACCGCCGGGCTGGATCATGCGGAAGTAGGTGCCCGACGGGGCGCCGCCGCCGCAGCTGGCGGCGTCGAGGCGGAACAGGCCCTTGAGGTCCTCGCCGCCCGCCGCCGGGACGACAGGCGGCGCGAGGTCCGGCACACCGAGGTCCTCGACCGCCTCCGGGACGGGATCGGGTGGGGCCGGGAAGGTGAATCCGGCGGTGGACAGGACGGTGAGCGCGGCGAGCCCGGCGACCCGAACCCGGCCCGCTCCCCAGCGCGGGCGCGTGATCATGGCATTCCCCCCCAACAGCGGCGGTCTGGATCGGTACGTCCGCTCGGGCGGGTGAGCCGGACCGCCGCTCGGGCCGGCTCATCTCGCCGGTGTCTAGATGAACAGCGTGATGTCGGCGTCGGCCGCCATGTAGATGAAGCTGGCCGCCCCCAGCGGCTGCTCGAGCCCGTCGATGAAGTCCTCCTTGGGGTTGAGCCCGTAGAGCTCCATCGTCATCTGGCAGGGGTGCAGCTTGACCCCCAGGTCCTTGGCCATCTCCAGGAGCTCGGTGGCGCTGGCCACGTTGTACTTGGTGGCCAGCTTCTTGATCATGGTCGTCCCCATGCCGGCCATGTGCATCTTGCCGAGCTTGAGGTGGTCGGTACCGCCCTTGTCCATGATGGACTCGCCGACCTGCATCCAGTTGCCGCCCGTGACGCGCTTGTCGTTCTTCTGCAGGACCCGCAGGCCCCAGAAGGTGAAGAAGACGTTCACGTTCAGGCCCGATGCCGCCCCGGTGGTGGCCAGGATCAGGACCGGCCACACCCGGTCGAGATCAGAGCTCCAGCAGACGATGGCCATGCTCTTCTGGCCGTTGCTTCCGTTGCCCTCAGCCATGCCCTATCCCCCGTTCCTTCGGTCGCTCTGGTGTCCGAGAGGCCGAACTACATGCGGATTTGCTGATACATGCAATTGGATCACGTTCCGTCACTCTTCGCAACGGAAGCATCGGATGTCGTGTTCCTCGATGAGGCGCCGGTAATGGTCGAAGGCGGCGGCGCCGTCCGCCAGGTGGTCCCCCTCCTCCTCCAGGGCCTCCGGCCGCAGCCGCACCAGCCATCCCGCCCCGTAGGGGTCGCGGTTGGCCACGGCGATGTCGGCGTCGAAGGCGGCTTCGTTGACGGCGGTGATCTCCCCGGTCAGGGGGGCCGGGAAGGGCCCGACCCACTTGGCGCTCTCGATGATGGCCAGCGGGCGCCCCTGCCGGACCCGGGTGCCGGGCTTCTTCCAGGTGATGGCCACGAAGCGGCCGCACTGGGTCTGGGCCACGTCGGTCATCCCCAGGACGACTTCGTCGCCCTCGAAGCGCAGCCACACGTTGCGCTCCAGGTCGTACGTGAGGTCGCCCGGGACGACGCACCCGAACCAGGTCTGCTGCTCGCTCGTCACCGGCCTCCTAGCAGCTGATGCCCTCGGCCTCGAGGAACGCCTGGTAGGCGGCCACCCCGTCGTCGCCGGTCACCAGGCCGGCGGCGGTGGGATCCCAGGTCTCGGTCCGGACCTTGGCGATCCACCCTGCTCCGTACGGGTCCCGGTTCAGGGTCCCGGGGTCGGCCTCGAGTGCTTCGTTGACCTCGGCCAGCTCGCCTTCGACCGGGCTCGGCACCGGGCCCACCCATTTCGAGCTCTCCACGGTGGCCACGCTCTTGCCCTGCCCGATCCGGCGTCCGACGGCCTTGGGCGTCACCGAGAGGATGTTCTTGGCCAGGTTCTGGGCCACATCGGTCAGGCCCACCACCACCAGGCCGTCTTCGTGGCGGGCCCACACGTGCTTCTCGACCAGGTACCACAGGTCATCGGGGATGTTGCAGTTCGACACCGTGGCCAACGCCGCCTCCTCAACTCCTCAGGGGCCGGGACGGGTCTCGCCCGCCTCGGCCGCCTTCCGCCGTGCCTCCATCAACCACGCCGGGCCCCCGGCGGGAACCGGTCCCGTGGCTTCCGGCTCTTCCCCCGCCCCGCCAGGATCCGCGGTCGCATCCGCCGTCGCATCCGCGGTCGTATCCGCCGTCGCCTCCGGGTCGTGCTCGACGAGCAGATGGTTGACCAGCATGTCGAAGGCCACGAGGCGGATCTGGGCGTTGAACTCCTCCACGAAGCCGGGGTCCCGGCCCCGGGGCTTGATCTCATGGCGGTAGCCGTCGTCGCAGAGCGGGCAGGTGATGCCGTAGAACGTGCGCCCGATGCGTTCCTCGAAGACGACGGCCTCGGGATGCGACTCCCCCAGGTGGGCGTGCAGCTGCCGGGGATGGCCCTCGAACGGGCACCACGGGCAGTTCATCCCGCCGCCTCCGTCGCCGCCGCCGTGGCCTCCTCCACCAGGGCCACCAGGATGGCACCGGCCGGGGTGAGGCCGGCACTGTCCGTCTCCAGAGAACGACCGGCCAGGCCGGCGGCCACCAGGGTGGAGAGGCGCTCCCACACCGCCAGGCGGGGCAGTCCGGTGGTGGCGCCGAGGTCGGCCAGCGTCGTGTCGCCGGCGGCCATCCGGTGCAGGAGGGCGTAGGAGAGGGGGTCGGACGCCACCCGGAGGGCGGTGAGCACGAAGTCGCGGGCCGCCGCTTCGTCGGCGCCGGCCAGGGGCCCGTCGCCCCGGGGTTCCTCCCCCGGCCGGAAGGCGAAGGCGTCGTAGCGGTCCATGGCCGCCCGGATCTCGGCCAGGCGCGCCCCCAGCGCCTTGCCGAGGATCGCCGGATCGGCCATCAGGCTTCCTCCTCCTCGCCCTGCGGCTCGGCGGGGCCCCCGGCCGGGACCGGCTGGCGATCGGCCAGGCGCTCCCGGTCCAGGGCGTCGTCAAGGAGCTGGACCACGTCCACCACCGCCATGGTGTCCTCGTTCCCGGTCATCTTGGCGGCGTCGGTGTACATGGTCATGTCCTTGGGGCAGGCCACCACGAAGGTGTCGACGCCGACGCCGACCGCCTCCCGGATGCGGTTCTCACTGGGGCGCTCGCTGAGCCCGGAGTCGTCCATCCAGATGCGCCCGCCGCCCGCTCCGCAGCAGAACGTGTTGTCCCGGTTCCGGGGCATCTCCACCACCGTGCAGCCCAGCGCCGAGAGCAGCCGGCGGGGGGCGTCGGTGACTCCGTTGTAGCGGGCCAGGTAGCAGGGGTCGTGGTAGGTGACCGTGCGCCCGAGGGACTTGACGGGAATGGTCCCGTCCTCGACCAGGTCGGCCAGGACCTCGGTGTAGTGGCGCACCGGCTTGTCCAGGCCGAACTCGGGATACTCGTTGCGCAACGTGTTGAGCGAGTGGGGGTCGGTGGTCAGGATCTCGTCGAAGGAGGCCTTCCCGAAGGCGGCCAGGTTCTGTTCCACCAACAGCTCGAAGAGGCCCTCCTCGCCCACCCGGCGGACGTCGTTTCCGGAGTTGCGCTCCTCCTCGTAGAGGATCCCGAACTCGACCCCGGCGGTGTGCAGGATGGAGGCCAGCGTCCGCGACAGGGCGGCCACGCGGTCGTCGAAGCTGGCGTAGTCGCCCACGAACCACAGGTAGCGCACGGGCTCCTTGCGGGCGTCGGGCACGGTGAAGTCCAGGCCCTTGGTCCACCGGGCCCGCATGCGGGACGACTTGCCGAAGCTGTTGCCCTGGGTGGCGAGGTTCTGGAGCGCGTCCTGGAGGGTTGGTTCCATCCGCCCGTCGTCGACCAGGGAGCGGCGCATCTGGACGATGGTGGACACGTGCTCGATCCCCACCGGGCAGGCCTCCACACAGGCCATGCACGTGGTGCACGACCACAGCGTCTTCTCCTTGATGACGTCGCCCGCCACCCGGGTGTCGCCATTGCCGGAGAGGGGCCCGGTGGGAGCCGGCCGCAGCTCGCGGTCGAGGAGGGTGTGGATGCCGTGCTGGGTGTCGGCCCACTGGCGGAGGTCGAGGATCAGGTCACGGGGCGACAGGGGGCCGCCGGCCACCTGGGCGGGACAGGCGACGTGGCAGCGGCCGCACTTGGTGCAGGCGTCGAGGTCGACGAGCTCCTTCCAGGTGAAGTCGGCCAGCACGCGATAGCCCGGATACTTGGCGTCCGCCGCCGGCTTGGGGAGGCGCTGGGCCGAGCGGGGGTTGTGGGCGGCGAGGTTGGCGGCGTCGACCACCATGTGCATCGCCTTGGAGGCGGGGATGTAAACCACGAAGCCGAGGGCCATGGCGGCATGGACCCACCACACGCCGAGACGCAGGTTCTCGGCCGTCGCCGCTCCCACCCCGGCGCTGTCGAGGGCCTTGGCCAGCACCCAGCCCACCGGGGACCACATCTCGAAGCCGGGGAACCGGGTGGCGGCGATGCGGAACGCCTCGTGGGCGAACCCCGTCAGGAGCACGGCCATGAGGAACCAGGCGAAGAGGGCGTCGCCCTTGCGGAAGGCCGAGCGGGAGTAGCCCTCTTCGGGTTGCTCGGCCCGGGTGTAGTCGAGCTGGGGCGGGTGGGTGGCCCGCCGCCCGATCAGGAAGCCGAGTCCGGCCACGGCGCCCAGCCCCATGACGTCGAGGATGAGCGAGTACACCAGGTAGAAGGGCCCGTGGAAGAAGTGGATGGCATGGTCGCCGACGAGACCGGTGATCGGGGCCAGGATGTCCTCGTCGACGGTGAGGATGACCGTCCCGATGAACAGCGTGATGAAACCCCAGAAGACGAAGAAGTGGGCCACGCCCGTCTTGCGGTCACGCTTGGCGACCGTCGAGTTCGAGGCGA
>JBIOYN010000476.1:0-2155 GCA_044870155.1 Acidimicrobiia bacterium | reverse complement strand
CTCCGCGGCCGCCGTGGTGGTCGTGGTCGGCGCCATGGTGGTGGTCGTCGTCGACGGCCGGGTCGACGTGGTGGTGGCCCGGGTGGTGGGGGTGGTCGTCGACGACGTGGTCGTCGTGGGCGGGTCGACGGTCTGGACCCACAGGAAGTCAGCGCCGCAGGCGGACCCGGCGAGGCACAGCAGGACGGCGAGGATGAGGCGGCGCATGGGGAGGCGAGCCGACGATACCGGCGTTCTGACCGCAGTTGGCGGAATTACGCCGACCGTCGGTGAGCACCGTCATGGAGTTGTCATGAGCGGGTATCGGACGTTCCGCCCGATCCTTCCGGGGGAAGGTTGATCGAGACCCTTAGGTGGCGAACGATCAACACACTATGGATTCGCTCGGTCGCGACCTCGTGCTGCTGGCCAAAGCCATGCGGGCTCGTCTCGAGTCCCGCCTGGCCAACGCCGGCGCCAGCCTGCCCGCCTGGGGCGTGCTCTCCTGCGCCATCGACGAGGAGGGTCTGTCCCAGCGCCAGCTGGCCGAGCGGATGGGGATCGAGTCCGCCACCCTCACCCGTCACCTCGACCGCCTGGAAGCCGACGGCCTCGTCGTCCGCCACCGCGACGGCGACGACCGGCGCATCCTGCGGGTCTTCCCCACCCCGGCCGCCCGGGCCCTCCATTCCCGCATGGCGGCGGTGGCCGGGAGCCTCGACGCCGATCTGACCGCCGGCCTGTCCGACGACGACGTCGCCGAGCTGCGCCGCCTCCTCTCCCTCCTGTCAGCCAATTTGGGGGACACCCACCGACCCCCGGAACACCTCGAGGATGACCATGTCCACGGCGTCGTTGCTCGCTGAGTCCGTCCCCTTCGCCGACGTCCACGGCGAGGGGGAGGTGATCCGGACCCACGGGCTGACCAAGACCTACCCGGGCCGCAACGGGGCGCCGCCGGTGGCGGCCGTCGACCACCTCTGCCTCGGCGTGCGGGCGGGCGAGATCTTCGGTCTGCTCGGCCCCAACGGGGCGGGGAAGACGACCACGGTGGGGATGCTCACCACCCGGGTGCAGCCCAATTCTGGGCGTGCCCTGGTGGGCGGCGTGGACGTGGTGGGCGAGCCGGCCCGGGCCAAGCAGGTCATCGGCGTCGTCCCCCAGACCAACACCCTCGACCGGGACCTCAGCGTCTTCCAGAACCTCTTCTTCCACGGCCGCTACTTCGGGCTCTCCCGGCGGGAGGCCAAGGAGGCGGCGGGCGCCGCCCTCGAGCAGTTCCGCCTCGCCGACCGGGCCGACGCGCCCGTGGCCACCCTCTCGGGCGGCATGGCCCAGCGGCTGATGGTGGCTCGGGCCGTGCTCCACCGGCCCCAGGTCCTGTTCCTCGACGAGCCCACCGCCGGGCTCGACCCCCAGAGCCGCATCGCCCTGTGGGAGCTGCTGGGTGAGCTGCACGCCGCCGGCCAGACCATCCTCGTCACCACCCACTACATGGAGGAGGCCGACCGCCTCTGCCACCGGGTGGCGATCATGGACCACGGCAAGATCCTGGCCCTGGACTCGCCCGCCGGCCTCAAGCGCTCGCTCGGGGCCGAGGCCGTGGTGCGGGTGGGAGTGGACGGCGACCTGCGCCGCCTGGCCGGCGAGCTGGCCACGCTGGAGGGCGCCCGTTCCGCCCAGGTGAGCGAGGCCGGCGTCCTCGTCTACCTCCACGGGCCCGTGGCCCGCACGCTGCCCAAGATCTTCGCCACCGTGGAAGCCCAGGGGTGTGTCGTCAACGACCTGTCCGTCACCGAGCCCACGCTCGAGACCGTTTTCATCACCCTGACCGGGAAGGACCTGCGCGAGTGACCGCCGCCACCGTTTCGGGGACGCCCCGGAGGCCCGACACCCTGAGCGAGCTGCGCCCCACCCGGGTGGCGGCGTGGGCCGCCTTCCGCGCCCTTCTGGCCCGGGACCGGGCCGTGCTGCGCAAGGAGGCACGGGTTTTCGTCCTGCGCACCATCATGCAGCCGCTGCTCCTGCTCTTCGTCTTCACCTACGTCTTCCCCCGAATCGGCCAGGGCATCGGCGGGGCGGCGGGCGCCCAGGGGTTCTCGACCATGCTCGTGGCCGGTGTGGTGGCCACGGCCATGATCTTCCAGGGCATCCAGGCCGTGGCCCTGCCCATGGT
>JBIOYN010000475.1:0-15182 GCA_044870155.1 Acidimicrobiia bacterium | reverse complement strand
CCGGCCTCCCGGGCGGCGGTGGCCAGCCACTCCAGGAGCACGGTCCCGATGCCCCGACCGTGGTGGGCGTCCTCCACCAGGAAGGCCACCTCGGCATCGGTGGTCCCCTCCTTGCCCTCGTACCGAGCCACAGCCACGATCTCGTCGCCCAGGATGGCCACCAGGGCCATGCGCCACCGGTAGTCGACCCCGGTCAGGAAGGCGATCTCGGCCTCCGAGAGGTGGGGGTGGGGGGAGAAGTAGCGCAGGTAGATGCTCTCGGGGGACAGGCGACCGTGGAAACGGGCCAGCGCCGGTCCGTCAGCGGGCCGGATGGGACGGACGAGGACGGTTCCGCCGTCGGCCAGGACGACGTCGGCTTCGAACTGGGACGGGTAGCCGACCACAGTGCCTCCCACACTAGGTTTTGGGCGCTTCAGCCGCCGAGGGCCCTCACCAGCAGGGGTCGGAGCAGGTCGCGTACAGAAACCATGGACTGCACGTCGCCGTGGTCGTCGATGACGGGGACGTGGCGGATGCCGACGTCGAGCATGTCGATGGCGGCGTCGTAGAGCGAGTCGCCGGGGCGGAGGGAGACGAGGTCGGCGCTCATGGCGCTCCCGGCCCGGGCCGTGTCGGGGTCGGCGCCTCGGGCCAGGGCGGTCACCACGTCGCGCTCGGAGATGATGCCGACGAGACCGCGGGGTCCCCGGACGAGCAGGCAGCCGACCGAGTGCTCCCACATGATCCGGGCGACCCGGCGCAGGGTTTCATTGCACGAGACGAACAGCGGGTCGTGCGACCCGACGGTGTCGACCTCGGCCCAAACCGGCGATGCCATAGCGCGCGCTCCCGGTCAGTCCCAGCGCGAGGCGCACGCGAAGTGCCACTCGCAGCCCGGACAGGTGTCCCGGTCGACCTGGTGGACCCACCCGAGGGTGACGTGCCAGCAGCGGTCGCACGAGCGGCACAGGAAGTTTGTGTTCTCACCGTCGGTCACGGTGTAGAGGTGGATCCCGGCGCAGGCTGGGCAGCGGTCGAGGATCGTACCGATCGGCGACTTCCAGGGGACCGCCCCGGGTGCAGGAACACTTGTCATCATGTCGGCCTCCACTGACGGCTGTCGTGCGTCTTCGCTTCCGTCCTTTCCCTCGATGCTGAGCGCACACGGGCACCGGAACCAGGGCCGAATGACCTTGCGCGGCGAGGACTTCGACCCTGGCGGCCGAATCCGCCGCGCTGGACGATGAGGGCAACGAAGGAGGAGGGCAACATGTCCGATGACGTCCCGACCGAGGACCAGCGCGCCAGCGGTTGGCGGGAGATCCGCCACTACGCCTACGTGGAGCGGCCCTTCGATGACGTCTGGGCTCTGTTGGCCCGGGCGCCGGAGCAGGTGCTGGGGGGCGAGACGGACGAGGCCGGGCCACCGGAGGCATCCCTGCACGCCACCCGGGCGGGTCTCGAGCTGTCCCGCGACGTCCGCCTGCACTTCGGCGGGCTCGTGTGCGGCGAACAACGGGCCCGCCTGTCACTGCGGTGGGAGGACGTCCATCACCCGCGTCTGTTCCCCGTCCTCGAGGCCGTGCTGGAACTCGCCCCCCTCCGGAGCGGCCGGCGTCAGATCACCCAGATCGGCGTGGTCGGCCGCTACCGTCCGCCGTTGGGAGCCGTCGGTGCCCTGGCCGACCGCCTGGGCGGCGAGGCGGTGGCGGCCGAGTCGGTGGCCCGGTTCGTGAAGGAGCTGGCCCTCAAGCTGGAAGGTCTGATCGCCGAGCCCGCGGCCGACGACGTCGACGTCCGCCGTCCCCCCGCCCCTGGAATGCGGCGGGTGTACATCCCCGTCGACCGGCTCGACGACCGGCCCGGAGGCGCGGCGTGCGTGGGTCGGTACCTCGAGTCCGCCCCGGGCGTGGTGCAGGCCGAGGTCCACCCGCTGACGGGGCTCGCCACCGTCGACTTCGACCCCGAGCTGTGCAATCCGCTCAAGCTCATGGAGGAGCTCGAGGACGACCGGGAGTGGTTCCGGGACGGGCTGGAGGCGGTTGGGCCTGCTCCCGCCCAAGGCTCGGACGTGTGACCGGGGCCGGTCCTGCGGCGGTGGCCGAGACCCACGTCTCGGTGTTGTTCTTCGTCGGGGACCGGGTCTACAAGCTGAAGAAGCCGGTGGCGCTCGGGTTTCTGGACTTCTCCACCCTTCCTGCCCGGCAGGAGGCATGTCGCCGTGAGGTTGAGCTCAACCGGCGCCTGGCCCCCGACGTCTACCTGGGAGTGGCCGACGTCACCGGGGTTGACGGTCGACCCTGCGAGCACCTGGTCGTCATGCGGCGGATGCCCCCGGAGCGGCGCCTGGCCGCACTGGTCAGGGGCGGAGGGGACCTCGACGCCGAGCTGACCCGGGTCGCCCGGCGGGTGGCCGCCTTCCACGCCGCCGCCCCGGCGACGCCCGAGATCGCCGAGGCCGGCACCGCCGCAGCCGTGAGGGCCAACTGGGGCGCGTCCTTCGGGGCCATGCGACCCTTCGTGGGGCCGGTCCTCGACGCTTCCACCTCGGCCCGGGTGGAGGAGCTCGTGCACCGGTACATCGACGGCCGGGGCGACCTCTTCGATCACCGGATCGCCACCGGCAAGATCCGCGACGGTCACGGCGATCTCCAGGCGGAGGACATCTTCTGCCTCGACGACGGCCCCCGCATCCTCGACTGCATCGAGTTCGACGACCGCCTCCGCCATGGCGACGTCCTGGCCGACGTGACGTTCCTGGCCATGGACCTCGAGCGACTCGGGGCCCCGGCCGCGGGCGAGCGATTCCTGGCCCTGTACCGCGAATTCGCCGGCGAGACCTTCCCGGCATCACTCGCCCGCCACTACACCGCCTACCGGGCCCACGTCCGGTGCAAGGTCGCCTGCCTGCGTCACGACCAGGGTGACCCCGAAGCCGCCGGCGCCGCCCGGGACCTCCTCGCCCTGGCCCGCCGGCATCTGGAGGCGGGCCGGGTGCGCCTGGTCCTCGTCGGCGGTCTGCCAGGAACGGGCAAGTCCACGTTGGCCGCGGCCATGGCCGAGACGCAGGGATGGATGATGCTGCGGTCGGACGAGGTCCGAACGGAACTCCTCGGCGCCCGTCAAGACGGCGGCGCCGATGCCTTCCGGCAGGGCCGGTACCGCCCTGAGATCACCGACCGGGTCTACGGCACGATGCTCGAGCAGGCAGCAGCGGGACTCCGCTTCGGCGAGCCGGTCATCCTCGACGCCTCCTGGACCGATCGGCGCTGGCGGGAAGCGGCCGCCGAGCTGGCTCGGACGACCGACAGCGAGCTCCTCGAGCTTCGCTGCGAGGCGCCCGTGGCCCTTGCCGCCCAGCGCATCGAACGTCGCCGTGAGCAGGCCGGCGACCCCTCTGAAGCGACCCCCACGGTGGCGGAAGCGATGGCCGCAACTGCCGACCATTGGCCCGGGGCGGTTGCCATCGACACCTCAGGCACCCCGGAAGCGTCGGTGGCCCAGGCCATGGCCGCTCTCGTCAACGGGGCGAGCTGAGCTTCTGGCTGACCCGCCGGCCCGTGATGGCCTCGGGCATGATCTCGACCCAGTGGCGCTTGTCGCCGGGAGCGAACGGCGCGACCGGAAGCGTCCGGCGGAACTCCGAGTGGGCGTCGATCCCGTTCGTGATCTCGTAGCAGTACCCCTGGACGAGCACGCTCCAGCCCGTGCCGGCGGTCTCGTCGACGCCGTCGATTTCGAAGGCCACCTTCCTCAAGGGTGCCCCGGAAAGCTTGGCGCCGGGGTCCGTACGGAACACGATCACGTCGCCGTCGAGCACATAGTTGACGGGGAAGATCAGCGGGCGGCCCTTCCGGATCACGGCCAGCCGGCCAACGCTCCGGGCAGCCAGCAGCTCCAGGCATTCCTCCCGTTGGATCTCACTGAATTCGGTTTGTTCGGCCATGCCCGGAGCATGACGGCTGGGGGAGGGAGTTGCGACGTGCCTTTGTCACACGGGCGGGGGGCGTAAGTCCCTATCGGGCTCGCTTAAGGACCTTTCGCATGACGCCTTGGGACCTCCTCCTCTAGGTGAGGGCAGGCCGGCTCCGTAGCGTCTGGAACGTCGGAATGCTCCGCAGTCCCGCCGAGAGAGGATCTGCCAATGACGACGCTGAAGTCCGTGCTCGACGGCTTGACGGAGGCGATCACCACTGATCCAGCTGCAGCCGCAGTGTCGTTCGATGCCCAGGCGACGCTCGTCGGCGTGACCGAAGTCGATGTCGCCACTGGGCGGCACACGTTCAAGGTCGACGAGCCCGAAGTGCTCGGTGGTACTGACCTCGCCGCCAACCCCGTGCAACTCGTCCTTGCCTCGCTCGGCGCCTGCCAGGCGATCAGGTACCAGGTCTGGGCGGCAAAGCTCGGGGTCGTCCTCGACGGCGTCGAAGCCAGAGTTGAAGGCGATCTCGACCTGAGGGGCTTCTTCGGCCTCGATGACACCATCCGCCCAGGGTTCACCCGCATCCGGCTCTTCGTCACGCTCCGAGGCCCGGAGCCGGCGGAGCGCTATGACGAACTGGTCAAGGCCGTCAACGCCCACTGCCCGGTGCTGGACATCGTCGCCAATCCGGTCCCTGTGGAACCCGAGGTGAAGTTCTGCTGACAACCCGGTCCAGGGAGGTGTCCCCATGAATTGGAAGCGGGCAGTAGCCCTGTCCCAGGTGGCCCTCGCGGTGGCCATGGTTGCGCTGGTTGGCGTCGAGAGCGGCGCCCGAGCGGCTCGAGCGCCCGATACCGAGGCCGTGGTCGAGATGCTCGGCCTGCGATACGTCCCGTACCGGCTCGAGGTCCCCACCGGAACCGTGGTCACCTGGCACAACCGGGAACCCCTCGACTACCCCCTCATCGGCGGCGGCCACACCCTCCTGAGCGAGTACTACGGGGCGTTCGAGTCCCCGGACATCGCCCCGGGGGGCCGCTGGGAGCACCGCTTCACCGAGCCCGGGACCTACCGGTACCGCTGCCAGCGGCACCTGGGCTCCACCGGCGAGATCGTCGTCGTCGGCGACCCGGTCGCCGATCCGGAACAGCCGTAATTCGAGACGGTGCCTGGGTGGGTCAGGCGCCCTCGAAGTCCTCGTCGGGCAGCGGTGGTGGCACGCGACCACGGTTGCCGCAGACGAGGCAGTCGGCCATCCGTCCGGCACAACGGTCACAGCGGGTGTCCACGACGAACCCACCGGACTGGTGTCCGTCGGTCTCGGTGGACTCGCGGGTACGCGGAGGGGCGGACGGGGAACTCAACTGCCCCAGGTCCCGGACACCGGCAACGGCTCGAACCGGTTCAGCGCCTCCAGTGTCCAGAACAGACGGTTCAAGAGGAACCGGGTGGCGTTGTCCAGGATGTGGTCGACGCGGCGCCGTTCCTCGTCGCCCTCGGGGATCTCCCCCGGGTGAGGAACCATCCGCACGTCCACCTGCGCTTCGTCCGGTCCCGCCTCAACCACCTCGAGCTGCCCCGTGGCGGTACGAGGAATCGCGCCCCCCTTCACCTCCCACTCCAGCGCACGGGCAATAGCACGACCTCCCGCAGATGGGCGCCCCAACCGAACCCGGATATGCAGGAAGGGACCGTTCTCCCGGCTATCGCCGATGGAATCCTGACCGTGCTGAATGGCGCTCCGGACGGCATCCTCGAGCCATCGCTCCCCGAGTTCGGCGATCTCCCGCTCCACCACCTCGAACGGACGGGAGATGCGGACGGAATGGTGCCGGTCCATGTCTGAGGTTGCCGACGGCAATGGCGGAATTCCGTCGGAGGGCGGGTTGGGCAGAGCGGTCATCGCCCCTCCTGGATCACTTCTCCTTCGAAGTTCAGGGACTCCAAGTCGGCGAGCAGCCCCTGGGTTGCCTGCAGTGAGCCGGTCAGGATTTCCCGGGCCACCGCCAACAGCTGAAAGATCCGCGGGTCGAGGACCGAATAGACAACGGTTGTGCCCGCCTTCCGGCTCCGGACGACGTTGGCTCGGCGCAGGACCGCCAGCTGGTGGGAGAGGTGGGAGGCCTCGATCCCCACCTTCGGCACCAGCTCGCCCACGGAATGGTCTCCTTCCCGCAACACCTCCAGGATCCGGATGCGAGCGGGATGCCCGAGCGTCTTGAAGAACTCCGCCTTCAGCTGATACACGGGCTGGCTCACGGCTTCCTTTGCTGAAGAACTGAAAATTCGTTCATATGATAGATCATGTCGATGTAGCACCGGGTGTCCAGGCGGGCCTGGGACTGATCGACCAGAGCGGTATCCTCCGGCGTCACCCAGGTCGAACCGGCAAGGAGGCCTCCGTGGGGGAGCCAGGAAACGAGGACCGCCCCTTCCCGGAGCCTCCCGAGGGTCTGATCACCGCCCCGGAGAACCGCGTCGTCGCCCACATGGACGATCCCCAGATGGTGGCGGCGGCGATGGACGATCTCGCCGCCGCCGGTTTTGACCGCGACGGGATCTACGTGCTGTGCGGTGCCAAGGGCGCCGAGCGCCTCGACGTGGCGGGCCGCGACCACGGGCTGAAGGGGCGCGTCTACCGACTGGTGGAACGGATCGGCGATGAACGGGTGCTCCTGCTGCGCCTGGAGGAACACCTCGTCGCCGGAGGCCTGGCGGTGAGCGTGCCTGCCGATGACGAGGACAAGGCCACCGCCGCCCACATCCTCGGCGAGCACGGGGGCCACGACATGGCCCACTTCGGCAAGGGACACTTCGAGCCGGTCGGACCCTGAGGCCCGGTCGCGGCCAGCGGCGACGACGACGCCACCGCCACGTCGCCTTCTTGGCCTCGTCGGCCCACGACGGCAACCTGGACCACTCAACAAGCCGTTCAGCGCCCCCGCCAGGATTCGAACCTGGGCACACGGTTTAGGAAACCGATGCTCTATCCCCTGAGCTACGGGGGCTTGGGTAGTAAAGGTGCTGGTCAGAGGCTATTTTGCTGAACGGCTGTTCGTCCTCGGAAGCGGTTTGACACCCTAACTGACACCCTAACTTCCGAGGAGCTCATCGAAAGCGACCGCCGCCTGCCGATGCATTGTAGGAGTGACGTGGCTGTAGAGATCGAGGGTGACGCCGACCTGGGAGCTGCCGAGCATCTCGGAGACGACCTTGGGATGGACGCCTTTGCCGAGCAGGAGCGTGGCCGCCGTGTGCCTGAGGTCGTGAAACCGGATGAGGGGCAGGCCGGCGCCTTCGAGCAGCGGCCGGAACGAGCGGAAGGTGACGTTCGTCGGCGTCAGCGCCCCGCCCACGGAGTTGGTGAACACGAGGCCCGTTTCCTGCCAGAGGCTGCCCGCCCCTGGCACTCCTCGCCCTGGCGGGCGGCGTGGCCGCGCAGGGCGTCGACGGCGACGGCGGAAAGTTCGATCTGTCGGCGGGACTTGGCCGTCTTCGTCTCGCCTCGCCTCGCACTGACAGGGTGTGGGCCTCGACTCGAGCTCGCCGGCGGCGACGTGGCAGACGTACGAGTCCTACGTCCGCATCCACGCGATCCCGGCGCTCGGGCGGACTGGGAGGTCGGAGGGCCAGTCGTGCAGGAAGGCAACCCCCAGCCGGCGGCAATGGTACCGCCGGAGCGACGAGCGGGTGACCGGGCTCGAGCACGGTCGAGCGGACAAGGCCCTTGGCCTCCGTCGGCAGCTCGACGGCCCTGACATCGATCTGCCACCTCTACCCGGTCAGGGACTCGACGCTGGGCCCGACCTGGGGCTATGAGACCAAGGCTGCTTGGTGCAGCTCTCGTTCTGGCTGACGTCCTTCCCGATCTACCACTGCGGTGGTGATGACTTTCTCCACTGCGAATCAGACGGCGACAGTGCGGGCGAGGCGGGCGTCCGGGCGGGACGGTGACGGACTCGTCGACCGCCCCGCCCGGTCCACCTCAGCTGGTTCTCGGCAACGTTGGCTCCCTGGCGGGTGCCCCCGCTCCTGTGGCTGTCCCCTCGAAGTACGCCTGCGCCTTGTCATATGCCTGCGTACCCACCTTGTGGCCCATGTCGAGACCGTCCCGGTTGCCCTGGGGGAAGTGCATCCCGCAGTAGATCCGGGAGACGCCGGCCTCGTCGGCGGCGGCCGTGAACGTCTTCCATGACAGGGTGACGTCGCTGGTCGGGACGTTCGGCTCGTCGTACCCGTAGCCGCTACCGGGCTTGATCGTGACCGACTGTCCGAAGTTGTCAGAGCCGGTGAAGAGCTTCAGGACCTCGGCTCCGGCGCCGCCGAAGATGCTGTGGCCGGAGACGTATTCGGCAAACGGCGGGGTGGGAAAGGTGACCGGATGGTACGGCAGCCAGGCTTCTCCCTTGATGGTCTGGGTGCCCTTGCCCGGTCCGGCCCAGGCCCGGATCGGCTGACCGAAGTAGAGCGACCGGATGGCGGTGATGGGCCGCACGTAGTCGACCTCCCGCTTGACCCCCCAGCCGGCGATACTGGCGTCGAACAGGCCGTTGGTCAGGGCGAAGAACAGCTTGACGTCTTTGCCGATGCCACTGATGCCCGCTCCGTGCCCGTCGCGGCGGGCGACGTACTGGGCGAACAGGCTCCAGTAGCCCGGCGGCAGCTCCTTGTCCGGGCCGCTGGCCCACCAGCCGCACTGGACCTTCTGTGTCTCGGTCAGGTTGGCGCTGGCGTCGACCAGCTCCTGGGCCTGCGCCTTGAACTGCTCGGTTCCCGGCATGGCCGGCCGGGAGGCGAGGATCTGGGTGGGCGAGGTCAGGGCGAAGGGGACGACCTTGCCCCACTGGGCGGCCAGGAACGTGGGGGTGACGACCGTGCCGTTCTCGTCGGTGTACTTGAGCGGCTGCCAGTGGGCCAGGTCCTTCACCGTGGCCGGATCGAACGGCTTGGACAGGTCCATGACGTCGTTGACGGGTCGGTAGCCTGTGTAATCGGAATAGGCCTCGCCCGGTGTCCCTCCCGGGGTGTCGCCCAACTGATTGGAGCCGTCGCCGTGGCGGAAATCCAACACCGCCTGGCAGGCGGCGTTGCCGATGCCACTGGGGCTCGCCCGGTCGGTGGAGGTGTCGGTGGGGTCGTAGCCGAGCTTGGCCATGAGTGGGTCGAAGACGCCTGTCTTGTCGTTGGGGTACAGGTCGACGGCGGCCCGGTAGGCGGCGAAGCTGATGGCCTTCTGCTGGTTGGCCACCGTCCGTTCCGCGGCTGGGCGGCGCAGCGAGGCTCCGAGGCGCGTGCCGACGGCCTTGGCGTCATAGGCCGCCCAGGCGTCGAACACGCACGTGTGCATGATGGCCAGTGCCCGGGCCTGCGCCGTCGGCGGAATCCCGTGCTGGCGTTGGGCTTCGATAACGGCACTGTTCCACTGAATGACGACGCTGTCCTCGGCCGCTTGAGCGAGGATCGGCCGGACGCCGGCGGCCGATTGGACCTGGGCGGGATCGCCTCTTGCCCCGCACCCGGGAAGCACCGCGGCCACGGCCATCACCGCCAAACCGAACACGACTCGTGCACTTGGACGACGAACGAGACATCGCATGGCAGTTCCCCTCTCTCTTGTTTTCTTCTGGGCTGGACGAAACTTCGGGGACGGGTCAGGGCCGGGCCTCGAGGACGAGGTGGAAGGGCGTGGTGGCGGCCAGCCGCACGCGGCGGAAACCGCCGGCTTCTAGGGTGGCGATGAGCCGCGCCGGGCCGGCCTGGGCGCCCAACGGGCGAGTCGTCGACCGGCCGGGCCCGGACCGCGTGCCCGCCAGTGTGGACGCCGCGTACCAGGCCCGGCCGAGCGGGTTCAGGTTGTCGGTCAGGCGGTCGCCGGCGAAGGGTTCGACGATCAGGGAGACGCCGGTGGGTTCCAGGCATCGGCGCAGCCGGGTCGCCACCCGTTCGGGCTGGCCCATCCTGTGCAGGGCGTTGACGACCGCCACGAAGTCGAACGAGCCGTTCAATTCCAGGGCCGTCCGGACGTCGAACCGGATGCGGTCGGCGATGCCCGCCTTGGCGGCGCGCCGACGAGCGCGCTCGATGGAGGGGGCGTGCTGGTCGATCCCGAGGAACGTCGACGCCGGGAACGCCTGCGCCATCAGCACGGTCGAGAGCCCCCGGCCGCAACCGACGTCGGCCGCGGCGGCGCCGCGACGCAGCCGGTCGCCGACCCCGTCGAGGGCGGGGATCCATTCCGCCACCAGTGATGTCGTGTAGGCCTGAGAGCAAAGGCGCTCGGCGCCCTCGAAGAGTTCCTCGTCGTCGAGGCCGCCCGCGGGCGGCTGCGAGGCGCGGATGGCTTCGCTCAGTCCCGGTTCGCGGCGGGTGTGGGAAGCGGCCAGCTGGAAGCCGCCCAGCAGGCAGACACCGCTGTCTTCGTCGGCGAAGACGGCGGCCTGCTCCACGGTGAGGGCGAAGCGCTCACCGTCCGGCTCCACGCTGACGTATCCGGCCGCGGCCTGGTTCGCCAGCCAGTCACCCACGATGGGCTCGGGTACACCGCACCGGGCGGCGAGCTCCGCCGGCGCACACGGGCCCTGGTCCCGGAGGGCACGGTAGAGGCCGAGCCGATCGCCGAGCCGTACCAGCGGGAGGGTCATGGCCGTGGCGAAGTCGGCGAAGACCCGGTCGACGAGCCGATCGAGCGCCGCCTGGTCGAGGGTGGTCCTGTCCATGGGGCGAGCATCCGACGTTGGGACCTCCGGGGGCATCCGTGGCCACCACGGATTCCCACCACGGATGTGGCGCGCGACAATCCGACCGTGAAGGTGCCCGCCGGCTTGCGCGCCGCCGGTGTGACGGCCCGGGAGGCCGAGGTCCTCGAGGCGGTGGGGGCCCGGCTCACCAACGTGGAGATCGCCGACCGCCTCTACATCTCGGTCCGCACCGTCGAGAGCCATGTCTCGGCTCTGTTGCGCAAGCTCGGCGAGTCCGACCGGGGGGCCCTGGCCAAGCGGGCCCGGGAAGCGCTCGGACCGGGTGAGGCACCGCTGCCACTGCCAGGGGGGTTGGCCGCTGCCGTCGCTGCCGGCCCGTTCGTCGGCCG
Source organism: Acidimicrobiia bacterium (assembly GCA_044870155.1). Taxonomy (GTDB): domain Bacteria; phylum Actinomycetota; class Acidimicrobiia; order IMCC26256; family BP-133; genus CAWBJP01. Next base: position 4,191 of record JBIOYN010000475.1, on the reverse strand, counting down.
CGACGACGCCCTGGCTCGCCTCGAACAGCTGGCCGAGGTCTCCCGGAGCCGCGGTGTGCGTCGTCTGGCGCTCATCACGGGGGAAGCGGGCATCGGCAAGACGCGGCTGGCGGCCGAGGCGGCGGCTCGGCTGCACCGCCGGGGCGCCATCGTCTGCTTCGGCCGCTGCGAGGACGACGCCCTCGTCCCCTTCCAGGCGTTTTCGGAAGCGATCGTCCCCCTCCTCCTGGGGGACACCGACGATCCCTTCGTCCGCCTGGCCGAGGCCGGTTCCGATGCCGCCACCGCCCGGCACCGGCTCTTTGAGGAGTTCGATCGTCTGCTGGCCTCCCGTCCGACGCTGGTTGTCCTCGTCGTCGACGACGTTCAGTGGGTCGATCCCTCGGGTCTGCAGCTCCTCCGGCACGTCCTGCGCCATGTCGACCGCTCGTCGCTCGTGGTGCTGGCCCCGGCCCGACCGGAAGCCGTCGACCCCCATCACCCGCTGGCGGCGGTGCTGGCTGCCGTCCAGACGGCCCACATCCTCGACGTGATCACCCTCGAGGGCCTCTCACTGGCCGACGCCAAGGCCATTGCCGCCTCGCTGGCCACCGGAGACGAGGACGACGCCCGGGTCGCCTGGGAGAGGACGGGCGGGAACCCGTTCCTGCTGTCGGAACTCCTCCTTCATTCCCCTACCGGGGGTGGTCTTCCACCCACGGCCCGCGACGCCATCGTCCGGCGGATCGCCGGACTCGGCCCGGCCGTCTTCGACGTGCTCGCCGCCGCGGCCGTCATCGGTGAGACGTTCCGTCTCGAGATTGTGGCCGCGGCCCTCGGGCTCGACCTCGCCGCCCAGGAGCATGCCCTGCAACGGGCGTTCGGCGCCGGGCTCGTCCGGGCCGACGACCGGCGCCGCGGCGAGTACCGGTTCGCCCACGCCATCGTCCGTGAGGCGCTGAGCGCCGTCACCAGTCCCAGCCACCGGGCCCGCCTCCATCTGCGGGTCGCCGAGGCGCTCGAAGGGACGGGCTCCAAGGCCGCCACACCGGATATCGCCCGTCACCGCCATGCCGCTCTGCCCGCCGGCGACCCCGCCGCCGCCCACCGGGCCGCACTGGCCGCCGCCGCCCAGTCGATGGACGCGCTGGCCTACGAGGTGGCGGCGTCCTTTGCCGACATGGCCCTGGATGCCATCGAGGCCGGCACGTGTGACGACTACGACCGGGCCGGCGCGCTCCTCGTTCGCGGGCGGGCCCACCTCAAGGCCGGCGACCTGGAGCGCGGGGTCGCCGACTGCCGCCTCGCCCTCGAGGTGGCGGAGCGTCACGGCGACGCCCGGCTGAGCGCCGACGCGGTGCTCGGCTGGGCCGAGGCCGCCGCCCTCTGGGGTCGGGCCCCGGAGTTGCGCGCCGCGCTAGAGACGGTCCTGGCGAGCGGCGTGGACGACGTCGCCCTGCGGGCCCAGCTGCGGGCCAAGCTGGCCCAGGTGCTCTATTACGAAAACGCCCGGGAGCGGCGGGTCGAGTTGAGCCGCCAGGCGGTCGACGACGCCCGCCGCAGTGGCCGGGCGGCGACGCTGGCGTCGGTGCTGGCCACCACCCATGCCGCCCTGTGGGGCCCCGAGGACCTCGACGAACGCAGCGCCGTCGCCCGGGAGATCGTCGCCATCGCCGCCGCGTCGGGCAACCCCGAGTTGGAGTTGACGGGTCTCGGTTCCCTGGCTGTCGACCTGCTGGAAGTCGGCGACCGACGAGGCGCCGAAGTGGCCATGGGCCGCTACACCGTCTTGGCGGAACGGCTCCGTCACCGGCTCGGCCTCCGGGACGTCGAGATGTGGACCGCGATGTGGGCACTCCTCGACGGGCGGTTCGATGACGCCACCGAGCATCTCGAACGAGCCCGGGACCTCGGCGAAGCCGCTCACGACCCGGGCACCGCCTGGATCTACTGGACACAACGGATCTACGTGGCCATCGAACGAGGCGACGAGCAGGAGATGGACGACCTCGTGGAGCCCTCTCTGCGTTGCGTGGCGGAGAACAAGGACGTGCTCGCCTGGCCGGCAGGCCTCGCCCTCATCCACGCCCGGCGCGGTGACCGGGAGGCCGCCGCCGCGCTGTTCGAACCGCTCGCCGCCGACGACTTCGCTGCCATCTCCCGGGACGTCGTGTACCTCAACACCATGACCTTCCTGGCCGAGACCTGCGCCCTCCTCGGCGACGCCCCCCGGGCGGCGACGCTGCGCCGGATGCTCGAGCCCTACGCCGAGCGGGTCGCGGTCATCGACCGCGCCCTCGCCTGCAAAGGGTCGGTCCACCGGTTTCTCGCGCTGCTGGCCGCCACCACCGGCGACGTCGACGAAGCCCGACGGCACCTTCGGCTGGCGCTGGAACAGCACCAGGCGATGGGCGCCGTCGTGCTGGCCGAACGGACCCGTCGGGAGCTGGCGAGCCTCGAATCGGTGGCCAGCACACGAGCTCTGGCCACGGTGCTCATCACCGACATCGTCGACTCGACCAAGCGGGCGGCGGCGATCGGTGATGAACAGTGGAGGCAGCTGCTGGATCGACATGACGAGATCACCCGGCGGGCGATCACCCGCTTTCGGGGCCGGCTCGTCAAGCACACCGGCGACGGGGTCCTGGCGACCTTCGACGCCGTGGGGCGCGCCGTAAGCTGCGCCGCCGCGATCCGTGACGAGCTCAAGACCGCCGGTTTGGTGGTGCGCGCCGGGCTCCACGCCGGCGAGATCGAATCCCGGGGCGACGACGTCGCCGGCATCGGGGTGCACATCGCCCAGCGCGTGTGCGCCTTGGCCGGAGGCGGTGAGATCCTCGTGTCGGCCACGATCGCGGCGTTGGCCGCCGGGTCCGGCCTCGAATTCCACGACCGGGGCGACTTCGAACTCAAAGGCGTGCCCGGCCGGGTCCGGCTCCACTCGCTGGCCTGACTTCCTCGCCGCCGCCGATCCAGCCGGTCATGCCGAGCGTGGCGAACTGCCCCTCGACGGCGTCGAGGAGGCGACGGGCCTGCGTCTGTTCCCCATCACCTCGGCCTGCTCGGCCACCACGCTTGGACCGTTCGATGAGGCTGAGCGCCGGTTTGCCCCCGCCAACGGCATCCACCGGAGGGTCGGCGCCCTCCCTTGGGTGGCCCAAACCGAACCGGCAGAAGCGGAGAAGCTCCTCGCCCCCAGCGGCCCAGAGACAAGGAGCTCGCCCGCACGCTCGTCGACCAGGCGCTGGCCACCGCCGCCGGACTCGGCGCCGGCGCCATCGAGTGCTGGTCCGCCACACTGCGGTGGCGCCCGCCGGCAGTCCCAGGTGGAATTCGGGACGATAGACGTGAGGTCCGGGCACGCGGGTTGGAGCTGCGGCCCCCGCGGCTGCGCTGCAGGTAGGAAGTTGCGGTAACAAGCCCAATGAGGTCGGGGCCCGCGGCTGTGAATGCCCTGCCAGCAGTACAGCCGGCGACGGATCAGGTCAGCGCAGCCGTCCATCCCGCGTTGATCCCGCGTCCCAACCCATTCGGCGCCGTCCGGCTCGGCCCTCGCACTCGCGATGACCGCCACTCTTGGTCCGAATTGGTCGCAGTGAGTCCAGGCCGCCAGCGTTCGGGAGGTTGAGGTCGCAGCTCCAAATTTCCGGGCCCGCGGTCAGGAGTGAAGGGCCGTGTCCAATACGAGGCCTGGGACGTTCCGGAAAATGCCGTCGTGGGCGACGAGGGAAACGCCGAGCCAAGTAGCGGTCGCGGCGATCCAGCGGTCGGCGTCATGTTCTCGTTGACAGAGGGCGTGGCCTATTCGCTCGCAGCGAATCCGGAGGTCGACATACTCGTCGAGGAGCTCGGGGCCCGCCCAGACGGTTTCGGCGCGGTCGATGCGCTCCTCGAGCTCCGCCAGCTTCCGTTGTCCCCACCCCTTTCTTCGGGCGCCATAGCGCAGCTCGGCTGCAGTCTGGAACGAGATGATGCTCGGGCGGCCTCTCAGGATGGGGCGGTAGAGCTCGGCCAGCGGCGACGGGCGGATGAGCCCGGCTCCGAAGACAGCGGTGTCGATGACGACCGGACCCCGAGGACCTGCTTCCGTCACTCGTTGAGGGCCGCCCAGAACTCGGCCGCTTCCTCCTCGGTCAGATCCTCGATCACCATCTCCTCGTAGGGAGGAAGGGGCTTGGCGCGACGGAGGATCTCCTCCCTCGGAATTTCGAG
>JBIOYN010000474.1:0-2858 GCA_044870155.1 Acidimicrobiia bacterium | reverse complement strand
CAGGTGGTGTGGTGCTCCACGTCGTGCATGTAGCGCAGGCAGCGGAGCAGCTCCGGGGACAGGGGCCGGGCCCGGAAGGCGGCGGTCAGGTCGAGGTCGGCGTGGTCGAGCCGGGTGCAGACCTGCTTGTAGCGGTCGAGGTCGAAGGTCACATCTGCTGATTCGGGGCCGGGGCCCCGGTTGGATGAGGTGGGCGATCAGCCCCGGGAGGGGCGGAGTCCCAGGTCGTCGAGGAGGCCGGCTTCGATGTGGCGGTGCCAGGCGGTGAAGCCCACGTAGGGCGCCAGGGCCACGGGGCCGTCGGCGTGGTCGAGGAGGGTTGACGTGCCGCCCACCTGGTTGTCCTCGATGCGGACCTCGACGTCGCCGGGGTGGGCGGCCAGGGTGGCGGCGGGTACCACCAGCTGCTCCCAGAACCGCCCGTTGGTGATGACGCCCCGGCCGATGGGGAGGCCCACGCCGGCCACGGCGAACTCCTCCCGGTCGCCGTGGACACCGCGGTGGGGGTTGAACAGGCCGCCCCCGCCGGTGCGCACGTCGGCCATGAAGCCCCCGCCCGAGGCGGCGTCGACGAGCTCGAAGGTCTCGGCGTCGTCGAGGGGGGAGTGGACGAACATCTGCCAGTTCTCGCACACCTCGGCGGACAGCGGCCCGTCGGCCCGGCGCCGGCAGGTGGGGTGGTCCATCTGCTCGGGGGTGTAGTGGGAGTTGAAGAAGAAGTTGTGACCCATGACCATCCGCCCGTCCCGGGGCAGGTGGGCCCGGGGCCAGTCGATCCGCTGCCAGGTGGTGATCTCGAAGCCGAGGTCGCCCACGTGCACGCTGGCCGGGCGGGCGGGCTCGAGGGGCACGTAGACGAAGGTGAGGGTCCCCGCGGAGGCGCCGCCGGGCTGGAGGTTGTGGCGCAACCCCACCTGGCCGGTGGCCGCCCCGAAGAGGCGCTTGGGGTCGAGCTGGGGCGGCGGCTTGGGCTGATCGCCGTCCTGGGGTCGGGGCTGGCGCGGCGCCGCCAGGGCCGCCTCCCGGAGCGCCACCGCCAGCGGCTTGGCCGGGTCGAGGTGGGGCGCCTCGATCTTGCCCTGGGGCGTGAGGATGGTGACGTGGGGGGTCTTCCCGGCCACCTGGACGAGCACGCCGAGGACGGCGTCGTCGATCTCGTAGCGGAAGTCGAGCGACATGGTGCCCTGGTAGTTGGGGGTGGCCAGGGCGAAGGGATAGGTGCTGGTGGCGGCCACCGATGCCGGATCGTGTTCCAGGTCGAGGCCCTTGTAGGTGGCGAGCGTCCCCTCGGGGTCCCCGAGGGCGTCGGCGCCCGAGAAGGTCCAGGCAGCGGACAGGTCGAGGCCCAGTCGCTCGGGGATTGGTCCGGTCAGCTTCTCGAGAGAGACGGCCGAGCCGTGGGTGAGGTCGTCATGGGTCAGCAGGTCGACGTAGCGGCTGGACACGCCCACGCCCACCACCTTCTTGGCGAAGTCGAAGATCACACCCATGCGCCCGGCCGGGGTGTCGACCAGGTAGCGGGCGGTGCTGGGGTCGTACTCGGCGGGCCCGAAGCGGCCCTCCACCGCCGCCCGATGGCAGTCGGTGCCCGTCTCCATGTGGTCCTGGACCTTCTCGGCGCAGGGGTTGCGGAGGACGAGGGCGTCGTAGCCGAGGTAGGTGGCGGCCTCTCCGACGTCGCGGGCCCGGGTCTGCCCGGCGCCGTCGAAGACCTCGACCACGGGGGCGCCGTAGTCGGAGAACTGGCGCATGACGTAGAAGGCGGGGGGGACGTTGGCGAAGCGCACCATGCCGTCGGTGCCGCTCACGCCGGCCAACACGGGCTCGTGGAGCGGATCGAGGGGGAGGACGGCCAGCGGGCCGGCCAGCAGCGACATCCCCGGCGGCAGGGCGGGGATGAGGGCGAAGGTGAGGTCCTCGGCGGGCACGTCGTGGATGTAGGCGTTGAAGGCGGTGAGGGTGAGGCCCTCCACCAGGCACAGGGGCAGGTCCTCCACCAGGTCGGCCACCGCGCCGCCGGCGTCTTCGGGGACACCCCGAGCCCCGGGTCCGGCCAGGGGCACCTGCACGTAGCCGCACCACGCCCCCGGGGCCCACGGGTTGTCGCCGGGGGGCAGGGCGAGGCGGAGGATGTCGCCGGCGGCGGTCATGACCGGCGCCGGGCGGGCGGCGCCGTCGGGGACGTCGATGGCGGCGCGCCGGCCGTCGGGTCCGGTCTCCACCCGCCACGGGAAGGAGACGGTCGGGGTGCCCGCCACCTGGCCGCCGGTCACGGCGGCGGCTGCCTCCCAGGCCCGGCCCGCCGGCGGTTCGGCGCCCAGCTGGAGCGGACCGCCCACCAGGGGCCGGCTCCGGGCCAGGGCGGCGCTCGGGGTCTGGCGGAGGATGCCGGCGCCCTGGCGCCAGGCCGGGACGCCCGGTTCGGGCACGGCGGCGGCGGCCAGCGTGCCGCGCACGGCGGCGGGGTCGGTGACGCCGTCGACCCGGAGCTGGGCCACGGTGGCGGCCACGCCCACGGCGGCGGGGATGGTGGAGCCGAGGAACGCCGGCCGGCCGCCGGCGGGCGGGAAGGGGAGATCGAGGTCGTTGCGGTCGAGCGCCGGGCCGCCGCCGGGGAGGACGGCGGCCAGCTTCGACTCCTCGGGAACCAGGCCGGGGAGGCCGACGGGAGCGACGAGGTCGGGCTTGGCCCCGCCGTGGACCGACGGACCCGAAGCGCTGGCGGCGGCGATCCCCGCTCCGTCGGAGGCACCCACGGTCACGACCTCGGGCAGCCCGGCGATGCCCAGCAGCGTCTGGGGGGCGGGACCGATGTCACCGGCGGGAGCGACGACCGTCAGCCCGTTGGCGCTGAGCTC
>JBIOYN010000473.1:0-14001 GCA_044870155.1 Acidimicrobiia bacterium | reverse complement strand
CTGACCAATCAGGCGGTGCGGCGGACTCCGTCTTGAGAGATCAGAGCGTGCACGGCCAAGGCGAAGAGGTCGCCGTCCACCAGTTCGAGCCACTCGGCCACCTCGTCGAAGCCGTAGCCGTGGTCGGTCAGGAGATGGTCGACCACGGCCGCCATGCCGGCGTGGCGGGAGCAGCGGGGACAGGCAAGAGCGGCATCGACCACTGAGGCGGGGAGCAGCTCTCGGATTCGCACGGCGGCGGGATGACGGCCGCGGATCGGCCTCACGCTTGCGAACAACTGCTGCAAGTTGGCGAGGGCGGCGGGTAGCCCGGGGTGCTCAGCTTCTGCGACCATCGCCTCGCTCCTGTCCGCCGCGCTGCGGTGCGCCCGCACGTGCTCTTCCTGGGAGCGAACGCTAACGAGGCGGCCCCGTCTCGTCGTCGCCACCGGTCACGCCGCCAATGTCAAAGACGGGACACAGTGGGATCGACCGGGGAAGCAGAGCGGCTGGCCCTCGTCGCCACGAGCGGGGACGGCTCCAAGAGCTGGCGAACGTCGCGGCCCGTCAGCCGCCTCGTCGCTTGGCGAGCACCCGGGTGAGCACCGACGGGCAGTCGGTCATGATGCCGTCGACGCCGAGGTCGAGCAGCTCGTGCATTTCCGCTTCGTCGTCGATGGTCCAGGCGTGGACGGCGAGGCCGGCTCGGTGGGCGGCACGGACCACCCGGCCGGTGATGAACCTCACCGACCAGCGGTCGGGGACCAGCAGCCCGAGGCGGCCGGGCAGGATCTCCTTCCACAGGTACCGGTGCGGCACCTGCAACGCCACGTACGGGGCTCTGGTCCGGGACGGGTTGGGGGCACGACCGGTCATCGATCCTCAGGACGTCGGGGTCGTCCTTCCCATCGACGGCAGGATGGGGCGACTTGAGGTAACCGATCCCTTTGCGGGCCTTTCGTCCTCCGTCAGCGTGGCGATCCGCCACACATGGAGGGAAATCCGTACCAGTACGGATCGCCGAGAACTTCGTCGAATTTACGATTCCCGGGACGAGAGCGCAGAGTGCAGGGAGGAAGCCATGTGGATCGGAACCATCCGGTTGCAGGTGCGGACGAAGGACGCGCCCCACGCCGGCACCGACGACGACGTGGTGGTCACGATCGTCCGGGACGGTGCCGACGTCGCCACCGTGAACCTCAACAAGCCGAATCAGAACGACCTCGAGCAGCGGGACTTCCGGGATTACGACTACACCCAGTTCCCGCGGAGCACCGACCAAACGGTGGTGCCGGATCCGGAGTTCGCGGCGATCCCGACGCCCTATCCGCCGCACGGCATCGAGTTCTCCTATGGCATCCCCGGCCACTTGGCCCTGCGCCTCGCCATCCGGGGCGACGACATGTGGATCGAGGACAGCGTCGCCCTCTCCATTCGTGAGCTTGTCCAGCGAAATGACGTGTGGCGGGAGCGGGAGGAATGGACCCATGTGGACACGTGGGAAGTCGACTCGCGCATGAGCACCGACCGATCCGAGGGTGTCCGGACCTGGACGCTGGCGACTCACGACTGAAGCGCCGAAACAGCGCTCGACGCACCTCGACGCTCCCGCCTGGGCCCCGAGCGGGGCCGAGCTCGCCTCCTCCTTCGTCAGCGGCTGATCGGCTCGCCTCCCCGGCCCCTACGATTGGGACCGATGGGCGGATGGCGACGGGCGGACGGGGCGCTCCGCCGGCAATGGCAGCTCGTCACCGCCGGGATCGGCGATCTGTCCGCCACCCGCACACGGCCCGTCCATCGGTCGCCGGCGATCGCCATCTCGGTCGCCGTGGCCGCCTGGGGCAATGCCGTCGTCGTTGCCGGGCGGATCAGCGGGCAGCCCGAATGGGTCACGCTGGTCGGGAATCCGGCCGGTGCGACAGCCGCGATGGTGTGGATGCACCGGCACGGGTGGGCGGGCGACGCCCTCGGCCTGCGTTGGCCGCGGTTCGCCGCCGGACGGTTTCCCGAGGTGGTGACCGCCGGTGGGCTGGCCTGGGCCACCGGCTGGGTGGTGGCCGGCTTGGCCGGCGTCCGGGAGATCAGCGCCCTCCGGCTCGCTCGCCTGGTCCTGGGGACGGCGCTGGCCGAAGAGGTCCTCCATCGGGGCGTCCTGCCGACGGTCTGGGCGGCAACCGGCCGTCACCCCCGGGTCGTTGTGCTCGCCAACATGGCGTCGTTCGGGGTATGGCATCTCGCCGGCGCCACCCACGGCGGGAGCTTCCGGCCGCTGGAGGTGGTGGGTCCCGCCCTCCTGGCCGTGGTCCTGTTGTCGGCCCGGATCCGGACCGGCAGTGTGCTGTCCGCCGCGGTCCTGCATCTGGCCGGGAACATCACCGGGCTGGCGGCCGTCGCCGCCACCTGAGCCCCGGCGAATCGGACCTGGCTTCCCCTATCCGCCGGCCATGGCGTCCACGATGTGGAACGGCGCAGCGCCTGATCAATCGGTGCCACGAGCCGGTGAGGGCGTCGGTCACCGGCAACTCCGGGCCCCCGCAGGACGATGAAATCCGTCCCCGTCCCGGAGCTCGTCGAACTTGGACGCCCGAGCGCTCCGGACTCCATCGACGGGAGCGGCCGATGACTTCCGAGCCGAGCCGTCGTCTCAACCGCCAAGGACGATCACGGACAGGCGAAGGAGCACAACCGTGGGGAAGATCGTGTCCAACTTCTTCATGTCCCTGGACGGGGTGGTCGAGTCCCCCGACCAGTGGCACTTCCCGTACTTCAACGACGAGATGGGGGCCGCCATCACCAAGGGCGCGGCGACGTGCGGGGCGTTCCTCATGGGCCGGGTGCTCTACGAGCAGTGGGCCGACTACTGGCCCGGCCAGGAGCGGACCGAGCCCGAGGCGGCGCAGGAGGCGGCGGACGACTTCGCCTCGTTCATCAACAACATCCCGAAGTACGTGGTCTCCAACACGCTCACGGAGGCGACGTGGCGCAACACCACGCTCATCTCCGGCGATGTCGTCGCCCGGCTCCAGGAGGTGAAGGATCGGACCGACGGGGACATCGGAATGTCGGGCAGCGCCACGCTCGTCCGCTGGCTGCTGGCCCACGGCCTCGTCGACGAGCTGAACCTCCTGGTGCACCCCATCGCCGTCGGCCACGGCCAACGGCTCTTCGAGGACACCGAGACCCACAAGCTGAAGCTCGTCGGACACGAAGCCTTCAGCACGGGCGTCGTGATGCTCACCTACGTGCCCGGCGCCTGATCCCGCCCTACCCGCCCTGGTCCGGCGTGGCCCCAGGTGGCAGCCAGGCAGCGTCGTAAACGCCGACGTCGAGCCTGCCAAGCATGCGGCCAGAGGAGAGATTCGAGGCTTGGATGATCCCGATCGTCCTGTACTCGGCGGAGTCGGCAACGAGGAGCTCGCTGCCGTCGGGAGACCAGGCCAGGGGACGCCAGCCCGGAAGTTCGGAGTCAGCACCGGTCTCAGGGTCGAGGAACAAGATCGACCTGGCGTCGATCCGGCTGATCGCCATCCGGGACGAGGCACCCCAGCGGAGGACGCCGAGATCGGGTGCCGGGGCGGGGATCGACCGCACGCTCCGATCGGCGGAGATGATGATGATGGCCGTTGCCGCAACAGGCTGACCCGGGTCGCCACGAACTCCCTCGATCACCGACACCTGTCCGTCCGGACCCCGGTCGAGGCCCAGGAGTTCCCCAAAACTGTGCACCACGGTGTCAGTCCTGGAATCAGGGTCCCAGACATGCAGCCGATCGACCAGTGTCGGGTCCGTACGATCGATCGCTTTGTAGGCCATGCGGCAATCAGAGGTCAGGGCCGGAGACGACCCCTTGGCATCACCGAGGCCCTCGAAGGGGACGAGTTTGCCGGAGCGCAACGTCTGCAAGGTGTCAGAGAAGCCGACCTCCTGTTGGGCGGCGGCAACGACCACTGCTGACGCACAGGCGCTGACCGCACCAACCCGGGACGTCTCGGTCAGTCGATCGAGGCGCAGCGGAGCGAAGCGGATCTCGTAGAGGCCGGCGTCGAGGCTCTGTTCGCCGGCCACGGCGAGGAACCTTCCCATCGGCGGGGTGCCTTCACGGATCGTGGTGGTGGTTGGCCGCTCCGCTTCCTGACCCCGCTCGTCCGGTTTGCTCCCCGAGTCACAGGCCCCCACGGCGGCGATGAAGGCGAGCGCCATGGCGCCCATTCTCAGTCGCATGTCGACGCCAACGGACTCACGAACGGCAACCGAAGGGGTTCGAGCAGAACGTCTTCTTCCACGCAGACATCGCGAAGTCAGAGACCATGACCGACATTGTGTCCGGGAACTCCCAGAGCCCCTCAACAACGGAACCTTGGAACCTGGTGCTGCCACCGGTTCCCACACAATCCGGAGCACAGGAGTCTTCCCACCAGCCGTTGACCGCATTGCGGGAGAAGGCGTCAATCGGGTGCCCATAGGGTGGGCGGGGACTTCCTTGGAGGCTCTTCGTGGGCGTCTGGGACACACCGCCGTTGACCTTCACCGGTCCCTCTGTGGAGAACCCGAGGGACAGGCTGTAGGAGGCCGGCGTCGAGCCTTCCTTCCAGACCTGGCCGATCTTGTACGTCCGCTGAGCATCCCCGTAGGCCACCCCGGGGCCCGAGATCACCAAGCGCGAACCGTGGTCAGAATCGATGCCGCCCGTGGCGCACCACAACCACTGCTGCGTCTTCCGCCCGGTGCCCGGCTCATCCCTGGCCTCTCCCTGCCGGAACGGGTAGAAGTCAAACTGGACGAAGTCGTTGCGGTCGCCGTCCTCCACGATCTCCTGCTTCGGCTTGGGCTCGAACCCAAAGCGGTAGCCCTGGTGGTAGCAGGAGAAGGGCATCGCCTCGTAGGGCCTGCGGACCTTCGCAGCCGCATTCTCGATCCGATACGTCTCGCGGCTCTTCTGCACGCCGTGCTGGTCGACCACCCGGTGCTCCACCAGCGTCCGGGCGACGCCGTCAGCCGCGGTGTCCACTCGATAGACGCTCTCCGTGTACTCCTGGACCACATCGCTCGAGGTGGCAGCGGCCGCCTCGGTGACGCTCGAAACCACGAACCCACTCAGGACAATCACAAGCAGAGCGACGCGCCGGAGCACCGTCCACCTCCTTGGCACAGGCAGCCTATGAGCAACCGGGGGGTTGAGACCGCCAATCACGATCGACACCTCTCCAACGGGGCTCGAACTCCGACATGACGGACAAACCGGCCATATTCACGTCTCGTTCACGGCGGCGCCTCATCAGCGGCCCGCAGTGGCCAGGGGCCAGATCGGCCAGCACACGCCCCTGGCTATCGGCGGCGGAGGAGGTAATGAGTCTGACCACGGCCGGGCAGCGTCCCGTCGCGAGCGGCGGCGTCCAGTGCCGCGACCAGGGCGCCGACGAAGCTGCGGTCCTGTGGGAACGCTGAGGTGGTCACGAACACGATGCCGCCGTGCTCACGGCCGGAAGCGGCCCATCGCCCGTCCAGAATGGCGAAGCCCCCGATGTTGGCGGTCACCAGTGCTCGGTGCTCGCCGTCGGCGAGGGCAAGCATCTGTCGATCGGGCAACGACACCAGGTGCGGCCGCTCCGTGATGGCGGAGACGTCGTGGCCTCGCTAACGCAGTTGTTGCGCAATGCCCGCTGCCAGCATCTCGTCCAGAAGCAGGCGAGCCGAGGTCACCCCTCCAGCAGTCCGTGCACCCGCTCCGAGGAACGCACGCGATCGTCCTCGATCCGCCCGGCGTGGGCGAGCAGGGCCTCAATCTCGTCGGGATAGGCGGCCCAGTACTCGACGGCAGTGTTCAACAGGCGGCCGGGCACGCCGGTGTTCTCTTCGATGAGCGTGTTGGCTGGATGGGTCAACCCTCAGGACGTCCTGACCCGACGACGCCCCCTGTGAACTGCTCGATGGTGTGGGACCCAGCTCCTTACTTGTACGGTGCGATTCCCTTGAGCCTCATCGCGCAAAAGAGACGTTGTACGGTACGATTTGTTTTTACTCTGCCGTACAATTTTGGAGGACCGGTGGCCGGGCGCCCCCGACGACACGACATCTACCGTCGCCTGGACGAGGCCTTCGGCGAGTTGCGAGACCGGATGGGTGGTCTGCCGAATCCGCTCGAGGCCGAGGACATCTGGACGACCATCTGGTTCCAGGAGGCGCACCACTCGACCGCCATCGAGGGCAACACCCTGGTCCTCAAACAGGTCGAGCGACTCCTCGCCGATGGGGTCGCCGTCGGCGACAAGGAACTCAAGGAGTACCTGGAGGTGCGGGGCTATGCCAACGCGGCGCGGTGGGTCTACGGGCAGGCCCTCGAGCCGGGAGCCTGGAGCGCCGGCGAGCTGCTGACCCTGAGCGAGATCCGCCAGGTGCACGAGATGGCCGTCGGACCGGCATGGGACGTCCCCCCCCACCCGAGCGCGGCCGACCGTGAGCGACCGGGCGGTTTTCGCGAGCACGACATCCAGCCGTTTCCCGGGGGCATGACGCCGCCCCCCTGGCCTGACGTGCCCGCCGCCGTACGGGACTGGCTGGATAACCTCGGCGCCATCGCCGGCGCCGACGAACCCATCGAGGCCGTGGCCCTGGCCCACAGCCACTTCGAACGCATCCACCCGTTCCTCGACGGCAACGGTCGTGCCGGCCGGCTCCTCCTCAACCTCGTACTGGTCCGGCTCGGCTACGCCCCCGCCATCATCTACACCCGCGACCGGACGAGGTATTTGGCCGCGCTGCGGTCGGCCGACCGGGGTGACCCGGGCCCGTTGGGAGAGATGCTCGCCCGCGCTGTGCTCGACAACCTGTACCGGTTCATCGTCCCCGCCGTCGCCGGACCCAACCGGCTCGTGCCGCTGGCCGCCCTGGCCACGCCGACGATGACCGAAGGTGCGCTCCGGATCGCCGCCAACCGCGGCCGCCTCCGAGCTCAGAAGGGCGCCGACGGCCAGTGGCGGAGCACCAAAGCGTGGGTCAGCGGCTACCGGAAATCGCGGCACCGGCGGCAACCGACCTGAGGACCGGGGCCTTGCGGTTCCACGAAAATCCCCGATTCCCGCTGGGGACAGGGCAGTAACCTCCCCCCTTCGTGGAGCGAGCCAGGATCCAGTTCCTCTTCGGTGACGCCGACGTTGACCCCTCCGACCCCGGGGTGCTGAGCGACCTCCTCGACTGGGACGAGGACGAGGAGGAAGACGAGGACGACGGGCTGGACCGGCTGCACACCCTGGCCGGCCGGCTGGTCGTCGCCCAGGTGGCCGACGACGACCCGCCCGAAGTGTGGGCCACCGCCCGGCGGCTCCTCGGCAGCGGCCTCACCCGTCATCAGGTGTTCGACCAGCTCCGGTTCGCCCTCATGAGCGCCAGCGGGGCGGCGGTCGGGGAGGAGGCTGGGCGCGACGGCGGCGTCTCGGTCCCGGCCCGGTACCGGGAGCTGCTGGCCGCTCTGCCCCTGCCGACCGCCACCGAAGTGGCCGACGCCGTCGTCGAGGTCGTGGCCGGCTTCCAGGGCGCGCCGGAGGACGAGCTCGTGCGGCTCACCGTCAAATACCTGGGGTGGGCCACCGGCCCCGACGACGGCGACGATCCCGCCCGGGCGGCCATGGCCGCCACCCTCGTCGAGCAGCTGGTCGACGACCTCATCGACGCCGGCGACCTCGAATACCTCCCGCCCGACCGCCTTGTCCACGTCGAACGCCTCACCGCCGACATCGTCCTCACCCACCGCCTGACCGAGGCCGAGGCCGCAGTGGGCGTCCTCAGCGCGGGGCTCGACCTGGCGGGCTTCAACCGCCGGGACGACCTCCACCTGCCCGACGGGGCCGGCATCGACGACTTCCTCCGGGCCGACGGGGACCAGGAATGGCAGGGCCCCGAAGGCTGGCTCGACGCCTACCGGCCCGGCACGCTCCTCACCGTTGGCGTCGCCGCGGACGGCACCGTCGCACTGCGCGAGACCCCTCGAGAACCCGATTCCGACCCGGCGCTCGTCGCCCGGCTGCGGGCCGTCTACGACACCGAGGTGGCCGAGCCGGGCCTGCCCGTCACCGCCGAGGCGCTCGTCCTCGGCCTCCTCGCCGACGATCCCGATACCTTCGCCGAACCACGCCCGCCGCTGGCGGCCCTGTGCGCGGCGGCCGGCCTCGAGCGGCGCGGCGACCGCGTGGCCCACGACGAGAGCGTGTGGCAGGCCGGCTACCAGCGCGCCCTGTACTGGCGGATCCTCGACCGCCTCGAAGGCGACGCCGCCCAGGCGGCGCTGCGCATCCTGGGCCGCGCCGGCGACGACGATCCCGACGCCACGACGCTGCGCGACACCCTGGCCGGCCTGGCCGTCCCCGGGGTGGTCGACGTCGTCCTCGAGGAGCTGATCCCCGCCCGCGGCGTCGACGACGACGCAGACCCCGACCTCATCGCCGCCGTCCGGGACGCTGCCGCCGCCTGGGCCGAGCGGCTGCTGGGCACCGCCACCTCGCCGGCGGAGACCGCCCTGGCCCGCTGGGTGGCGGCGGTGGTGGCCGAACGGCGGGGGGAGGTCCTGGTCGCCGACGCCCACCTGACCCTGGCCACGGAGGCCGACCCGAGCTTCGGACCGGCGCTGGCCCGGGCCGCCTGGTACGCCTCCGACCGGGGCGACGCCGCCCGGGCCGTGCGCCTGTGGCGGCGCCTGGAGGCCCCCGACCCCCAGGACCTGGACACGGTGGCGCCCTTCACCCGCCCGGCCGGGCGGGAACCGGGACGCAACGAACCGTGCTGGTGCGCGTCGGGGCGCAAGTACAAGGCCTGCCATCTGGGCCAGGCGCAGCCGTCGCCGCTGCCCGACCGGGTCGGCTGGTTGTGCCGCAAGGCCGTGGGCTACCTCAAGCATGCCGGTCCGGGAGCCACCGCCGCCGTCGTCGCCTGCGCCATGGCCCGGGCGCTCGACCCCGGGGACCCGGCCAGCATCGCCGAGGCGCTCGACGATCCCGTCGTCCTCGACGCCGTCCTCACCGAGGGCGGCTGGTTCGAACAGTTCCTCGCCGACCGGGGGGCGCTGCTGCCCGACGACGAGGCCCTGCTGGCCGCGTCGTGGACCCTGTGCCCCCGCACCGTGTATGAGATCGCCGAGGTCAGTGCCGGCGTCGGGCTCAGGGTGGTCGACCTCCGCACCGGCGACACCCTCGAGGTGCGGGAGCGGACCTTCAGCCAGCAGGCCCGGCCCGGCACCCTGGTGTGCGCCCGGGCCGTGCCCGATGGCGAGACCCACCAGTTCGTCGGGGCGGTGTTCCCGGTGGCGCCCGGCCGGGAGGGCGCCGTCCTCGCCCTGTGCGACGACGGCGACCCCGACGAGTTGTGCCACTGGGTCCGGGCGCTGCGCCTGCCGCCGGCGCTCGTCACCCGGGAGCACGAACCGGTCGTCGCCTGCCGGGCGGAGCTGGCCGTGGACGACCCCGCCGTGGCCGGCAAGGTCCTCGGCCACCATTACGAACCCGAGGGCGACGGCTGGGTGGAGATGGTCGACCTCGGCGGCGGTGAGCGGATCCTGCGGGCGACCCTGGAGCTGGACGGGGACCGCCTCATGGTCACCACCCACTCCGAGGCCCGCCTCGACCGGGTCTTGTCCGTGCTGCGGGCCGAGCTGCCCGGCGCCACCGTCGTCTCCGACGAACGCCGGCCCCTGCGCCCCGTCGAGATGCCCGAGCCGCCCCGCCTCCTGGGCGGTGGGGAGGAAGCCGGTGGCGGGCCGCTCGATCCCGACGAGCATGCCGCGGTGGTCATCGAGGTCCAGGAGCAGATGGAGCGTCGCTGGCTGGACGAGGAGGTGCCTGCCCTGGCCGGCCTGACTCCCCGCCAGGCGGCCGCCGACCCGACCCGCCGGGAGCAGCTGGAACGCCTGCTCGACAGTTACCCCGAGCCCGAGCCGGGCTCGGCCTTCTTCGGCCTGCGTCCCGACCGTCTCCGGGCCCTGCTCGGGTTGGCGCCCGACCGCCGCACCGACGGTTGATGTACATATCTGCTTGGTATGATGTGTGCATGCCGAAGCGAACGACGATCGAGATCGACGAGGCGCTCCTGAACCGGGCCAAGCGGGCCTTGGGCTGCGCCACCACCCGAGCCACCGTCGAGGAAGCGCTCCGGCGGGCCGCCGACGACGCCGAAGGCGAGCAGGCGGAGCGGGCTGACCGCCAGCGCCGCTATTTCGAGCGCTTCTCCCGCCATGCCGACCCCGCCGTGCTCGCCTCGGAGGACATGTGGCGGTAACCGGCTGGGTGCTGGACAAGAGCGCGGCGGCCCGGGCCGGCGATCCCGCCATCGCCACCCAGCTGGACGAACTGGCCGGCAGCCTCTTCGTCTGTCCCATCGGCGAGCTCGAGCAGCTCTACTCGGCCCGCTCCGCCCGCCACTACGACCAACTCCAGGCGGAGCTCCATGCCAGCTTCGACGTCGTCGCCGCCCCGCCCGACCTCCTCGATCGGGCGCTGACGCTCCAGCGGGACCTGGCGCACCACCACGGCATGTGGCACCGGACGCCGATCCCGGACCTCCTCATCGCCGAGACCGCCGTCCACCACGGCCTCGGCGTCGTCCACGTCGACGGCGACTTCGCCCGCATCGCCGAAGTCAGGCCCCTCACCGTCCGCCGGCTCGGCTGACCCTGGCGGCCGGTCAGGCAAGCGGGGAGTGCCCCCCTCGTTCTGGTCGGCCTCGATGTCCACGACAACACGAACCTGGAGCCAACTCCTTCGAAGGCGGTAGTTTTCCCGGGCACCGAGGCGACGGCAGACGGCCCTCAGAACAAGCCCGCCAGCCGGTAGAGCACCAGCGACCCGGCCACGGCCACGTTGAGACTGCAGCCCGTCCCCACCATGGGGATCTCCACCACCTCGTCGACGAGGTCCCAGATGTCGATCGGGACGCCGTCGTGCTCATGGCCGAGGAGGACGACCGTCCGCTCCCGGGCCGGCGGCAGCTGCGCAAGGCGGGTGGCGTCCTCGGCCAGCTCCACCGCCACGATGCGGCTGCCGCGGGCCCGCTCGTCACGAACCCACCGGGCTTTCGATGATGTCACCCAGTGGATGCAGCTCCGGCGGCGCAGGGTGTCGCCTCGGCCCAGTGCCTCCCGGTAGTGGGGGGTGGCGGGGACGGCCAGGCACGCCCCGACGGCGTCGCAGGTGCGCAGCAACGTCCCCAGGTTCGCCTCGTAGGCGACCCACAGCGGAGCGGCGATGAGATGGCCCCAGCAGCCGTGCTGGTATCGCCGTCGCCGCTGGCGAAGCTGGCGGGGGCGGGACTTCTCCGCCTCGCTCACCGGACCCGGAGGAACGTTCTCCTCATGATCATGGGAGGGCGCCTTGGCGGCGGCGCCGGGCCATCGACGGGTGGACGGGAGGCCGCCACCATACCGTCGGCCCGGCCGTTTCTGCACCTGGCCGACGGCCGCCTCACCGGCAGCGCCCTGGCCTGGGAGGGTTGGTCGTCCACCTCGCCGCCTTCGAGACCCCGGCCTCCCGGCCGCTCCGACAGGGTCTCCGGCCTGGCCTGCCTCACGCCTCCCGGCAGCGAATCCCCTCCCGCTCCAGGAACTGCCGGTAGGAGGCGACGCCATCGTCCCCGGTGACGAGGCCCTGCCGCTCCACATCCCACCGCAACACCCGAACCCGGGCAATCCACCCGTCGTGATAGGGATCCCGGTTCAGAACAGTGGGGTCCTCGGAGACGGCCGGGTTGTACTCGACGACTTCCCCATCGACAGGATTCGGCACGACCCCCAGCCACTTGCCGCTCTCCAGAACGGCGACCGGATGCCCCCGCTTCACCTCGCGCCTCACCCGCCGGGGCGTGAAGAACATGATCTGCTCGGCGAGCGCCTGGAAGACGTCCGTGACGCCGATCTTGACGACCCGGTTGGCCGGGACGGGATGGTGCACATGGAACGGTTCGGGTTTGGCCCAGACGTGGTGCTCGACGAGGTAGTAGAAGTCGACCGGCAGGTTGCAGTTGCTGGGGGTGTCAGTCATACACGTCTCCCACGCCCACCCGTCCCGGTGCGAACGTATACCACGCTTGGACTGCGCACGCCCCGGCAGTTTCGGTTCGAGGGCGGGCCGGTCCGGCGAGCCATACGCCGCCCGGTGGGCCACAGGATCGGTCATCCCGGGTGCCCACCCGTGCCGATCCGGACGTCGTGCTACCGGGCTACCTCCTCGCCCTCTCCCGGTGTTGCTCCAAGCCGGGCGTGACCTACAAGGTGAGGGTCTCCGACGGGGCTGAAGGCGGCACTCTCGGGCGCCCCCGTCTCCACCGTCGCGCCCGACGCCGGCCCCCTCCGGCCCGTCCTCGTCCGCAGCCGGTTCGGCTCCCAGACCGTCGCCGGAGCGGACGGCTCCCCGACCGTGAATACCGGGTCGACCTGGCCGGCTGCTGATCGCCGGCTCGGGGCCGCCGGCTCGCCGAAGGGCGCCGGGGAGGACAACGCCACCGGCCGGTTCGTACACTTGCGGGACAACGGCACCGAACGGAGAGATTGCGGGTTCGCTTTCGAACCGCCGCCATGGGGAGGCCTGCCTTGTCTCGACACCGCCTGATCACCGCGCTCGTCTCCGTCGTCTTCCTCACGGGCTCGGGGCCCCTCGCCCTGGCCACGTCCGAAGCGCCACGGCCGGCCCCGCTGTTGTGGGCCGGACAGGTCGTCGACCGCCATGGCCTGCCGGAGCCCGCGCACGTGAGCGCCTTCATCCGTCCGCCGGCGTCGGTGATTCCGGCCAGGAACGAGCACCGGGCGGCGCCCGCTTCGATCCCGTTGGCGACCGTGGAGGCCGGCCCCGACGGCCGCTTCGAGCTGCGGGCGGAGGCGCCCGCCATCCCGCCCGAGTACCGGCCCGATGGCTGGATCCATGTGATGGTGCTCGCCGAAGGCGACGGCGGGTGGTGGTCGATCGCCACCGACTCGGTCCGCTACCTGCCCGCCGGCGGGAGCCTGGCGGCCCCCGTGTGGCTGTCCAACCTCGTCTCCGCCGAGCGCGCCGAGGAGCTGCGCTCGTCCGGCGGGCCCCGAGCCGAGGTCATGGCCGCCATCGACCGCCTCGGGGTGAACGAGCTCGCCGGCGGGATGGAGCGCCCGGCCGTCATCCAGCTGGGCGAGCCGAGCGCACCGGCTGCCGGCCCGCAGACCCTGGACTGGAAGAAGCCCGGCGACCCGTACACCGGCTGCTCGGCCCGCTACGTGGAGGGCCGCCAGAAGGGGATGCGCACCATCGCCGACATCGACCTGGCCAAGGACTGGTCGTTCCACCTCGACTACACCGACACCGGCACCACCGCCTGGGACGTCGGCTACGAGGCGTCGGGCGGGAACTGGAAGGTGGGCGGGACGGCGTCGTTCTCCAATAGCTCCGGCCGGGGGTTCAACTCCGACTTCGGGCCCTTCCCCGACAGCTACCGGGAGGCGTTCCAGGTCGAGCTGATGCACGCCAAGGTCCTCTGGGAATGCAACAGCCGGGAGAGTTCCGGCCGCTTCCCCGTCCGCACCGTCGAGCCCGAGAACTGGACGGGCAGCACCTTCAATCAGGGCGACCCCATCGTCTCCTGCCAGAGCTCGTACGAGCGGACCGTCGCCCGCGACACCATGGGCTGGCGGGAGTCGGGCAGGAGCTCGAAGTACTCGGCGGGGGCGTCGGTCTTCGGCTTCAGCGGCCAGGCCGCCGTCACCTACAACAAGACGATCCGGCTCGGCTGGAGGAACCACCAGGACCATCCCCGCATCCTCTGTGGCGAGTCGGCCGACCCGTACCTCGGGGACACGCGCGTCGCCGCCATGCCGATCTGATCAGGAGGATTTCAATTTCGGGAGCGGCGCGCCCGACACGGCATCACCCGTGCGGGGCTTTGGCGGCGGAGCCACGGGCCTTGCCCGCCGGATATCGCTCGGCGTTCGCCGCAACCTTCCGGTGCGCGGCCTCGATCAGGTCGACGCCGAGCACGTCGGCCAGGCGGGCGAGATAGATCAGGACGTCGGCCAGCTCA
>JBIOYN010000472.1:0-7949 GCA_044870155.1 Acidimicrobiia bacterium | reverse complement strand
GTCCCCGCGGCCCTCGTGCCGGGCCACGACGCCCAGGCCCCGGAGGGCGGCGGCGGTGCCCCATTTTCCTTCCAACTCCCGCTCCCGGCGGAGCGCCTCGTCGAAATGCGTCCGGGCCTCCGCCAGGTTTCCCCGGGCCAAGGCGAGGCGGCCGAGGCGCTGGCGGGCGCTGGCCACCATGGTCGCCTCGCCGAGGCGGCGGTGATCGTCCAGGCTCTTCTCCAGCCGGGAGCGGGCGGCGGCGAAGTCGCCTTCGAACATCGCCAGGTCGCCGAGCAGCCCCAGGGAACTCGCCGCCAGGCCGGCGTCACCCCCGGCCTGGCTCGTGGCCAGCGTCTCCTGGGCGAGTTTCCGGGCTGGCCCATAGGAACCCTCGAAACACAGGACCATGGCCAGGTTGTACCGGCCGAGCGAACTCGGTCCGCCGACGAAATCGTCGGAACCGGCCGGATCGGTAGCCAGCGTCTCCTCCCACAGCCTTCGGGCGGCGGCGAAGTCGCCCTCGTCGAAGGCCACACAACCCTGAGCATTGAGCAATTGGGCGAGGTAGTCGTGGTCGGGAAGGGCCCGGGAGATGGCCTCCCCCTCCGCCAGCACCCTCCGGGCCTCGGCCGTCCGACCGCCCATCATGGCCACGTTGCCGAGTTTCCAGCAGCACTCCGCTTCCCCGGCCCGGTCACCCAACCGGCGGAAGATCTGGCGGGCCTCTTTGGCCAGCGCCGCCGCCGCCCGGGCGTCCCCCTGCCACTCGGCCAGGTCGGCCGCCCCCACCACGGCCTTGGCCCGCAGGGCGGGTGGCGCTCCTTCCGATCGGGCCAGCGCCATCTCCAGTCGGGCCCGGCCTTCGTGCCAGTGGCCTCGGACCCACCAGAAGGGCCGCAGGGCGGTAGCCAGGCGCAGGCCTGCCTCAGGGTCGTGGTCCCGGGCGTGGTCGAGGGCGGCCCGGAGGTTGTCGTGGGCGGCGTCGAGGCGATCGACCCATTCCCGGGGCAGTCCTCGGGACCGGGGCGGCGCGCCTCGGTTCACCATGTGCAGCGCCCAGGCCAGATGGGCGGAACGGGTGGCGTCGTCCTCCCTGGCCTCGGTCAGGCGCTCCAGGGCGTAGTCCCGGACGGTCTCGAGCATCCGGTAGCGGGTCGCGCCCCCGGCCTCGCTCGCCACCACCAGCGACTTGTCGACCAGGGCCACGATCAGGTCCAGGGTGTCGTAGGGGCCGGCGCACACCGTCTCCGCCGCCGCCAGGTCGAAGCCGCCGGCGAACACCCCGAGGCGCCGGAAGAGGACCCGCTCGTCGTTGCTGAGCAGGTCGTGGCTCCAGCCGATGGCGGCGTGGAGGGTCTGGTGACGGGCCTCGCCTTCCCGGGCGCCGCCGGTCAGGAAGGCGAGTCGCTGGTCGAGACGTTCGGCCAGCTCCGTGAGGGACAGGCCCCGGACACGGCGGGCGGCCAGTTCGAGAGCCAGGGGGATTCCGTCCAGACGGGTGCAGATCCGGGCGACGGCGGCGGCGTGCTCGGGACCCAGTTCCAGGTCGGGCCGGGCCGAGCGGGCCCGCTCAACGAAGAGGCGCACGGCTTCCGACTCCAACAGAGCTTCGAGCGAGGGAGCCGCTCCGGCACGCAGTTCGGGAAGGCGCAGCGGCGCCACGGCCACGACCTGTTCGGCGGCGAGGCCCAGCGCCTCCCGGCTGGTGGCCAGGATCCGCACGCCCGGTCCCGCTCGCAGCAGGCGTCCGGCCAGCTCCGCTGCGGCCCCCACGACGTGCTCGCAGTTGTCCAGCACGATGAGAACGTCCCGCTCCGCCGCCCACGTCTCCAGCGTGTCGAGCAGGCTCTTGCCCGGCGCCTCCCGTACGCCGACGACGGCGGCCAGGGCGGCGGGCACGAGGTGGGGGTCGCTCCACGGGGCCAGCTCGCTCAGCCAGACGCCGTCGGCGTGCTGGTCGACCCGCTCCGCCGCCACCTGCAGGGCGAGCCGGGTCTTACCCGAACCCCCCGGTCCGAGCAGCGTGACCAGCCGGGAATCCGCCAGGTGCCGGGCCAGGGCCGCCACTTCCGACTCCCGGCCCACGAAGGTCGTGGCGGCCACGGGCAGGTTGTGGCGGAAGGCGTCGAGCGAGCGCAGGGGCGGGAAGTCGGGGGGCAGGTCGGGGTGGACCAGCTGGTGGATGCGCTCCGGCTCAGTCAGATCCTTCAGGCGATGCCGCCCGAGGTCGCTGAAGGTCACCCCGGGCGGGATGCCGGCCCCGGCCAGGCGCCGGGTGGCGTCGGACACCAGCACCTGGCGGCCATAGGCCAGGCCGGCCACCCGGGCGGCGCGGTGCACGGCGAGGCCCACATAATCGGTGGCGGCCAGCACCGCTTCCCCGCTGTGCATCCCCATGCGCACCCGGACCTCGACCCCGCCGGCCCACGTTTCCGCAGCCAGGGCTCGCTGGGCGGCCACGGCGGCGGACAGCGCACCGGCGGCGGCCGGGAAGACGGCGAAGAAGGCGTCCCCCTGGGTGTTGATGACGACCCCGCCGTGGGACACGACGGCGTCGGCCAGCAGCCGGTGGTGCGTCTCCAGCAGGCCGGCGAAGGCGGGCCCGAGGTGCTCGGCCAGGCGGGTGGAGCCCTCGATGTCGGTGAACAGGAAGGTCACCGTGCCCGTGGGCAGTTCCTCGGGCCGGACGTGGAGCCTGAACTCCGTCATCGCTTGCTGACGGTAGCTGCGTGTGTCACGGGAGCGACAGAGGCACTGTCCGGTGCAGCATCGACGCTTCCGCCTTCTGGCCATACCATGCGGGTCATCTCCGACGAGAGAGCGAGGGCCGACATGAGCGACATCACGACCCCGACCGACGACGACGAGCTCGAAGACCTCGAGCCCGAACCGGGCGACGCCGAGAACGTCAAGGGGGGCTCGTCGCAGGGCTCCGATCCCCAACCCGGAAGCGGCAAGGGCGGAGGTTCCTAGCGACCCGGCGGCCGGCGCTTGGACGACGTCGTCTTCCTCGTCGCCGCCACCGCCTACACCTGGGAGGACGTCCTTGACTGGGGCCGTCGCCAGGAAGCGTGGGGCGACCATGTGCGTGAGGTCCGGGAGGGCGTCGCGGCGCTGGCGCTCGCCCGCCGGCGGGGCGACGACCTCGACGGAGAAGCCGCCGCCGCCGCGGCCGCCTTCCGGCGCCGGCACCGCCTGATCTCGGCCGAGGACACCGAGCGCTGGCTGACCGAGCGGCGCCTGACCGTGGCCGGCTGGAAGGACCACATCCGCCGGACGGTGGCCCGGGACCGGTACCGGGGAGATGTCGCCGGCCTTGCTCCCGAGGCGGGAGACGGGGACGAGGCGGCCCGGCGCTGGGCCACCGGTGTCTGCACCGGGCTCTACGCCGGCTTCGCCGAGGCACTGGCTGAGCGGGCCGCCGCGGCCGCCGCCGGCGCCGAGGCGAGCGGCGCACCCAGCGGCGCCCCGTCCGGCGGCGGAGCCGACCGGTGGGACGGGCTCGACGCTGCCTACCAGGCCTTCCGCCACGCGACGGCCACGGAGCGGGCGGTGGCGGCTGAGGTGGAGGCCCGGCGCCTGGACTGGATCGGCTTCGAGCTGGAGTGGCTGTCGTTCGCGGAGGAGGCGGCGGCCCGCGAGGCGCTCCTGTGCCTGCGGGAGGACGGCGACTTCTCCGCCGCCCTGCCCGACCCGCCGGCGGCGGCCGGCCTGGAACGCCGGCGGGCCCACCTGTGCGACTTCGAGCCGGAGCTGCGCCCGGCCCTGCTCGGGGCCCAGGCGGGCGACGCCCTGGGTCCGGCCCGGACGGGCGCCGGCTGGCGGGTGACGCGGGTGGTGGCCCGCACGGTGCCCGCCGACTCCGACGACGACGTGCGCCGCCGGGCGGTGACGGCGGTGGCCGACCGGGCCGTGCGCCGCGAGGTGGAGCACCGGGTGCGGTGGCGTGAGCGTCACTGAGGACCGTCCCTTCGTCCTCGAGGACCTGCCCCTCTTCGGGCTCATGCCGCCCGAGGTGCGCCGGCTGGTAGCGGCCAGCTTCGAGCCCGTGAGCTACCCCTTCGGGGCTGTGATCGTCGAAGAGGGCCAGGCCGCCGACGCCCTCTACGTCATCGTGTCGGGCCGGGCCCGGGCCCTGCGCCAGGGACTGGGCGGGGAGGAGGTGTCCCTCGGGCTCCTGGGACCGGGTGATGTCTTCGGCGAGTCCGCCCTGCTTGAGGGCCGGGTACGGGGCGCCACCATCCGGGCCCGCAGCCCGGTGGAGGCGCTGCGGCTGCCGGCGGTGGTGTTCCAGGCCCTGCGCGCCACCGACCCCCGGGTGACGGAGTACTTCGACCTCCTGGCCCGCTTCCGGGCGCTCAAGAACCTCTTCCGCCAGTCCGCCGTCTTCTCCACGCTCCCCGACGACACCGTGGGCGCCGTCCTGGCCGAGATGGAGCCGGTGACCGTGGCCCGGGGCGACGTGGTGGTCACCGAAGGCGACGAGCCCGACGCCATGTACTTCGTGGAGGCGGGCCGCCTGGCCGCCTACAGCGACGCCGAGGGCGAGCGGCGCGACTTCTCCTACCTCCGCACGGGCGACATCTTCGGCGAGCGGGCGCTGCTCGAGGGCACCCGGCGCACGGCGTCGGTCCGGGCCGTGTCCGACGCCCGCCTGCTCGTCCTGCGCTCGGACGCCTTCGGCCGGCTGCTGGCGGCACACGGCGACTTCCGCGCCGCCGTGGCCGCCCTCCTGTCGCAGTACCGCTACCGCAAGGAGGCCCGCGTCCCCCTCGACTTCACCGACGAGCTCCTGCCCGCCGACGCCGGCCGGTCCGGACCGGTGGGGCCCGACCAGGTCGACACCGCCGGGGCCGGGGCGGTCACGGCCGACGCCACCTCGGCGCCCGCCGACGAGACCGGGGACGCCATGGCGGTGGGGGGGCGCCGGCGGATCCGCCGGTTGCACCAGGTGTGGCAGGTGGACGAGGCCGACTGCGGGGCGGCGGCGCTGGCCATGGTGTGCCGCCACTTCGGGCGCCGGGTCAGCCAGGCCCGGGTCCGCCAGGCGGTGGGCACGGGCATCGACGGCACCAGCCTGAAGGGCATCACCGACGGGGCCCGGGCCCTCGGCCTCTCGGCCCGGGCGGTGAAGTCGTCCATGCGCAACCTCGACGACCTGCCCCTACCCGCCATCGTCCACTGGGGCGGGAACCACTGGGTGGTGGTCTACGACGTCGGCGCCCGCGGGGTGCGCATCGCCGACCCCGCCGCCGGGCCCAGCCGCCTGTCCCGAGCCGAGTTCGAGGCGCAGTGGAGCGGCTACGCCGCCCTCTTCGCCCCCACGGCGTCGTTCGTGCCGGCGGCGGGCGACGAGCCGTCGTTCGCCTGGCTCCGGCCCATGCTCCGCCCCTTCGCCCGTCCGCTGGCCCTGGCCGCCGCCCTTGCCCTGGTGGTGAGTGCCCTCACCCTCGTCGTCCCCGTGTTCACCCAGCTCATCGTCGACCGGGTGCTCGGCGAGGGCGACACCCACCTGTGGCGCATCCTGGGGCCGGCGCTGGGCGGCGCCCTGCTGCTCATGCTCGCCGCCTCCACCGGCCAGCGTTACGTGATGAGCCGGGCGGCCGTGCGCATGGACGCCCGCACCCTCGACCTCGTGGCCCTGCGCATGCTGGCCCTGCCCCTGTCGTACTTCACCAGCCGGCGGACGGGTGACGTGCAGCGCCGCCTGGCCGGCATGCGCCAGGTGCGGGAGTTCGTCGTCCAGCACAGCGTCCGGGCCGTCACCGCCGTGGCCCAGCTGGCGGGCTCGGTCGTGCTCATGTTCGTCTACAGCCCGCTGCTGGCCGTCGTGTACCTGGCCGCCATGCCCGTCTACGCCCTGGTCATGCGGGCCTTCCAGCGTCGGCTGCGGCCCATGGTGGAGAGCCTGGAGGAGGCCTTCGGCCGCTACTCCTCCCGCCAGATCGACGCCATCAAGGGCATCGAGACGGTCAAGGCCCTGGGGAACGAGGACGCCCTGCGCGCCGGCATGGTGGAGGAGTACCGGGGCCTGGCCGACCGCCAGTTCCGCTCCGACCTGGTGCGCATGCTCTACGCCGGCACCAGCCAGGTGGTGACCTTCGCCTCGCTGGGGGCGTTCCTGTGGCTCGGCACCCGCCAGGTCCAGGCCGGGAACATGACGGTGGGCGAGCTGGTGTCGTTCAACACCCTCATCGCCCTGGCCAGCGCCCCCGTGGCCGTCCTGCTCCTGCTGTGGGACGACCTGCAGTTCGTGACCGTGCTCCTCAACCGGCTGAACGACATCTTCTCCGAGGAGCCCGAACAGGGGGCCGACCGGTCCCGGCTGGCGCCCGTCCCCACCCTCGAAGGCGGGATCGACCTCGACGACCTCGGCTTCAGATACGGCGGGCCCGACGCCCCGCCCATCCTGTCGGGCATCACGCTGCACATCCCGGCCGGTACCACCGTGGCCGTGGTGGGGCGGTCCGGTTCGGGCAAGACCACGCTGGTCAAGTGCCTGGTCGGGCTGGTGGAGCCGACGGAGGGGCGGGTCCTCTACGACGGGGTCGACCTGGCCACCCTCGACTACCGCCAGCTGCGGCGCCAGGTCGGGTTCGTGCTCCAGGAGAACTTCCTCTTTTCCGACACCATCGCCCGCAACATCTCCTCCGGCGAGGTCCCCGACATGGAGCGGGTGGAGTGGGCCGCCCGGGTTGCCAACGCCCACGAATTCGTCAGCCGGCTGCCCCTCGGGTACGCCACGCAGGTGGGGGAGAGCGGCTTGCTGCTGTCGGGCGGGCAGCGCCAGCGGGTGGCCATCGCCCGGGCTGTGTACCGCCGGCCGCCCATCCTCATCCTCGACGAGGCCACCAGCGCCCTCGACGCCGAGTCGGAGCGGGCCGTCCAGGACAACATGGATCAGCTGCTCGAGGGGCGGACGTCGCTCGTCATCGCCCACCGCCTGTCCACGGTGCGGGGTGCCGGCCTCATCGTGGTCCTGGACAAGGGCCGCCTGGTGGAGTCGGGCACCCACGAGGAGCTGATGGCGCAGGAGGGCCTGTACTACTACCTGGCCAGCCAGCAGCTCAACGCCTGACGTTCGCCGTTAAGCCGAGGTCAAGCCTTTCCCCCCGGGCGTCATAGACCGCCACCTGGTGCGTTGTCCGTTATGGGAACAATGCCCGTCCTCCGCTCGGGCCGTCCCTTCTGTCTCCCCGCCCGCGGTACGCCCAGAAAGGACCGCCGTGCAGCAGCAGCGCACCGACCCCAACGACCTCCTCACTCCTACGGAGGTGGCCGAGCTGTTCCGCGTGAACCCCAAGACCGTCACCCGCTGGGCCAAGGCGGGCAAGATCTCGGCCATCCGCACCCTGGGCGGGCACCGGCGCTTCAACGCCGCCGAGATCCTGCGCTACCTGGAGGAGCAGCGCCTCCGCGCCTAGCGCACTGGGGTTTTCGTCCGATTCGCACCTTCTCAGCTGGGGCACAGCCTGCTCTCAGTTCGGTGCGGGATGGTCGGCTCCGGGCCCGAAGCACGGGTCCGGAAAGGACGCCATGGACACCGACCACTCACCGCCGCGCACCCGGTGGAACGTCGCCGGGATCGCCATCGCCGCCTTCGTCGTGGGTCTTGTCGCCGGCGGGCTCGGCATCGCCGCCGCCGCCGAGGGCAAGGCAACGGAGGCTGTCGAGGCCGTTCCCGTCCCGCCGCCCTTCTTCGCCGGCCGGCCGGGGATGCTTCCTTTCCCCGGGCCCGAGCGCGACTTCCTCATCTCCAAGCGCTTCGGCCCCGGGTTCGGGTTCGGCCCGGCCTTCGGGGGCCCGGGGATCCACTCCGAGGTCACCGTCGAGAACCCCGGGGGCAAGTACCAGACGACCGCCATGCAGCTGGGGAAGGTCGTCGCCGTGAGCCCGACCTCGATCACCCTCGAGAGCGCTGACGGCTACAAGCGCACCTACGCCGTCAACGAGGACACGCTGGTGAC
>JBIOYN010000471.1:0-4851 GCA_044870155.1 Acidimicrobiia bacterium | reverse complement strand
CGGACCCGGACCCCGCCCCTGGCGGGGCCGGCAGCAGCCG
This sequence comes from Acidimicrobiia bacterium, assembly GCA_044870155.1. Taxonomy (GTDB): domain Bacteria; phylum Actinomycetota; class Acidimicrobiia; order IMCC26256; family BP-133; genus CAWBJP01. The sequence goes on along the minus strand of JBIOYN010000471.1, from coordinate 4,811 downwards.
AGGCCGGGATCTGTCCTCCGCGACGGTGGTGGCGCTCGGTGCGTGGGCCGCGCTCGTCGTCGTGGCCCATGTCTGGGGACGGGAGCTGATCGACTCGGGCCAGCGCCTTCAGCTCGGCCCCGGACGGGGGGCACCCCCCCTGGTGGGTGCCTTCGACCTGCGGCTCGGCCTCCGGAGCGTTCCCGGGCTGGTGGTGGCGGCGGCCGCCGTGGGCTGGGGGCCGGCCGTGGCCGCCCGCCTCGGCTGGCTCCGCCTCCTGGTCGTCGCCGCCCTCGGCGCCGCCGCCTTCGCCGTGGCCCTGGCCGTCATCGACCCCGCTGGTCTGACCGGGCCGCTCCTGGGCCGGGGCGAGTACCTCCGCGACGTCGGGCGGGTCGGCTCCCCGCTCGACTTCCTCGCCCACTTCGCCGAGCGCCTGTCCACCTACCACACCCACACGCAGGGCCATCCGCCGGGGATGGTGCTCCTGCTGGTGGCGCTCGACCGGGCGGGGCTCGGCGGCGCCGGCTGGGCCGCCGCCCTGGTGATCGCCGGGGGCGCCGCCGCCGTTCCCGCCACCCTGGTCGCCGTCCGGGCCCTGTCCGGTGAAGGAGGGGCCCGGGTGACGGCCCCCTTCCTCGTTCTCGCCCCCGCCGCCATCTGGGTGGCGAGCTCCGCCGACGCCTTCTACCTGGGCGTGACGGCGGCCGGCATCGCCCTGCTCGCCGCCGCCGGCTCGAGCGCCCGCCGGGGGCGAGGCGACGCCCTGGCTGTTGGGGCCGGCCTGGTCCTGGGCGGCGCGTGCTTCCTCAGCTACGGCGCGGTGCTGGCCGCGCCCATCGCCGCCGGCGTCGCCCTCGCCCAGCGGCGGTGGCGCCCGCTGCTCGTGGCCGCCACCGCCTCCCTGGCCGTCGCCGCCGTCTTCGCCGCCGCCGGCTTCTGGTGGCTTGACGGCCTGGCGGCCACGCGCCAGGCCTACTTCGCCGGTGTCGCCAGCCGCCGGCCCTACGGCTACTTCCTGGTGGCGGACGTGGCCGCCTTCGCCCTCGCCGTCGGTCCCGCCGCCGCCGTTGGCCTCATTCGGATCCGCCCGCCATCCGCCAGCAGAGCGACCTGGTTGGTGTTCGGCGCGCTGCTGGCCGTGGTCCTGGCCGACGTGTCGGGGCTGTCCAAGGGCGAGGTGGAGCGCATCTGGCTTCCGTTCGTGCCCTGGGTGCTGGCCGCCACCGCCACCCTCGGCCCGCGCCGGGGCTGGCTCGGTCTCCAGGCCGGCGCCGCCCTCGCCCTGGCCGCGGTGGTGCGGACACCATGGTGAGCGCCGGTGTCGGGACCATCCGGGTGCTGGTGGTCGAGGACGACGCCACCGTGGCCGAGGTCGTCATGCGCTACCTGGAACGGGAGGGCTTCGAGGTGGAGACGGTGGGTGACGGGCTGGTGGCCCTCGACCGGGCCCGCGCTGCCCCGCCCGATGCCGTGATCCTCGACCTGATGCTCCCCGGTCTCGACGGTCTCGAGGTGTGCCGCCGCCTTCGGGAGGTGGCTCCCATCCCCGTCATCATGCTCACCGCCCGGGGCGACGAGTCCGACCGGGTGCTCGGCCTCGAGCTCGGCGCCGACGACTATGTGACCAAGCCCTTCTCCCCCCGGGAGCTGACCGCACGGGTCAAGTCGGTGCTCCGGCGGGCCACCGGCCCGCTGGCGGCGGCCACCATGGCGGGGGAGCCCGAGCTCCTCCGGGCCGGCCGCCTGGAGGTCGACACCTCGGCCCGGGAGGTGCGCGTCGACGGCCGGCTCGCCGCCCTCACCGCCCGGGAGTTCGAGCTCCTCGTCTTCCTCATGCGCCGCCCGCGCCGGGTGTTCCGGCGGGAGGAGCTCCTGGAGCAGGTCTGGGGTTACACCTACGGCGACACCTCGACCGTGACCGTCCACATCCGGCGGCTGCGGGAAAAGGTGGAGGACGATCCCTCGGTCCCGACCCACCTCCAGACCGTCTGGGGCGTGGGCTACCGCTTCGACACATGACCACGTCCGACGCCCTCGAGCTCACGGCGCTGGCGGCGGCGGCGGCCTTCGCCGTCAGCGTGGCCGGAGCCGGAGTGCTGTACCTGCTCCGGCGCCGGTCCGTCGGCGCCCAGGTCGCCGCCGTGGTGCTCATCGCCGTGGCCGCGGTGGCCGCCGGGGCGTGGGCGGCGGCCTCGGCCATGTTCGTCTCGGCCCACGATCTCCAGGCCTTGGCCGTGGTGCTGGTGGCGGCCGGGCTGGCGGGTACGGCCGGCGCGGTGGTGCTGGGCGCTCGCCTGGGCCGGGCCAGCCGCGACCTCGTTCAGGTCGCCCGCGCCATCGGGGCCGGCGACCCCGGGGCGGCGTCGAAGCCGCCGGCCTCCAGGGAGCTGGCGGAGCTGGCCCAGGAGCTGGAGGACATGGCGGTGGCGCTGGAGCAGGCCCGCGTCCGGGAGCGGGCTCTGGAGTCGTCCCGCCGGGAGCTGGTGGCCTGGGTGTCGCACGATCTGCGCAGTCCCCTGGCCGCCATCCGGGCCATGGCCGAAGCATTGGAGGACGGCGTCGTCTCGGACGCCGAGACGGTGGTCGGCTACCACCACCGGATCGCCGGCGAGGTCGACCGGCTGGCCGGTCTGGTCGACGACCTCTTCGAGCTCTCCCGCACCCAGGCGGGCGTGCTGCGATTGCAGTTCGAGATGGTGTCGCTCTCCGACCTGGTGTCCGACGCCCTGTCCGGGGCCATACCGGTGGCCGAGGCCAAGGGCGTGCGCCTGGAAGGCCATCTGCGGGGTGGGTGCCCGGAGCTGGAGCTGTCGACGCCCGAGGTGGCGCGGGCCCTGCGCAACCTGCTGGAAAACGCCATCCGTCACACACCCGCCGACGGCACCGTCTCGGTGGAGGCCGGAATCGATGGCGGCGCCGCCTACGTGTCGGTGGTCGACGCCTGCGGCGGCATCCCCGAGGTGGACCTGGAGCGGGTCTTCGACGTCGCCTTCCGGGGCGAGGCGGCCCGCACCCCCGGCGGCGGCGCCGGCCTCGGGCTGGCCATCGCCCGGGGCATGGTCGAGGCCCATGGCGGCGAGATCGACGTGCGCAACGAACCCGACGGCTGCCGGTTCACCGTGCGCCTGCCCCTGGCCGCCGGTCCCGGTTGATGTCCTCCTCGGGGACACCCCGCGCCCCCGGCCTCGTCCTCGTCACGGGTGGGGCCGGCTTCATCGGGTCCCACGTGGTCGACGCGCTCGTCACCGCCGGGATCGGCGTCCGTGTCCTTGACAACCTCCATCCCGCCCACGCCGGCAAGCCCGACTACCTGAACCCCGAGGCCGACTACATCTTCGAGGACATCCGCGATCCCGAAGCGGTGGCAGCCGCCACCCAGGGCGTCGACGCCGTCTGCCACCAGGCGTCCATGGTGGGGCTCGGGGTCGACTTCGGGGACGTCCGCCACTACGTCTCCGCCAATGACGCCGGGACCGCGGTGCTGCTGTGGGTCCTCCACCATCGCCACTTCCGGGGTCGCATCGTCCTGGCGTCGTCCATGGCCGTCTATGGCGAAGGCGCCTACCGCTGTCCGGCCCACGGCCCCGTGCGCCCGGCTCCCCGGTCCCCCGAACGGCTCCGGGCCGGCGAGTTCGAGCCTCCCTGCCCTCGCTGCGGCGCCCCGCTCACGTCGGTGCCGGTGGGGGAGGAGGCGCCGCCCGAACCCGGCAACGTCTACGCCGCCACCAAGCTCCACCAGGAGCACCTGTGCGCTGCCTTCGCCCGCGAGCATCCGGGCGTGAACTGCACCGCTCTGCGGTACCACAACGTCTACGGACCCCGGATGCCCCGGGACACCCCCTACGCCGGAGTGGCCAGCATCTTCCGCTCTGCCCTGGAGAACGGACTGCCCCCGCCCGTCTTCGAAGATGGCGGCCAGCGCCGGGACTTCATCCACGTCGCCGACGTGGCCCGGGCCAACCTCGCCGCCCTCACCGCGCCCGAGCCGGTATCCGGCGCCTACAACATCGCCACCGGGCGGCCCCGGACCGTGCTGGAGATGGCGGCCGCTCTCGCCTGCGCCTTCGGCCCCGGCGCCCCGACGCCCGAGGTCACCGGCGGGTTCCGCGCCGGCGACGTCCGCCATGTCCACGCCTCGCCGGAACGCGCCCACCGGGCGCTGGGGTTCTCGGCCGGGGTCAGCTTCGCCGCCGGTATGGCCGAGTTCGCTCGGGCCGTGCTGCGTCATCCGCCCGAGCCGCCGTACCACCGGCCGGGCGCGACCTTCTCAGTCGATTCTCACTAACCTTCTGGTTGGCTTTGTCCCGGACGTCGGGTGGCTGGGTGCGTCCCTGGGGTGAGGAGGGTGGTCGGATGAGAGTGGCGCGTCGGTTCGGATACCTGTTGGCCGGAGGACTCCTGCTGGTGCCAGGCTTTGCCCTGGCCCAGAGCACAGGCGCCGCCTTCGTGGTCGATCCTTCGTCCGGGCCCCCGGGCTCCGGCTACCAGGCGGCGGCCTCCGGGCCGGGGAACACCTGCCCCAGCCCGAGCGACGTGGTCATCGTCGCCTTCTTCGACGCCGCCGGGCGGGAGACGGAATCCGAGCCGATCCCCGTGCAGCCCGACGGCTCGTGGCAGGGCGCGCTCAATGTGCCTGCCATGGCCGCTCCGGGGCAGGCCGAGATCGAAGCGGGCTGCCACGATACCGCCACCGCCGACGAGCCGAGCCTGGCATACACGCCGACCGGGTTCATGGTCACCGGCTAGTCGCCGGGCATCCGATCCGTGGCGCGCCGCAAGCGCAATTCCGAGCCCCATTCTGCGCTTTTCGGGACCGGTGGAACTCCATT
>JBIOYN010000470.1:0-3927 GCA_044870155.1 Acidimicrobiia bacterium | reverse complement strand
GGAGATGGAGCAGCGCTACGCGCCCGGGCTGTTCCAGGCCCGGGTGCCGGGACCGGTCGACGACTACCGCCTCGAGGCGCGCTATCCCGGCGGCGCCACGTTCACCGTCGACGACCCCTACCGGTTCTGGCCCACCCTCGGCGACCTCGACCTCCACCTGCTGGGAGAGGGCCGCCACGAGGCGCTGTGGTGCAACATGGGCGCCCGCATGCGGACCCACCACGGTGTGCGGGGCGCCAGCTTCGCGGTGTGGGCCCCCAACGCCCGCAGCGTCCGGGTGGTGGGCGACTTCAATTCCTGGGACGGGCGCCTCAACCCCATGCGCATCATGGGCAGCTCGGGGATCTGGGAGTTGTTCCTCCCCGGGGTGGAGCCCGGCGCCCGCTACAAGTACGAGGTCGTCGACGCCAACGGGCAGCTGCGCCTCAAGGCCGACCCCTTCGCCTTCGCCACCGAGGTCCCCCCCGGCACGGCCAGTGTCGTCTTCGAGTCCCGGTACAACTGGGACGACAACGAGTGGCTGGACCGCCGCAAGCGGATGAACCACCTCGAAGCGCCGGTCAGCATCTACGAGTGCCACCTGGGGTCGTGGCGGACGGTGCCCGACGAGGGCGGCCGGCCGTTGACGTACCGGGAGCTGGCCGCCCAGCTGCCCGAGTTCCTGGCCGACCACGGCTACACCCACGTGGAGTTCATGCCCGTCGCCGAGCATCCCTTCGGCGGGTCGTGGGGCTACCAGGTGTCCGCCTACTACGCCCCCACGGCGCGCTTCGGTTCCCCCGACGACTTCCGCTACCTCGTCGACCGCCTCCACCAGGCTGGCATCGGCGTCATTGTGGACTGGGTCCCGGCCCACTTCCCCAAGGACGACTTCGCCCTCGCCCGCTTCGACGGCACCGCCCTCTACGAGCACGAAGACCCCCGCCAGGGAGAGCATCCCGACTGGGGCACGCTGGTGTTCAACTTCGGCCGCAACGAGGTGCGGAACTTCCTGCTGGCCAACGCCTTGTTCTGGGTGGACGAGTTCCACGTCGACGGCCTGCGGGTCGACGCCGTGGCCTCCATGCTCTACCTCGACTATTCCCGCGAGGAAGGCCAGTGGATCCCCAACGAGTTCGGCGGGCGGGAGAACCTCGAGGCCGTCGAGTTCCTGAAGGAGTTCAACACCGTCGTCCACGGCCGGCACCCTGGCGTGCTCACCATCGCCGAGGAGTCCACGGCGTGGCCCATGGTGTCGCGGCCCACCTACGTGGGCGGACTGGGGTTCTCCTTCAAGTGGAACATGGGCTGGATGCACGACACCCTCGACTACTTCCACCGGGAACCCGTCCACCGCCGCCATCATCACCACCAGCTCACCTTCGGGATGCTCTACGCCTTCACCGAGAACTTCATCCTTCCGCTGTCCCATGACGAGGTGGTGCACGGCAAGGGGTCACTGCTCGACAAGATGCCCGGGGACCGCTGGCAGCAGCTGGCCAACCTGCGGTCGCTGCTGGCCTGGATGTGGGCTCACCCGGGCAAGAAGCTGCTCTTCCAGGGGGCCGAGGTGGCCCAGGACCGGGAGTGGAGCCACGACCGCTCCGTCGACTGGCATCTCCTCGAGCACCCCAGCCACCGGGGTGTGGACACCCTCCTGCGCACCGTGAACCTGCTCTACAGGGAGCGCCCGGCACTGTGGGAGCGCGACTTCGAGTGGACCGGGTTCCGCTGGATCGACGCCAACGACACCGACCAGAACGTCCTCTCCTTCCTGCGCTTCCCGGCCGACGCCGAGGCGGGCACGCCCTTGGCCTGTGTGGCCAACCTGTCGCCCGTGGTCCGGCCGGGGTACCGGGTGGGGCTGCCCCGGGGCGGGACGTGGCGGGAGGTGCTCAACACCGACGCCCCCATCTTCTGGGGCAGCGGCGTGGTCAACGGCTTCACCGTGGCCGAGCCCGAGCCCCACCACGGCCTGGACTGGTCGGCCGCGCTGACACTGCCTCCCCTCGGGGTCGTCTGGCTCGAACCGGCGTAGGGCGGGCACAATCTCCGGCGTGAAGGTACCGACCAGCCCAGCGCCGAAAACTCGCAGGGTGACCCCCACGACCCTGGCCGTCCACGCCCACTTCTACCAGCCGCCCCGGGAGAACCCCTGGACCGAGGAAGTGCAGCGCGAACCGTCGGCCACCCCCTTCCACGACTGGAACGCCCGCATCTCAGCCGAGAGCTACCGGCCCAATGCCTTCGCCCGCATCGTGGACGGCGAGGGGCGGATGCTGGCGGTGGTCAACAACTACGAGCACCTCTCGTTCAACGTGGGGCCGACCTTGCTGTCGTGGCTGGAACGCCATCAGCCCGAGGTCTACGCCCGGATCCGGGAAGCCCAGGCGGCAGGCGGCGGAGCCATCGCCCAGGCCTGGAACCACATGATCCTGCCCCTGGCCAACGAACGCGACGTCCGCACCCAGGTGCGCTGGGGCCTGGCCGACTTCCGCCACCGCTTCGGCACCGACGCCCCCGGCATGTGGCTGCCCGAGACGGCTGTGAACGACGCCGTCCTCGAGGTCCTGGCCGAGGAGGGTGTGGGCTTCACCATCCTGGCCCCGGCCCAGGCCCGTGCCGTCCGTTCCCTGTCGGCCCGGGGGCAGTGGAAGGACGTCGATCCCGACAGTCTCGACACCCGGGTGCCGTACCGGTGGCTCTCGCCCGCCGGCGACGGCGGAGGGGTCGACCTCGTCTTCTACGACGGGCCCCTCTCCCACGATCTGGCCTTCTCCGACCTGCCCAGCGAGGTGCTGGTCGACCGGGCCGCCGCCGCCGGAGGCCGCCGGGGCGGGCTCGTCACCGTCGCCCTCGACGGCGAGACGTTCGGCCACCACCACAAATGGGCGGAACGGGGCGTGGCCTACGCCCTCACCCGGGAAGGTCCCCGCCGGGGCCTGGCCGTCGACAACCTGGCCGGCTGGCTCGCCCGCCACCAGCCCCGCCACGAGGCGGCGGTGCGGGAGAGCGCCTGGTCGTGCGCCCACGGCGTCGGCCGGTGGGCCACCGACTGCGGCTGCTCGACGGGGGGGGAGGAAGGCTCCCACCAGCGTTGGCGGGCGCCTCTGCGGGCGGCCCTGGACCTGCTGCGCGACGCCGGCGCCGAGATCTTCGAACGCCGGGGCGCGGAGGTCTTCACCGACGATCCCTGGGTGGTGCGCGACGCCTATGTCGACGTGCTCGTCGGCGCCACCAGCCCCGACGACTTCGCCGCCCGCTGGGTCAGGGACCGGGGGCCCGGGGGGGACGACCGCCGTATCGTCGCCTTCTCCCTGCTCGAGGCCCAGCGCCAGGCCATGCTCATGTACACCTCCTGCGGCTGGTTCTTCCATGACCTGGCCGGCCTGGAGACGGTCCAGGTGATGCGCTACGCCGCCCGGGCCATGGATCTCATCACCGAGTTGGGCGAGGACCCGGCGGCGGGAGAGTTCCTGGCCACCCTGGAGAAGGCCGAGAGCCACCGCCACGGAGACGGCCGCCAGGTGTGGGAACGGCTCGTCCTCCCCGCCCGGGTCGATGCTCCCCGGGTGGCGGCCCACCTCGTCCTCGGGGACCTCTTCGGCCTGGCCGAGCCCGAGGCCGACCTGGGGTGCTTCGATCTCGAGGACCTGGGGGGAGGGAAGGCCCGCCGTCCGGGGCCCACGATGCCGGGGACACCCCGGACCCCGGAGGCCGACGAGCTGGGCCTGGCCTGGCGTCGGGTGCGGCTCACCCAGCGGCGGACGGGGCGGACCGAGGAGTTGGTGGCGGTGGCCCTGCGGCTGGGCGACACCGACGCCGCCGGAGCCGTGCGCCCCGCGGTGTGGCCCAACGACGCCATGGCCCTCGACGCCCTGCGCCGCGCCATGGAGTCCGGCATCCCCGACGCCGAGCTGGCCGCCCGGCTCTCGAAGGCGCTGGGCG
>JBIOYN010000469.1:0-5905 GCA_044870155.1 Acidimicrobiia bacterium | reverse complement strand
AAGCGGCGGCGGACGTTGTCGCCGGCGTCGCCCAGCATGCCCTTGAGGCGGGCGCCCTTCATCTGCGAGGTGAGCGACTCGAGCCCGGCGCGGCCCAGCTTGCGCACGTTGCGCTCCACGATGAAAGCGCAGGCCAGCATGGCCAGGAAGCCGCAGAAGCCAAGGACGAGGGACGAGGCGAAGGAGGCCACCAGCACCACGAAACCGGCCACGAAACCGAGGATGGCCCACCGGATGGTGCGGGCCGCGTGGCGGTAGAGGGTGGTCTCCGACACCTGTTGCGCGAGCTGGGGATCGGTGGCGTAGAACTGCGCCTCGATCTCCTGGAGGATGCGTTGCTCGTCTTCGGATAGCGGCATGGTCACTCTTTACGCCAGAGAGCGGAGCGGCGAAACCTCATTCTCGCACAGCGGTTCCCGGGCGAACAATCGCCCTCCGGGGACGGAAGGTGCCTGATTACCGGGGCAGGCGGCGGTTGACGCCGAGGTCGAAGAACGGGTCGTTGGCCAGGTTCTTGAACGCCTGGTAGGCGTCGGGCGAGGTGCTCATCCGCCAGTCGAAATCCTGGTTGGCGTTGAAGTACACGACGGCCTTGATGCGGGGGAAGCTGGACTTGATGAGCTCGGCCGTCTGGGCCACCCACGCCGCCTTGTCCCCGGGGGCCGCCTCCTGGACGCCGAACTCGCCGATCATGATGGGCTTGGCCTGCTTGGAGGCCCAGTCGTAGAACCCGCCGAAGATGTCGGCGAAGCTCTCCCAGGGGTCGCCGGAGCGGCCCGGAGCCCAGTTGTACCCGTCGGCGCACACCCAGTCGACGTAGTCGTCGCCCGGGTAGTAGGCCTGCGCCTCGCCGTCGGTGAAGGCCGAGGCGTTGGGGCACCACACCCAGGCCACGTTGGTGGCGCCCAGGTCGTCGAAGGTGTCGTGGATGTGCTGCCAGGCGGAGATGTAGGCGGCGGGCGACTGGGCGAACTCCTTCTTCTTGTTCCCGTCCATCTCCCAGAACCAGCGGATCATGACCGGCTCGCCCAAATCCTTCACCTTGGCCGCCCGCTCCTTGATCATGGGGTCGTACTTCCCGCCGGCGATGTCGGAGGCGTAGGCGTCCCGGCCGTTCCAGGAGATGAGGGGGATACGACCGTTGTCCAGGTCCCACCGCTCGACGTCGGTGGGGAACTCGCGGTCCCAGGGGTAGAAGTTGTGGTCGATGTCGAGCTTGCGCCCGAGCGCCTCCTCCAGCGCCGTGGTGGCGGCCTTGATGCTCTCGGCGTCCTTCTCCTCGACCTTGGTGTGGGCCCCGAAGAGGGCCCCGACGGGCAGGTCGCGGCGGGGGTCCGGGACTCTGACCTTGGGCTCGCCGTCGCCGCTGACCAGGGCGTAGGCGGTGGCGGCGACCAGGGCGCCGGCCACCATCACGGCCAACGAGATGCCGGTGCGGCCCGAGAAGAAGGCGGAGAGCCCCCGCTTGGCGGAGGAACCGGGGTCGGGAGAGGAAATGGGCGAGGACATTTGAACCGATTCTCCCAGATGAGAGGGCGCGGCCCGGGTGCAGGGCCGAGGGTCGATTCGAGCGGGCGGACGCTCGGAGGACCCGTCGAGGGTATCAGTCCGAAGCCTGAAAAACGAGGACTAATCCGGCACGGTACTAGTACTTCCGGACTGGTTCCCGGGCCAGGAACGCGGCACTTCGACCGCATGTCCGTTTTCGCAGTCCCGATTGTCCCTTTTGACCGAAAAGAGCACAGAGGAACCACGCCATCTTGCGTGGTAACTTACACCCGTACAGGCGGCGCCGTGCCCAACGCGCCGTCACCCCATTCCCCCCCGCCCGTCGCCACAGAAAGCGATCCCCCGTGAGCACGAAACTGTACCCAGAAACCTCTGTCGAGATGGGTGACTACATCTCAGTCATCCAGCGACGGAAGGTGCTGATCGCCGCGATGACGCTCGCCGGTCTGGTTCTGGCGCTGTTCTACTCGGTGATCCTGGCCACCCCCACCTACGTCTCGCACTCCGAGGTGGAGGTGAAGCCCATCGTGTTCGACCCCTTCGGCGGTCTCAACCTCGACCGCGAGCTCAACATGGGTACCGAGCGCGAGCTGGCCCGCTCCGACAGCGTCGCCTCGCTGGCCAAGGCCAAGCTGAAGAGCGACAAGTCGATCACCGCGCTCACCAAGAAGGTCACCGTGTCCGCCGTCGGTAGCACCCAGGTGCTGGCCATCGACTGCGCCAACCACACCCGGGTGGGCGCCGAGGAGTGCGCCAAGGCCTTCTCCGAGTCCTACATCGAGTTCCGCCGGGGCCAGGCCACCGCCCGTCGCGACGCCGGCCGTTCCAACGTCGAGGCCGCCCTCACCCCCATCAACGAGGCCATCACCCAGGCCCAGCAGCGCCTGGCCGCCGTGGCGCCCAACACCCCGCAGGAGGCCGAGGCCCAGGCCGTGCTCCGGGGCCTCGAGGACCAGGCCGCCCCCTACCGGACCAAGCTGGCCGAGTACAACTCGCTCGACGTCACCAACCCCGGCTTCATCGTCAGCCCGGCCAACCGCCCCGGCGCCGCCGCCAGTCCCAAGCCCAAGACGAACGCCTTGCTGGGCGCCTTCTTCGGCTTCTTCCTCGGCCTGCTCATCGCCTTCGGCCGGGACCGGGTGGACGGCCGCCTCCGGGGCCGGGTGGACCTCGAGGAGCAGCTGCGGGCCCCGGTGCTGGCCACCGTGCCCCGCACCCGCCGCAACGGCCGGGCCGCCCCCACGCTGGTCACCATGCAGCACCCCCACAGCCCGGCCTCCGAGGCCTACCGGGCGCTGCGCACCCGGATGCTGGTCATGGCCGACCGCCGGGGCATGAAGACCATCATGGTGGCCAGCCCCACCGGCGATGACGGCAAGACCGCCATCGCCGCCAACCTGGCCGTGTCCCTCTCCCAGGTGGGCAAGCGGGTCGTCCTGCTCTCCGCCGACCTGCGCAAGTCCAGCGTCCACACCTACTTCGGCCTCGACAACGAGCGTGGCCTGTCCAACGTCCTGGCCGGCGAGATGCCGCCGTGGGAGGCCGTGCAGGAGCCCCCGGGCCTCGAGCGCCTGTGGGTCTTCGGTTCGGGCCCGACCCCGGCCCAGCCCGCCGAGCTGCTCCAGAGCGACCTCATGCGTGAGCTGCTGGCCGAGCGCCGCAAGGTGGCCGACTTCGTGATCATCGAGGCCCCGGCCGCCCTCGACGCCTCCGACTGCCTGGCCCTGGCGCCCCTGGTCGACGGCATCCTGGTCGTCGCCGACGCCAAGCACTCCAGCCGTGAGGAGATCGCCCTGGTCCGCGAGCAGTTCGAGCAGATCGGCGGCGAGGTCCTCGGCAGCGTCCTGTCCAACGCCTCCGGCCGCCGGTAAAAAGACGAAGTACCGGTATTCGTACCGGTACTGCAAGAACTGAAAGAGCCCGGCCGAAAGGTCGGGCTCTTCCGTTGTGGGCAGGGGTCTCCGAGGCCAAAGGCAAGCAGGCCGTGAGGGGGGCGGGAGCGACCGGCCTGCCGCCTTACTTCAGGCCTTTCGCCGACAGGCAAAAGGCCCTGCCGGAGGCGGGACCGGTTGCGCTGGAACTGTGCTCCGGCAACCACCTCCCCGGTGGTTCCTGCACAGATTCCCCCGAAAGCAAGCTGCTCCAACCGGCGCTGTTCACCGCCGGCATCTGGCGTGCGTCACGCCGGCCGGTCCGTAAGCCGCCCGCTCCGCCAACCGGCGCTGTTCAACCCCGACACCCGGGGCTCAGAAACGCCGGTTCGTCCGTCAACCGGGCGCTCCGCCAACCGGCGCTGTTCAGCCCCGGCACGCGGGGCTGAGAAACGCCGGTTCGTGGCCTGGCCGGCGAGGGCCCGGGGACGGCGGGGCGGCGAGCGGCCTGAAGTGGGGCGGCAGCCCGGGCACCCCCCACCCCCTCATTGCGTCTTCCGGCCCGGCGGCGGAACGGATAGCGCAGGGCGCCGAGGCCGGGCGCGAGGAAGCCCCCGCCAGCGGCGGGGGCTTCCCGGTCCTGCAGAGTGAGCGCGCTACTGGTCGAGGGCGGGGCCGATGTAGCCGTCGCGCTCGAGGTGGAGAATGATCTCCTGGGCCGCCTCCTCGGGGGTGAACCCCGTGGTGTCGATGACGATGTTGGCGTCGTGCGGCTCCTCGTAGGGGTCCGAGATCCCGGTGAACTCCTTGATGATCCCGGCCCGGGCCTTGGCGTAGAAGCCCTTGCGGTCCCGGCGCTCGCACTCCTCCAGCGGCGTGGCCACGTGGACGAGGATGAAGCCGCCGCCCTCCTCCACCATGGCCCGGACATCCTTGCGGGTCTGGTCGTAGGGGGCGATGGGGGCGCAGATGGCGATGCCGCCGTTCTTGGTGATCTCCGAGGCCACGTAGCCGATCCGGCGGATGTTGATGTCGCGGTGCTCCTTGGAGAAGCCCAGCTCCGACGACAGGTGCTTCCGGACCACGTCGCCGTCGAGCAGGCTGACCGGCCGGCCGCCCATCTCCAGCAGCTTGACCAGGAGCACGTTGGCGATGGTCGACTTGCCCGAGCCCGACAGGCCGGTGAAGAAGACCGTGAAGCCCTGCTTGTCACGGGGCGGGTACGACCGCCGCAGCTCCTTGACGATGCCCGGGAAGGTGAACCACTCGGGCAGGTCACGGCCCTCGTTCAGGCGCTGGCGGAGCTCGGTGCCCGAGATGGAGAGCACCCGGGCGCCCTCGGGCACCTGGTCCTCGGGCATGTAGCTGTCCTGCTCCTCGACGTAGACCATCATCTGGAAGGGGACCATGGTCACGCCCAGCTCGGTCTCGTACTTGCGCAGCAGGTCCTGGGAGTCATACGGCCCGTAGAAGGACTTGCCGGCCCGGTCCTTGGGGCCGGCGTGGTCCCGGCCCACGATGAAGTGGGTGCAGCCGTGGTTCTTGCGGATGATGGCGTGCCACACCGCCTCGCGGGGCCCGCCCATGCGCATGGCCAGGTTGAGCAGCGACAGGGTGGCGGTGTGCAGCGGGTAGGTGGGCAGCAGCGCCTGGTAACCCCGGGTCCGGGTGTAGTGGTCCACGTCGCCGGGCTTGGTCAGCCCGACCACGGGGTGGATGAGGAGGTTGGCCTCCACGTCCTTGGCCGCCCGCAGCGTGAGCTCCTGGTGGGCCCGGTGCATGGGGTTGCGGGTCTGGAAGGCGACCACGCGGGTCCAGCCCATGCGGTGGAACTCGTGGCGCAGCTCGGCCGGGGTGTGGCGGAGCAGGCGGAAGTCGTAGTGCAGCGGCAGCTGCAGCCCCTCGAGCCGGCCCGACACGTAGTGGGGCTGCGTCCGGTTGAGCAGGTGGCCGACGCCCGGGTGCTCGGGGTTGGTGGTGCCGAACACGGCCTCGGCCTCGGCCTGGCGGTCGGGCTGGTAGACCTCCTCCACGTGGAGGACGGCCAGCACGACGCCCTCGGCGTCCCGCAGGGCCAGGCTGGTGCCGCCCGGGGTCTGGGGTGTCCCCAAAGCCGCGGACAGCTGGGCGGCCATCTCCTCGGACACGTCGAGGGTGATGGGCATGGGCCACAGCGTCCCGTCGGCCAGGCGCATGTGGTCGCGCACCGACTCGTAGTCGGCCTGGCCCAGGAAGGTGCGCAGCGGCGAGAAGCCGCCGTTCATGAGGAGCTCGAGGTCGCAGACCTGGCGGGGGGTCAGGTCCCAGGACGGCCAGTCGGCCGACGCCGCCTTGAGCTCGGCGGCGCGGACGTCGTCGACGATCAGGTCGACGAGCGCGCCACCGTGGGGGGCGATCAGGTGATCGGACACAGTCTTCCTCCGGGAGGGGGATCAGGGGGTGTGTTCAGGGTAAGGCACCGGCGACGAAACGGAGTGGACGATCGGGGCGCCCGGAGATAAATACGCAGTTGCCGGCGTGAATCC
>JBIOYN010000468.1:0-18701 GCA_044870155.1 Acidimicrobiia bacterium | reverse complement strand
GACCGCCAGCCCATCCTCACCTACGTGGGGGAGTCCGACGACCGGGCCGCCACCGAGGCCATCCGCCGGGAGCTGCTGCGGGAGGGCCAGGTGTTCTTCGTCCACAACCGGGTGGCCGACATCGAGTCGGTCTCGGCCCGGGTGCGCGACCTGGTGCCCGAAGCCCGGGTGGCCATCGCCCACGGCCAGATGGACGAGGGCAGCCTGGAGAAGGTCATGGTCGACTTCTGGGAGCGGGCCTACGACGTGCTCGTGTGCACCACCATCATCGAATCGGGCCTCGACATGCCCACCGTCAACACCATGGTGGTGGACCGGGCCGACCTCCTCGGGCTGGCCCAGCTCTACCAGCTGCGGGGCCGGGTCGGGCGCTCCGGCCAGCGGGCCTACGCCTACCTCTTCCACCCCGAGGGCCGCGTCCTCACCGAGGAGGCCTACGAGCGGCTCAAGACGCTGGGGGAGTTCACCGACCTGGGCTCGGGGTTCAAGATCGCCATGCGGGACCTCGAGATCCGGGGGGCGGGCAACCTCCTGGGCGGGGAGCAGTCGGGCCACATCGCCGCCGTGGGCTTCGACCTCTACTGCCAGATGGTGACCGAGGCGGTGGGGGAGCTGACCGGCGAGACGCCCCCGGAGCCGATCGAGATCTCGGTGGACGTGCCCGTCACCGCCTCCATCCCCCGCCACTACATCGCCCGCGACGACCTGCGCATGGAGGCCTACCGCCGGCTGGCGGCGGTCCTGAGCCTGGCCGACGTGGACGACATCGCCGCCGAGTGGTCGGACCGCTACGGGCCACCCCCACCCCCCGCCGCCGCCCTGCTGGCCGTGGCCCGGGTGCGGGCCGAGTGCGTCCGTCTCGGCGTCCGGGAGGTGGCCGTCCAGCGGGGGGCGGTGCGCTTCGCTCCCCTCCAGCTGCGGGAGTCGCAGCGGGTGCGGCTCATGCGCCTGGCGCCCAAGGCGGTGCTCAAGGCCGACGACGAGATCGTGGTGCCCTTGAAGCCCACCGGGCCGGTGGGTTCGAAGACCGACGGGCTGGCGGTGGTGGAGGGCATCCTCACCCTCCTGGCCGAGCTCGTCCCCCCCGGCACCGAGGCCGTGGCGGCCGCCGCGGTCGGCGCTGCAGGCGCCGAGCACTAGCCTTTCCGGCCGTGAAAAGACGTCGTTCCGGGGGACACCCCCGAACCCCCGGGTTCCGTTCTGCTCTCATCGCCGTCGCGCTCGCCGGCACCCTCATGGCGGCCGGTTGCGGGTCCACCTCGGCCACGGCCGCCACCGTCAACGGCCGCAAGATCGACCGGAGCGACTTCGAGAAGGAGCTCAAGGCCCTGGCCGAGAACGAGGAGCTGCGAGCGGCCAGCGGCGGCGGGGAAGGGCTGCTGGGCAAGGGCAAGGGCACGGTCGACGCCCGGTTGTCGGCCGGATGGCTCACCGCCGTGATCTATGACGCCCTCATCACCGAGGCGTTCGAGGAGCGCAACCTCAAGATCACCGACGAGGACAAGGCGGAGGCCGCCACCCAGCTGGCCGAGCAGTTCAGCACCCCCAAGGTGGCCAACGCCTTCCCCAAGTGGTTCCGGGACCGGCTCTCGGGGCGCAACGCCCGGGCCGTGGCGCTGCGCACCTCGCTGACGGGCCTGTCGGCGTCGGAGGCCGACCTGCGCAAGTACTACGACGAGCACAAGAGCGACTTTGTCCAGGTGTGCCTGTCCCACATCCTGGTCAAGGAGTCCAAGGAGGCCGCCGAGGCCGCCCTGGCCCGGATCAAGCGGGGCGAGGACTTCGCCGCCGTGGCCCAGGCCGTGTCCGAGGACCCCGGCAGCAAGGACAAGGGCGGTGATCTCGGTTGCAACTTCGCCGGACTGTTCGTGAAGGAGTTCGCCGACGCCGCCGTGGTGGCACCCATCGGTGAGCCGACCGAGCCCGTGCAGACCCAGTTCGGGTTCCACATCCTGTTGGTGAAGGACCGGCCCCAGGCTCCCTTCGACGCTGTCCGCACCCAGGTCAAGACCAACCTCAACAACGAGAGCCAGAACAAGTTCCGCGAGTTCCTGGGCAAGGCGGCCCAGAAGGCCAAGGTGACGGTCGACCCCCGCTACGGCACCTTCAAGGCCGATCCCGGGTCCAACGCCGCGCCCGAGGTGGTGCCGCCCCAGGCGCCCGCCCCCGCCGAGGGCAGGCCGGAGACGACCGAGACCACCGGAGCGGGAGACCTCCCCCTCAACCAGCTGCCGGGGGACACGGGGGGCACCACCCCGTCGACCACCGCGCCCTGACCGATGGCCGGCCGCGTGGTGGTGGTCGGCCTCGGTCCCGCCGGCGCTGACCTGCTGCTGCCCGCCGCCCGGGCCGCCCTGGAGGCGGTGCCCGCCGGCCGGCGCTTCACCCGCACCAGCCGGCATCCGGCCGTCGCCGACCTGGCCGCCGAGGGGCTGGAGCTCGCCTCCTGCGATGACGTCTACGAGACGGCGTCGTCGGCGGAGGAGGTGTATTCGGCCATCTCCGAGCGCCTGCTGGCCGCCGCCGAGCAGGGCGACGTGGCCTTCGCCGTCCCCGGCAGCCCGGCCGTGGGGGAGCGCACCGTCGCCCTCTTGCGCCGGGCGCTGGGTGAGCGGCTGGTGGTGGTCCCCGGGCTGTCCTTCGCCGAGCTGGCCTGGAACCGGCTCGCGGTCGATCCCACCGAGGGCGCCCGGGTGGCGGACGGCAAGGCACTTCCCACCGCCCTCCCTGCCGGCCCGGTGCTGATCAGCCACTGCCACTCGAAGCTGGTGCTGTCCGACGTGAAGCTCGCCCTCCTGGACCGGCTCGACGCCGAGGCCTCCGTCACCGTGCTCCAGCGTCTGGGCCTGGCCGACGAGTTGGTGGCCACCGTGGCCCTGGCCGAGCTCGACCGGGCCGTCGAGCCCGACCACCTCACCGCCGTCTTCGTGGAGCTGCCCCCGGGCGGGCCGGGAGCGGCGTGGGAGCGCCTGGTCAGCCTCATGGAGCGTCTGCGGGCGCCGGGGGGCTGCCCGTGGGACGCCGAGCAGACCCACCACTCCCTGGCCCGCTACTGCATCGAGGAGGCCTACGAGGTCATCGAGGCCATCGAGGCGCTGCCCGCCTCCGCTCCGGGCGGGCCGGAGCCGGCTCCGGAGGGCGCCTACTCGGCGCTGGAGGACGAGCTCGGCGACCTGGCCTGCCAGGTGATCTTCCACGCCACCCTGGCCCGGGAAGCGGGCGCCTTCACCATCACCGACGTCGCCGACCGCCTGCACGACAAGCTCGTGCGCCGCCACCCCCACGTGTTCGGCACCGTCACCGCCGACACCGCCGAGGCGGTGCTGGCCAACTGGGAGCAGATCAAGCGGGCCGAGAAGGGCCGGACCTCCCTCATGGAGGACGTGCCCAAGGGCCTGCCGTCACTCCTCTACGCCCACAAGCTCTCCCGCAAGGCGGCCTCGGGCGGCCTCGATTTCGGGACGGCGGGCGAAGCCCGGTCCCGGGCCCTCGACGCCCTCGGCGCCCTGCCCGACGAGCCGGGGGCGGATCTGGAGGAGGCGCTGGGGGAGGCGCTCGCCGCCCTCGTCTACCTGGCCCGGGTGTGCGGGCTCGACGCCGAGAGTGCCCTGCGAGGCTGGGCCGGACGCTTCCGGTCCCGCTTCCACGAGCTGGAGCGCCGGGCCGCCGAGCAGGGCGTGGCCCTCGAGGCCATGCCGGCCCCGGAGCGGGCCGCCCTGTGGGAGGCCAGTACCACTGCGCCACTCCGAAGGGGCTAGTCCCAGGCCGAATCTGACCCCCTGGCGGGCAGCGTTGTCCCCTCCTGGGGGGAATGTCGGAATCTCTCTGCTTCGGAAGGACTACTTCGCTGCCGATCACCTAGCTAGTTCTTCGGGGCGCCGATGCCCCGCCCGGATGCAGAGGAGTCCAAGCTCTCATGAAGAAGCAGATCGCTCTCGGTATCGCCGCCGCCGTCCTCGGCGTCTCAGGCGTCGCCAGCGCCATGGTGTCGGTCAACCAGCTGACCGCCGCTTCCAACTCCGACTCGAGCTTCTCGGTTGCCACCGACAAGCTCGCCGCCAACTGCTGGATGGTCACCGGCTCCGCCAGTGACACCGGCTGCAACACCTCGGTCGCCGGCGTTGCCGTCCCCGCCCTGCCCGAGATCCCCAACCTCGTCGACGGAATCGACATCCCTGACGCCACCGGCCTCCTGGCCATGGCCTCCGGCGCCATCGACACCGCCACCGGTGCGGCGGCCTCCGCCCAGGGCATCGTCGGCGGCGGTCTCCCCGGCGTTGCCGGCCTCGGTGACGTCACCGCCCTCGGCGCCTGCAACCTTCCCGTGAGCCTGCCCGTGAAGCTTCCGGTCTCGGCCGGCCTCTTCTCGACCGGCCTGAACCTCTTCCACATGGCGCAGGACCTGGCCATGAACAAGATCGGCCTCGCCGGCGTGTCCTCCCCGGTCCAGCTTCCCGTCGCCCTGCCCCTGTCGGCTGACGACGTGATCAACAAGATCGAGACCGAGACCGGCTGCCTGTCCTCCAACGCCGGCGGGAGCCTCCCCGTCGGGGTCCCCTCCGTCTGCACGATCACCGGTGGTGCGCCGTCGGCCATCGCCAGCAAGCTCCCCACCGAGGTCAGCGGCCTGCTCGCCAGCGTTGCCGGTGAGCTCGCCAACCTGACCGGCCAGGGCATCAACGTGGCCAGCGACGGCAACGTGGGTGCGAACTGCAACATCGACGGTGCCCTCGGCCAGGCCGTCCCGGCCCTCCCGGCGATCCCCGCCATCCCGGCGATCCCGGCGCTGCCCACGGCCGTCCTGCCGGTGCTGCCCGCCTCCCCCGCCATCCCCGCCCTGCCCGCCGCCCCCATCCCTGCGATCCCCGATGTCACCGGGACCGTCGGTGGTGTGGTCGACACGGTGACCGGTGTGGTCGACGGAGTCCTCGGCGGCAACGTGCTCGAGGTGCCGACCCTGCCCCTCCCCCTGCCCACGGACTGCTCCGCCTCGGGTACGGCCAGCATCGGTGGCCTGCTCGGCAGCCTGACCAGCACGATCACGGGTGGCTGCAACTAGCACCCAAGCCACAAAGCCGTACCTCGGACTGCCGTGCCCCTGGTGGGGGGCACGGCAGTTCCGCGTTCGGAGCCCGTACCTGCGGTAGGTTGCCTCTGGTGCCGGGGAGTGGCCAATGAGCATCATCGAGCACGTCGTGGCCCGTGAGATCCTCGATTCGCGCGGCCAGCCGACGGTGGAGGTCGACGTCGTGCTCGACTCCGGCGCCCGGGGTCGGGCCGCCGTTCCCAGCGGGGCCAGTACGGGCGCCCACGAGGCCCACGAGCTGCGCGACGGTGACGAGCGCTACGGCGGCAAGGGCGTCCGCCGGGCCGTCGCCAACGTCAACGGCGAGATCCGCGCCGCCGTGGTCGGCCGGGATGCCCTCGACCAGCGGGACGTCGACGCCCTGCTCATGGAACTCGACGGCACCGCCAACAAGGCCCGCCTGGGCGCCAACGCCATCCTCGGCGTGTCCCTGGCCGTGGCCAAGGCGGCGGCCGACGAGGTCGAGCTGGCGCTGTACCGCTACCTGGGGGGCGTCGGCGCCCACGTGCTGCCCGTCCCCATGATGAACGTCCTCAACGGCGGAGCCCATGCCGACTCCAACGTCGATCTCCAGGAGTTCATGGTCATGCCCGTGGGCGCCGCCTCCTTCTCCGAGGGGCTGCGGTGGGGGGCCGAGACCTACGCCGCCCTCAAGGCGACCCTGCGGGAGCGGGGGCTGTCCACCGGGCTCGGCGACGAGGGCGGCTACGCCCCCAGCCTGGAGTCCAACGAGGCTGCTTTAGGTCTGCTTCTGCACGCAGTGGAGCGCGCCGGCTATGTGGCCGGGACCGAGATCGCCCTCGCCCTCGACGTCGCCTCCACGGAGTTCTTCTCCGACGGGCGTTACGTGCTCGCCGGCGAGGGCGCCGACTTCGACGCCGCCGGCTTCGCCAACTACCTGGCCGGCCTGTGCGACCGGTACCCGATCGTCTCCATCGAGGACGGCATGGCCGAGGACGACTGGGACGGGTGGCGGCTCCTGACCGAGCGCCTGGGTGACCGGGTTCAGCTGGTGGGCGACGACCTGTTCGTGACGTCGCCGGAACGCCTGGCCCGGGGGATCGAGGCCGGGGTGGCCAACTCCGTGCTGGTAAAGGTGAACCAGATCGGGACCCTCTCGGAGACGCTCGAGACCATGAATCTGGCCGGCCGGGCCGGCTACACCAGCGTCGTCTCCCACCGCTCCGGGGAGACGGAGGACGCCACCATCGCCGCCCTGGCCGTGGCCACCAACTGCGGCCAGATCAAGACCGGGGCGCCGGCCCGCTCCGACCGGGTGGCCAAATACAACGAGCTGCTCCGCATCGAGGAGGACCTGGGGGAGGCGGCCACCTACGCCCGGCCCTTCGAGGGCCAAGAGAAACAGGGCCAGGGGAAGCAGGGCCCGCAGTGAGCTCCAAGGCCCGCATCGCCGTCGCCTCGGTGGTGTTCGTGGGCTTCGTCTTCGGGGCCGTCTTCCCCACCCGCACCTACCTGGCCCAGCGCCGGGAGATCGCCGCCGCCGCTGAGCGCCTCGAGCTCTTCCGGGCCCAGAACGGCCAGCTCCAGGCGGCCGTCGACGGCCTCCAGCGCGACTCCGAGATCGAGCGTCTGGCCCGGTCCCGCTACAACCTCGTGCGTCCCGGCGAGGAGGCCTACGCCATCCTCCCCGTCCCCGCCCCCCCGCCCGCCGTCCCCCCGCCGGTCACCACGCCCCCACCCCGGCTCAACGCCGTCGCCGCCTTCCTCCGCGCCACCCTCGACCGAGTCTTCTGACCGCCGCGTTACTCAAGCCCGGCTCATGGCCGGGCTCCGCTAACGCGGAGTGGGCGCTCGGGCCGAGCGAGTTAGCGGAACCCGGTTGGCGGCCGGGTTTCGCTAACGCGGGAAATTCGCAGGCGCCGTCCGCGGGCTGCTGTTTGGATGGGCGCCGTGCGCCGTGCCGATCAGATCATCGTCCAGGTCGTGGCAGATCAGCTTGCGCTCGCAACACGAAAGCAGCTGTTGTCGGCCGGGCTGAGCGAGGACCAGATCGACGATCGGCTCGGGGCCGGACTGCTCATCCGGATGCATCGCGGCGTGTACCGGGTGGCGGGGTCGGAGGAGACGTACGAGCAGCGGGTGATGGCGGCGTGTCTGGCGAGTGGGGGAGTCGCGTCCCATCGCTGTGGGGCGAAGCTCTTCCGGTTGCGGGGCTGTACGACAACGGACCTGGTGGAGATCACCGTGGCGGGCCCGCGGCCGCCGGCGCTGAAAGGCGTGATCGTCCACCGGTCGAGGCGGCTGGAGCAGACGACCATCGGCGTGATCCCGGTGACGTTCCCGGGGCGGATCGCGGTCGACCTGGCTGCAGTGGCCCCCCGTCTCGTCGGGGGCGCCCTGGCCGACCTCCTGGTGCTGGTGACGTCGCTCCGATCGGTGATCGCCGCGGTCATGTCCGCGGGTCCGACACCGGGGATCAAGCTGGTGCGCCGCGAGGTCGAGGAGTACCTGGCGGGGAAGCGGCCGACGGAGAGTGTCCTGGAAGATGCGTTCCTGGGCCTCTTGCGGCGGCACGGGATCCCGGAGCCGGCACGGCAGTTCGAGCCTCCGTGGGACCCGCGACGCCGGGTGGACTTCGCCCGGCCCCAGGACCGGCTGCTCATCGAGCTCGACGGGCGGGTCTGGCACAGCAGCGCCGCCGACCGGGAGCGGGACCGGAAGAAGGACGAGCGGGCGGCGGACGCCGGATGGCGGACAGTGCGGATCACCTGGGTCGACGTCCACGATTCGCCGGGGCAGGTCGTCGAGTGGCTGGAGATCAAGCGGGCTGCGTGAGGTGCCGATGACACCAGGGTGAACCCTCGACGGGTGGTGCCCACGGTGCGGCTGTCCCGGCATCGAATCCGCCTGGCCGACGGGCATGTGGTGAGCGCCCTGGTGGCGGGACGGGGCGTGCCTCTCGTGCTCGTGCACGGCTTCTCGGCTGAGGGCCTCCTCTACGCCCAGTCGTTGTCCCGGCTCGTGTCCATGGGCTTCAAGGTCGTGGCCATCGACACCGCCGGCCACGGGGGTACCGCCGTCCTGCCCCGCGACGGCCTGGAGCTCGCCGCCTACAGCCGCCTCCTGGGCCGGTCGCTCGACGAGCTCGGCATCGGCCGGGCCGTCTTCGTCGGGCACTCCATGGGCGGCCGCCTGATCACGGAGCTGGTAGCCGAGGACCCCGGGCGGGCCATCGCCGTCCTGCTCCTCGACGCCATCGTGGGCGACACCTGGGACCACATCGTGACCGCCTGCCGGTTCTGGCCGCCGCTGATGGGCGTGTTCGCCGGCGCCGCCGTCCTTGACACGCTCACCACCCTGGCCCTCAACGACACCACCCAGATGGCCAAGCTCGCCCGCTTGTGGGGCGGCACCGCCTGGGGTGACCTCACCCGGCCGTGGCAGCTCTTCGGTCCCTTCCTCTCGGTGCTGCGCTCGCCGGGCAGCCGGGCCATGCTCGACGCCCTCCGGCAGGCGCAGGTGCCCGTCGTCGTCATCCACGGCGAGCATGACCTGGTCGTCCCCCTGGCCACCGGCCGGGATGCCGCTCGCCGGGCCGGCGGCGACCTGGTGGTGGTGAAGGGAGCGGGCCACTCCTGGCTGCTCTCCGATCCCGAGACCTTCCCCCGCATCATGGGCCAGCTGCTCAACGGCCGCCTGGGCGACGCCTACGAGCAGGCTCTGGTGGACGCCGGCCTCGACCCCGGCGCCGCCACCACCGAGGAGATCGAGGATGCCCTCTACACCCCCGGCGCCGCCGTCCTCGCCCTCACCCCGGCGCTCGACTACCTGCGCTCCGAGCGCCGCCGGGTGCCCCGCTACCGCTGGGAAGTCAGCAGCGCCTCGTAGCCCGGGAGGGTCAGGAACTCGACGAAGCCCGAGCCCAGGGCGACGTCCTCGAAGAGGGCATGGGCCCGGTCGGCCTGACCCACGGTCGGACCGCCCTCCTCCCGCAGCGTGTCCAGCTCCTCCTTCTCCAGGCTGCGGACCAGGTCGGCGTTGACCGGGGGCCCCTCGGCCAGCTGGGCGCCGTGCGTGCACCACTGCCACACCTGGGACCGGGCGATCTCGGCCGTGGCCACGTCCTCCATGAGGTTGTCGATGCCGGCCGCCCCGGTGCCCGACAGCCACGACGCCAGGTAGCGCACCCCGACGGCCACGTTGTTGCGCAGCCCCGCCTCGGTGATCTCCCCGCCCGGCACAGCGAGGTCGAGGAGGTCGGCGGCGGTCACGGCCACGTCCTCGCGCTGCCGCTCGAGCTGGTTGGGCCGCTCCCCGAGGACGGCGTCGAAGGCGGAAAGGGCGGTGGGCACCAGGTCGGGGTGGGCCACCCACGTGCCGTCGAAGCCGTCAGCCGACTCCCGTTCCTTGTCCTCGCTCACCTTGGCCAGGGCGACCTCGTTCACGGACGCGTCCCGGCGCGACGGGATGAACGCCGCCATTCCCCCGATGGCGTGGGCACCGCGACGGTGGCAGGTCCGCACCAGCAGCTCGGTGTAGGCCCGCATGAAGGGGACGGTCATGGTCACCTGGTCCCGGTTGGGCAGGAGCACGTCGGGCCGGTGCGAGAACTTCTTGATGGCGGAGAAGATGTAGTCCCAGCGCCCGGCGTTGAGCCCCGAGGAGTGCTGGCGCAGCTCGTAGAGGATCTCGTCCATTTCCAACGCCGCCAGGATGGTCTCGAGCAGGACGGTGGCCCGGATGGTTCCCCGGTCGATGCCCAGAGCGTCCTGGGCGGCGCAGAAGGCGTCGTTCCAGAGCCGGGCCTCGAGGTGGCCCTCCAGCTTGGGGAGGTAGAAGTAGGGCCCGCTGCCCTGCTCCAGCAGGCGGTGGGCATTGTGGAAGAAAGAGAGGCCGAAGTCGAACAGGCTGGCCGATACCGGCCGGCCGTCCACCAGCACGTGGCGCTCCTCCAGGTGCCAGCCCCGGGGCCGCACCACCAGCGTGGCCCGCTGCTCGCCCAGGCGGTAGTCCTTGCCCTCCGGGCTGGTGAAGTGGAGCGTGCCGTCGATGGCCTCCATCAGGTTGCCCTGGCCGTCGACCATGTTGTTCCAGGTGGGTGCGTTGGAGTCCTCGAAGTCGGCCATGAACACCCGGGCGCCCGAGTTGAGGGCGTTGATGAGCATCTTGGCGTCGGTGGGGCCGGTGATCTCCACCCGGCGGTCGGCCAGGTCGGCCGGTGCGGGGGGCACCTGCCAGTCGCCGTCGCGGATCTCCCGGGTGGACTCGAGGAAATCAGGCTGTTCGCCGGTCCGCAGGCGCTCCCAACGTTCGGCCCGGGCGGCCAGGACCCGTGACCGGCCCTCACCCAGGCGCCGCTGCAGGCCGGCCACGAAGGCCAGGGCGTCGGGGGTGAGGACGGCGGCCTTGCGGGCGTCGACCTTGCCGGCCAGCTCCACACCATCGGGCAGATGTACGGTCATCGCAGGCTCCTCCCGGCGATGGAGGCGTCGAGAAGCTCGACGGGATGACGGACGGCCAGGCCGGAGTGGGCGGCGATCTGCAGGCTGCAGCCCGGGTTGCCCGCCACCACCAGCTGCGCGCCGGTGGCGGCCAGGTTGGCCGCCTTGCGCTGACCGAGTTCGGCGGCGGCGTCGGGCTGGAGCAGGTTGTAGAGCCCGGCCGAGCCGCAGCACACCTCCCACCCCGCTGGTTCCACCACTTCCAGGCCGGGGATGCCGGCCAGGAGGGCCCGGGGCTCGGACCGCACCTTCTGGGCATGGGCGAGGTGGCAGGCGTCGTGGTAGGCCACGCGCACCGGCCCGGGGCCCTGGGTGTCCCCGAACCGGATCGGGTGGCGGACGGCGCGGGGCTCGACGCCGGCCAGGAACTCGCTCACGTCCCGGACCTTGGCCGAGAACGCCGCCGCCCGCTCCGCCCACTCCGGGTCGTCGTCGAGCAGGCGGCCGTAGTCCTTCATGGCCGATCCGCAGCCGGCGGCGTTGACCACCACCGTTTCGCACCCTTCGAAGGCGGCGATCGTCTCCTGGGCCAGAGCCAGCGCCTCGGGCTCGGCGCCGGAGTGGAGCTGGAGGGCACCGCAACAGCGGGGGCCGGCGGGGGCGTCGACGGCGAACCCTTCGGCGGCCAGCACGCGGACGGTGGCCTCGTTCACCCCCGGGAAGATCACCCGGGCGATGCAGCCCTGGAGGAAGCCGACCCGCCCCCGGGGCGAGCCCCGCGCCGGGGTGTGGGCCGGCAGGCGGCGCCAGGCGGCCGAGAGGCGGACGTCGGGGGCGATCCGGGTGGCGGCGGCCAGGCGGGGGAAGCGCTCCAGCCACTGCAGCCGCTCGGGCTTGATCCGTCCGCCGGCGGCCGCCAGCGGTGCCAGGGCCCGGATCCGGCCGGGGTGGGTGAAGAGCTCGAAGCACGCCCGCCGAAAGGCGCGCTCCCGCCAGGAGCGGCGGTGGTTGCGTTCCACCTGGGGCCGGGTGGCCTCGATCATCCGGTCGTACGGGACGCCCGACGGGCAGGCGGTCACGCACGCCATGCAGCCCAGGCAGCGGTCGAAGTGGACGGCCATGGGGTCCATGTCGCTGCCCGCCTCCAGGGCCTGGCGCATGAGCACGATCCGGCCCCGGGGCGAGTCCATCTCCTCGCCCCACAGGATGTAGGTGGGGCACGTGGGCAGGCAGAACCCGCAGTGGATGCAGGTCCGGATGTCCTCCTCCGCCGGCGGCCGGTGGGCGTCGAAGGCCGACGCTTGCGTCGGTCTCGGCATCAGATCCCTCCCACGAACAGCCCGGGCGCGCACACGCCGGCGGGATCGAAGCGTGCCTTGACCCGCCGCATGAGCGCGACCGGCCCGGTCTCGCCGCCCCAGGGGTCGAGCCCGGCCCGGACCTCGTCGGGGGCGTCGGTGACGACGACGGGCGCCGGCGCCAGGGCCCGGCGGATCTCCTCCACCACCGCCACCAGCTCGGCGGCGTCGCCGGCGGGCAGGCGGAGCCACGACAATCCGAGCCCAGCCCGTCCGACGACCGGGGCACCAACCGCGGAGGCCGTAGCCAGCACCTGGGGCAGGGCGGAGGGCAGGGCGCTCACCTTGACCACCGCCTCTCCGCCGGCGCCGCGCTGCCCGGCGCGCTGGGCCGTCCACAGGCTCTTGTCGTCCGCGATGACGTCGACTGCCAGCCCGGCGCCGGCCAGCAGATCGGCGGCCTGGGCCAGCCGGGCGGTGGGGTCGGCGCCCGAGAGGCGCACCAGGACCCGCCCGGCGCCATCGGTCCAGGACACGTCGAGGGAGTCGGCCTCCAGCGGGGCGTGGGCCACGGCCGCTGCCCCCCGGGCCAGGGCCTCGGGGTCGGCGCCGGCACCGGCGGCGGTGCCGCTCCGGGCGGGCCGGGGATGGAGGCGGACGGCCAGCTCGACCACCAGCCCCAGGGTGCCGAACGAGCCGGTGAACAGCTTGGCCAGGTCATAGCCGGCCACGTTCTTGATGACCTTCCCGCCCGCCCGGGCCAGGGTCCCATCGGAGAGGGCGAGCGTGACGCCCAGGACGAGGTCGCGCATGGCGCCGTAACGGTGGCGCAGCGGGCCGGAGTCGGCGGTGGCCAGCACCCCACCCACGGTGGCGGCGGATTCGTCGCCGGCGGCCCCGCCGTGCGCCGGCGGATCGAGGGCCAGCATCTGGCCCTCGGCCGCGAACGCCTCCTGGCCGGCGTCGAGCCGGGCGCCGGCCTCGACCACGGCCGTGAGGTCGCCGGCGTTGTGTTCCACCAGGCGGCCGAGACCGGCGGTGACGACCTCCACATCCGGCTGGGGGACGGACCGGCCCCAGTGCCACTTGGTGCCGCCGCCCCGGACGCGGACGGTCAGGCCCTCGGCGCCGCACCGGCCCATCACGGCCGCCGCCTCCTCGTAGGACGAGGGAGATTCCGTCTTCACAGGCGCCGGGACCTCACAGGCGCTCGGCGATGCCCGCGGCCTCGAGGGGATGCTGACGGTAGGGGCCGGGCACCTCGCCGCACAGCCGGGGCGTGGGCATGACTTTGCCGGGGTTGACGCGGCCCTCGGGATCGAAGGCGCAGCGGAGGCGCTGGAAGGCGCCCAGGTCGGCGTCGGAGAACATGAGCTCCATGTAGCGCTTCTTGTCCACGCCGATGCCGTGCTCGCCGGTGAGGGAGCCGCCCAGGTCGACGCAGACCTTGACGATCTTCCCCGCCAGCTCCTCGGCCTGCTCCGCCTGCCCGGGGATGCCGGCGTCGTAGAGGACGAGCGGGTGCAGGTTGCCGTCGCCGGCGTGGAACACGTTGGCCACCCGCAGCCCGTACGTCTCCGACAGCTCGTCGATGCGGCGCAGGGCCTCGGGGAGCCGGGTGCGGGGGATGACCCCGTCCTGGACGTAGAAGTTGCGGGAGATGCGGCCCATGGCGGCGAAGGCCGCCTTGCGGGCTTTCCAGATCAGCGCCCGCTCGGCGGCGTCGGCGGCGATGCGGATGCCGGTGGCGCCGTTGCGCTCGCACACGGCCAGCACCTCGTCGAAGCGGGCGGCGCACTCCGACTCCGAGCCGTCGAGCTCGATGATGAGCGAGGCGCCGGCGTCGAGGGGGTTGCCGGCGTGGGTGGCCGCCTCCGTGGCCTGGATGGCCAGGGGGTCCATGATCTCCATGGCGCCGGGCACGATGCCGGCCGCCACCACGTCGGACACGCTCCGCCCGGCCGCCTCCGGCGAGGTGAAGTACGCCACCACGGTGCGGACCGCCTCGGGGGCGGGCACCACCCGCAGCGTGATCTCGGTGGCCACCCCCAGGGTCCCCTCCGAGCCCACGAAGGCGCCGAGCAGGTCGTAGCCGGGACGGTCGAACTCGGCGCCGCCCAGGTGCACCACCTCGCCGTCGGGCAGCACGACCTCCAGGCCGGTGACGTAGTTGGTGGTGAACCCGTACTTGAAGCAGTGCACCCCGCCGGAGTTCTCGGCCACGTTGCCACCGATGGAGCACACGATCTGGCTCGACGGGTCCGGCGGGTAGAAGTGGGTGGGGGCCACGGCCGCCGTCACCTCGGCATTGGTCACGCCGGGCTGTACGACGACCCGCTGGTTCTCGAGATCGACGTCGAGGATGCGGCGCATGCGGGCCAGCGAGATGAGTACCCCGTCCTCGATGGGCAGGGCGCCGCCCGACAGCCCCGTGCCCGCGCCCCGGGCCACCCACGACACGCCGGCGCGGTGGCAGGCGGCCACCACCGCGGACACCTCCTCGGTGGTGTCGGGGAGGACGGCGGCGGCGGGGACGGCGGCGTACTGGAGGAGTCCGTCGGACTCGTAGGTGCGCAGGGCGTGGTGCTCGGTGACGACGCGGTCGGGCCCGCAGATGGCCACGAGCTCGGCGACAGGGACGGCGGTCCCGGTGGCGGCCTTCATCGGCACCGACGTTAGCGCCGGTGCCGACCCTCTTACCGCCGCTGGGTGGCGATCAGGGTCAACCCTCCCAGGGTCAGGATCCAGGCGCCGAAGCTGGCCAGATCCCCTGTGGCGGCCCCAGTGCGGGGGAGCGTGTCCGCGGCCGCAGGCGCAGTGGCGGCCGGAGCCGCCTGTGCGGTCAACGTGACGCCCTCCACCTGGGCGGCCTGGTCTCGAGCCGCGGTCGCGCTCTGGGCCGCCGCCGGGAAGACGTTGGTGACCACCACCGAGGCAGGGGTACTGCTCGTGACCTGGACTTGGCCGTCATTGGTGCCATCCCCGGCGCTCTCGGTGAAGCGGACCTCGACGGCTCCCCTGGAGTCGGGCTCGGTTGCGGCGCAGGTCGTCCCGTACGGGACCGGGATGTCACGCGACTCGCCGGCGTCCAGCGTCACCTCGGTGTCCGCCGGCGCGTGGTTGCAGCGCACGACGAGCAAGAAAGGTCCGGTGCCGGCGCCTTCCACGGCCTTCTGAACCCGGACGATCCCCGCCGGCGCCGGGGTGCACTGGAGCCAGAACACCTTCTGCTTGGACCCGCCCGGTGCGGCCAGGGAGTCCGACTTCACCTTGACGTGGTACCCCTGCTGGGGGTGGGGCTCGAAGTTCTGGAGGGCCTCGGAGAGGTTGAAGCCGATCACGGCGTCCTCGTCCTGGCCCCCGCCGGCGGGGTCGTCGCTGATGACGGCTTCGTGGGTGAGGAGCAGGTCGCCCTGGCCCGTCGACGGCTGGGTCTCGAACGTGATCCGGGCCCGCTCGCCCTCGTCGAAGCCGAAAAACTCGATCCACAGCCGGCAGCCGTCGATGTGCGGCTCGTTGTCGGGCTCTGGGTCTGCGTCGTTCGCCACCTTGATGGTGCCGTTGTTCCCCGGCGGGTTGCCCGGCGGCGTGTTCTTGGCGGCTTCAGCCGGTGCTGCGCCGGCGGCCCAGAAGAGCAGGACGGTGAGGAGGACTGCCCGCGGCAGCGACCGGACGCCCATGTTGCCACTCCCCTTCGTGTGACGGCCTCCGCCGGCCGTCAGAATCCTTCCGCTTCTTTCCAGGTGGGGGACGGGTGAAACCTGGTAGCGGGGGACAAGCAGGGCCCTCGTAAACTGCCGCCGTGCCCGCCCACGCCGACGACACCGCCGTCCTCACCGCTTCCCTGGGGCGCCTCCCCGAGGCCGCATTCGCGGTGTGCGTGCGGACCGCCACCGGGGCGCCGGCCGTCATCCGCAACGACCCCCTCACGCACGACGGGCGCCCGATGCCCACCCGCTTCTGGCTCGTCGACCGCCAGGCCGTGAAAGCGGTGGCCCGCCTGGAGTCGGCCGGCGGTGTGCGGACGGCGGAGCGCGATGTCGACGCCGCCGAGCTGGCCGCCGCCCACGCCGCCTATGCCGCCGAGCGCGACGCCGCTCTCCCCGCCGGCTACACCGGACCCCGGCCCGGCGGCGGGGTGGGCGGGACGGCCCGGGGCGTCAAGTGCCTCCATGCCCACTACGCCTACTACCTGGCCGGCGGCGACGATCCGGTGGGCCGCTGGGTGGCGGAACGGCTCCCCCGGTGACCGCCAAGCGACTCGCCGCCATCGACATCGGCACCAACTCGACGCGCCTGCTGGTGGCCG
Organism: Acidimicrobiia bacterium; assembly: GCA_044870155.1. GTDB lineage: Bacteria > Actinomycetota > Acidimicrobiia > IMCC26256 > BP-133 > CAWBJP01. The sequence goes on along the minus strand of JBIOYN010000468.1, from coordinate 2,606 downwards.
ACGCCGACGGCCGGGACCACGTGCTCTCCACCCTCGACCGGCGCATGACCATCACCCGGCTGGGACAGGGTGTCAACGCCGCCCGCCTCCTGCATCCGGAAGCCGTCGAACGCACGCTGGCGGTGCTCCGGGAGTACCGCCAGGCGATTGAGCGGCTGGGTGCCGACGGCGTGCGGGCCACCGCCACCAGCGCCGTGCGCGACGCCGGCAACCGGGACGACTTCCTCGGCCCCGCGGCGGAGATCCTGGGCGCGGCGCCGGAGGTGATCACCGGCGAGGAGGAGGGGCGCCTCACGTTCCTCGGGGCCACGGCCGGCCTCCGCGATCCGGCGCCCTACCTGGTCGTCGACATCGGCGGCGGGTCGACCGAGTTCATCGTCGGTACCAGCGAGCCCGAGAGCCTGATGTCCGTCGACGTCGGCTGCGTGCGCCTCACCGAGGCCTACCTCCACTCCGACCCGCCCGCACCCGAGGAGCTGTCCCAGGCCATCTCCGTGGTGGGGCTGCACCTGGACGACGTCGATCGCCTCCTGCCCGGGGCCATCGACGCCCAGACGCTCATCGGCGTGGCGGGCACGGTCACCACCGTGGCCGCCGTCGAGCTGGGCCTGCCCGAGTACGACTCCGAGGCCCTCCACCACTTCCGCCTGACCCACGCCGCCGCCGAGGATGTGGTCCGCACCCTGGCCACCGAGCCCGCCGACGCCCGCCGGCACAACCCCGGCCTGGAGCCCGGCCGGGTCGACGTCATCGTCGGCGGCGCCATCGTGCTGGTGGCGGTCATGCGCCACTTCGGCGCCGAGGAGATGCTCGTCTCCGAGGCCGACATCCTCGACGGACTCATCCGCTCCCAGCTCTGAACGGAGGCGACCTCCATGCATCCCGAACGCCTGCTCCTCGGCCCCGGGCCGTCCAATCCCTACCCGGAGGCCATGGAGGCCATGGTCCGGCCCGTCCTCGGCCACCTCGACCCCGACCTCCTGGGCGTGACGGCCGAGATCGCCGACCGGCTCCGGCAGGTGTTCCGCACCGCCAACCGGCTGACGTTGCCGGTGTCGGGCACGGGCTCGGCGGGCATGGAGGCGTGCCTGGTCAGCCTGCTCGAGCCCGGCGACGTGGCCATCGTGGGCGTCAACGGCTACTTCGGCGAGCGGCTGTGCGAGGTGGCCCGCCGGGCCGGCGCCACCATCGAGCGGGTGGAGGCGCCCTGGGGCAGCTCCCTCGACCCCGAGGCCGTGCTCGCCGCCCAGCGCCGCACCCCCCGGGCCCGCCTGGTGGCCGTCGTCCACGCCGAGACGTCCACCGGGGTCCGCAACGAGGTCGCCCCGCTGCGGGCCCTCCAGGAGACGGACACGCTGTTCATGCTCGACACCGTGACCTCGCTCGGGGGGATCCCCGTCGAGATCGACGGCTGGGGCGTCGACGCCGCCTACTCGGCCACCCAGAAGTGCCTGGGCGCTCCGCCCGGCCTGGCGCCCGTCACCCTCTCGGAGCGGGCCGTGGCCCGGGTGACGGGCCGGTCCTCGCCGCCGGCGTCGTTCTACCTCGACCTCGGGCTCCTCGACGCCTACCTCAACGATCCCCACCGCTACCACCACACCATCTCGGCGTCGCTGCTCTACGCCGTCCACGCCGGCCTGGGCCGGGTCCTGGCCGAGGGCCTGGAGGCGGTGTGGGACCGCCACGCCCGCGTGGGCCGCATGCTCCAGGAGCTCCTGCCGGGCATCGGCTACGAGGTGATCGCGCCCAAGGAACACCGGCTGCCCCAGCTCACCGCCGCCCGCCTGCCCGCCGGCGTCGACGATGCCGGCGGCCGCAAAGCCCTGCGGGAGGAGTTCGGCATCGAGGTGGGAGGCGGGCTCGGGCCCTTCGCCGGCCAGGCCTGGCGGATCGGCCTCATGGGCCATGGCGCCCGGGAACGCTCGGTCGCCACCCTGCTCGGCGCTCTGGCGGCCTTGCTCGGTTAGCCCGGGTCCCTCAGAGCTGGGAGCGGATCAGGCCGTCGAGGATGTCGGCCTCGGAGACGATCATCTCCTCGAAGCCCCAGTGGCGCATGACGGCCACCAGGACGGCGGCGCCACCCACGATCACGTCGACCCGGGCGGGCTCGAGACCGGGGTTGTGACGGCGGTCGGCGGCTGTTTCGGTGGCCAGGGTGCGGAACACGTCCTCGGCCGCCTCGTGCGTCAGCACGAAGTGGTGGATGCGGTCGCGGTCGTAGGTTGCCAGCCCCATCTCGACCGCAGCCATGGTCGTGACCGTGCCCGCCAGACCCACCAGCCGGCGGGCATCGGAGAGGCCAGGAAGCTCGCGGGCGACGTCCTCGAGGATGTCGCGCACGACGCCGACGGCGTTGGCCAGCTCTTCGGGGCGGGGCGGGTCACCGCCCAGGAACTTCTCGGTGAGGCGCACACAACCGATGTCGGTGGTCACCACTCCACTCGGCTCGTCACTGCCCACGACGAACTCCGTCGAGCCTCCGCCGATGTCGACGACGAGGAACGGGCCGCGTGCCGGATCGAGCTCCGCGGTCGCGCCGACGAACGCCAGACGGCCCTCCTCGTCTCCGGTGAGCAACTCGGGCTCGGTACCCACGATCTCCGCCG
>JBIOYN010000467.1:0-2294 GCA_044870155.1 Acidimicrobiia bacterium | reverse complement strand
CGTTCGGGAACGTGCCCTTCCGGGGGTCGATGGGCGACAAGAAGCTCAACAAGCCCATGACCGGGATGGTGCCCTACGGCAACGGCTACCTGATGGTGGCCGAGGACGGCGGGATCTTCACCTTCTCGGACCGGCCCTTCTCCGGCTCGCTGGGGGACAAGCCCCCCGCCAAACCGATCGTGGCCGTGGCCGCCCTCACGAGGTAGCGCACCGTCACCCTGCGTGGCCAAAACATTTGCCCGCAGGGAGGGGAACTGTCCTCTTCCGGCGAAATCGGGAGAGGCGCACCACGAGTCGCATTGGGTCGAACGTCGTCCGTTCCTCCCATTGCGCCGCGTGGGGTGCAGGTGCCCGTTTTCCACAACACCCCGAGGACCCCGCCGGGGCGGAGCGAGAGGTGAGATCGATGCCCGTTGTACCCGCCTTCCCCAAGGCGAACAGGCGTCCACTGCGGACGGCCTTCTTTCTTCTCGGTCTTGTGGCGTCGTCCGTGGTGACGGGCGCCCTCCCCGCCGAAGCCCACCACGACGGCAGCTCGGACCCGTGCCCGACGGAGGAGTACGACAACCCGCCCATCGACAAGTGCGACGCCAACGACCGGTTCAAGGGCTCGTTGGTGGCGCCCGCCCGGGCGCCGGGTCGCCTGGCTCCCACCACCGGTGCGCTGTTCGGGGTCCATTCCGATTCCAGCCGCTTCACCACCAAGCCCGAGCAGGGCATCGACATCCTGGAAGGCAAGATCGGTCGCACCCTCGACATCGACAACCACTACGAGGGTGACTTCAACTACTACCTGAAGGGGAAGAAGCCGGACGGCACCATCGACTTCAAGCCCTCCATCCAGCTCATGGAGTGGGACAAGGAATCCAACCGCATCCCGCTCATGGGCTGGGGCTGCGGTGACAGCCACGACATCGTGGCCGGCCAGCTCGACGACGAGATCGACGCCGCCGCCCTGTCCATGAAGTCCTACGGCCGTGAGTTCTTCATGCGCTACTGCTGGGAGATGGACGGCTCCCGCCAGAGTCAGAGCGAGGTCGGCAAGCCCGCCGAGTTCATCAACGCCTGGCGCTACATCTGGAACCGGTTCAAGCTGCTCGGCGCCGACAACGTCATCTGGAACTTCTCCACCAACGCCGCCCGCTACAAGGACGCCAACGACTACGGCTACTTCGCCTGGGACTACTACCCCGGCGACACCTACGTCGACTGGGTCTCGGCCGACGGCTACAACTGGCACGGCGCCGCGGGCCGCAACGACCGCTACCGCCGGATGCTGGAGATCTACGACGAGTTCATGATCTGGGCCCGCAGCAGCGGCCCCGTTCCCCAGTCGCTGCGGGACGTCGACGACGACTTCCCGGCCAGCTTCCCCAACAAGACCACGGTGAAGCCCATCATGGTGGCCGAGTACGGCACCCAGGAGCAGGGCGACGGGGGCACGGACAAGGGGAACTGGTTCCGGGACGCCCACGAGACGGTCATGGCCCGCACGGCGACGACGCCCGCTTCCTGCACCCACTGCGGCGCCTACTCCGACATCGCCGCCATGGTCTACTTCGACGTGTCGGGCAAGTCGGCCGACTCCGAGGGAGGCTGGGACATCGAGACGACCGACAAGTCGCTCGAGGGCTACAAGCAGTACGCCAACGACCCCTGGTTCCACCAGATCGAGACGCTGACCTGGGGTCCCTACACCGGCTCGGCGCCCACTCCGGACCCGACGCCCACGCCCACCCCGACGCCCGACCCCACCCCGACACCGACACCGACTCCGGACCCTGCCACTCCGGCCCCGGCCAGCGAACGTTCCGGCTACTGGATGCTCGGGTCGGACGGCAAGGTGTACTCCTTCGGCGACGCCAAGGGGCACGGTGACGCCCCCATCGCCGGAAGCACCATCGGGGTGGTGGCCGTGGACATCGAGCCCACCCCCTCGGGTGCCGGGTACTGGATCGTCGATTCGACGGGCCGGGTCTTCACCCAGGGGGATGCGGGGGCGTTCGGGAACGTGACGACGCCGCTGGCCTTCGGGGAGACGGTGACCTCCCTGTCGGCCACTCCGTCGGGCAACGGGTACTGGATCTTCACGTCCCGGGGCCGGGCGCTGAACTTCGGCGAAGCGACCCACCTCGGTGACATGTCGGCGGTGAAGCTGAACGGGCCGGTGCTCGACTCGATCCCGACGCCGTCCGGTCTCGGCTACTACATGGTGGCCAGCGACGGGGGCATCTTCACCTTCGGGGACGCCGTGTTCCACGGCTCGACGGGGAACATGAAGCTCAACGCCCCGG
>JBIOYN010000466.1:0-9183 GCA_044870155.1 Acidimicrobiia bacterium | reverse complement strand
CAGGAGGGGTGAACAGATGCTGGCAATCGTTGGCTTCGCAGTCGGCTACGTGGTGGGTTGCAATGCCGGCAAGGAGGGTCTCTCCAAGCTGATGAAGGCGTGGGAGACGATCCAGACGTCGGATGAGTTCGCAGCGATGATCGACACGGGCAAGGGTCTCGTCACCCAGGTCGCCCGCCAGGCCTTCGAGACCGGCGGCGGCGTGCTGGCGGGCGAGGTCAAGGGCGCCGTCAGTCGACTGCGGGTGGCGTGACATGGCCGTCGTCTTCGGAATCTTCGCCGCCTTGCTGATCCTGGTGCTCGCCGTGGTGCTCATCTCCTCGAGCGACATCGCCCGGTACCTGCGCATCAGGAAGATGTAGGTGCACGAGATAGGGCTGTGCCAGTCCGTTCTCGCCGCCGTCGAGGGGAAGGCGGGGGGCCGCCGGGTGACCGGCCTGCGCCTGCGCGTCGGAGCGCTGCACCGGGTCGGCCCGGAGGCCTTCGACCAGACCTTCTCCCTGGTGGCGTCGGGATCGGTGGCCGACGGCGCCGACGTCGACGTGGTCGTCGTCCCCGTGGACGGCCACTGCAAGGCGTGCGGGCAGCACTGGGAGGCCGAGGACCAGCTTCCCCTGTGCCCAGGGTGCGGGTCGACCGACGTGGCCCTGACCGGAGGCGACGACCTCGTCCTCGAGTCCGTCGAAATCGAGACCTGAAGAGCTGAACTCAAGACAAGGAGCGGAGACACCATGTGCCTGGGAATCCCCGGAGAGGTCGTCGAGCTGTACGACGACCGCCCCGACCTGGCCAAGGTCGACGTGAGTGGAGTCCGGCGGGCCATCAACATCGGACTCCTGGAGGGCGAAGACGTCCAGCCGGGCGACTGGATCCTCATCCATGTGGGCTTCGCCCTGTCCAAGATCGACGAGGAAGAGGCGGCCGCTGCCCTCAACTTCCTGGAGGGCATCGGCCAGGCCTATGACGACGAGCTGGCCGCCCTGGCCGACTCGACCATCGGCGACTAGGAGGGCCGCTCATGCGCTTCGTTGACGAATTCCGCGACGCCGAGAAAGCCCGGGTGCTCTCCACCCAGATCGCCGCCCTGTGCGAGCCCGGCCGGCAGTACAAGTTCATGGAGGTGTGCGGCGGCCATACCCACACCATCTACAAGCACGGGCTGGAGGACTACCTCCCCGAGAACGTGACCCTGGTGCACGGACCCGGCTGCCCGGTGTGCGTCCTGCCCATGGGCCGGCTCGACGACGCCATCGCCATCGCCGAGCAGCCCGACGTCATCATGACCACCTTCGGCGACATGATGCGGGTCCCGGGCGGGCGGGGCTCCTTCTTCGACTCCAAGGCCAAGGGCGCCGACATCCGCATGGTCTACTCGCCGCTCGACTCGTTGAAGGTCGCCCGGGAGAACCCCGACAAGCGGGTGGTGTTCATGGCCATCGGCTTCGAGACCACGGCCCCGTCGTCAGCCATGACGGTGCTGCGGGCCAAGGCCGAGGGACTCGACAACTTCTCGATCTTCTGCAACCACGTGACGATCATCCCCGCCATCAAGGCCATCCTCGATTCACCGGACCTGCGCCTCGACGGCTTCATCGGCCCCGGCCACGTGTCCACCGTCATCGGGTGCCGGCCTTACGACTTCATCTCCCGGGCGCACCACAAGCCGCTGGTGTGCGCCGGCTTCGAACCGCTCGACATCCTCACCTCGGTCTACATGCTGCTGCGCCAGCTGGCCGACGGGCGCTCCGAGGTGGAGAACCAGTACAGCCGGGTGGTGCCCTGGGACGGCAACCCCAAGGCCCTCCAGGTCATCGGCGAGGTCATGGAACTGCGGCCCTATTTCGAGTGGCGGGGCCTGGGGTTCATCTCCCACTCCGCCCTCCAGGTGCGCGACGCCTACGCCGCCTACGACGCCGAGCGGCTCTTCGACGTGCCCGGCGTGCGGGTGGCCGATCCCAAGGCGTGCCAGTGCGGCGAGGTGCTCAAGGGCGTCATCAAGCCGTGGGAGTGCAAGGTGTTCGGGACGGCCTGCACCCCCGAGACTCCCATCGGCACATGCATGGTGTCCTCCGAGGGCGCCTGCGCCGCCTACTACAACTTCGGCCGCTTCACCCGCGAGCGGGTGATGGAGGCAATGCGGAATTGACCCGGGACACCGAAGAGCGTGCGGGCTGGGCCGAACGGGCCGTGGAGGAAGCCGTCTCCGACCCGGAGCTGGCCCAGTACCCCGTCGGCGAGGAGCACCTGACCAAGGAGCAGCAGGTGCTGGCCCGCATCGAGCGGGCCCGGGCCAAGAAGCAGAAGGTGAAGGAGGAGCGCATCACGCTGGCTCACGGGGCGGGGGGGAAGTCGACCCACATCCTGATCGACGCCATCTTCCTGGAGGCCTTCCGCAACCCGCTGCTCGAGCCCCTGGAGGACCAGGCTGTGCTCTCGGTGGGCGGCCAGCGTCTGGCCTTCACCACGGACTCCTACGTGGTCTCGCCCCTTTTCTTCCCCGGCGGCGACATCGGCGACCTGGCCGTCAACGGCACGGTCAACGACCTGGCCATGTCGGGGGCCCGACCGCTGTACCTGTCCGCCGGCTTCATCCTGGAGGAAGGCTTCCCGGTGGCCGACCTGGAGCGGATCGCGGCCTCCATGGCCGCCGCCGCCGAGGCCGCCGGGGTGACCATCGTCACCGGGGACACCAAGGTCGTCCAGAAGGGCAAGGCCGACGGCTGCTACATCAACACCGCGGGCGTGGGCGTGATCGAGCGGCCGGTGGAGCTGGGCGCCCACCGCTGCCAACCGGGCGACACCATCATCGTGTCGGGGCCCATCGGCGACCACGGCATCACCATCATGCTGGCGCGGGGCGAGCTTGACATCGAAGCCGACATCACCTCCGACACCGCCCCCCTGCACGGCCTGGTGGGGGCGCTGTTCGACGCCGTCCCTGAGGGCGTGCGGGCGCTGCGGGACGCCACCCGGGGCGGTGTGGCCACCATTCTCAACGAGATGGCCAAGGCCTCCAACGTGGCCATGGTCATCGACGAGCAGGCCGTCCCCGTGCGGCCCGCCGTCACCGGTGCTTCGGAGATCCTGGGCATCGACCCGCTGTACGTCGCCTGCGAGGGCCGGCTGGTGGCGATCGTGGACGGCGCACAAGCAGACACCGCCCTGGAGGCCATGCGCGCCCATTCACTCGGCAACGACGCCGCCATCATCGGCCGAGTGAAGGACGACCCTCCCGGGCTCGTCCTCCTCAAGACGCAGTTCGGCGGAACACGCATCGTCGACATGCTGGTCGGCGACCCTCTGCCGAGAATCTGCTGAGGCCCCGGTCCCGTGGCGGCCTACGGGGTGCGGCCTTGGGATCGGACGTGGTACCGGACGTGCCGCCGGGCATGGGACTTCGGCTCCCGGCGGCGCCGCAACCTCGAACCCGCACACCCCTCGTCCTCGGTGGACCTCGACCGGGCGCTGCGCGACGCCCTCGCCGTCTACTACTTCCCCGGCATGTGGGAGTGGGACCGCTCCGTGGTCCTCCCCCTGGCCGCCCAGGCGCTGGACCGGGCCCTCGACAAGCAGCGGGCGCCGTTCCCGGACCTCAGCCCCGATGACCTCGCCCGCTGGGAAGCAGAGCGCGAGGCGGGCCGAGCGCTGCTCTCGCAATACCTCGAATGGGCGCCGGCCGTCGACCGCTTCTGGCCCGTCAGGGTGGAGACCGACTTCAGCGTGCAGGTGCCCGACTGGCGCTCGCCCGGCGAGGACCTGGTCGACCCGGGGCGCGGTGACCCCATCCGCTACCAGGGGCGGATCGACATGCTGGTGGTCGACGAGCACGACGCCTACTGGGTGGTGCGGCACCAGCTGGCCCAGGACGGGTTCTCCGACTTCGACCTCCTGGCCCTCGACGACGAGCTGCTGGCCGCGGCCTGGGCCTGGGAGATCTTCTACCTGGGGATGCGGGTGAGCGGCACCATCCACAACGAGCTGCGCTGCGGGAGGACGCCCCCCGATCCCGCCGACCCCGTGCGCCGGCCACGTGCCTCACACGCCTTCGCCCGGGCCCGGGCCAGCGCCCGGCACGCCGAGATGTCCGCGCCGGACTTGGACACCATCCCGGCGGCGGCACCGACGGCCGGTCACCGGCGGATGTACGTGAAGGCGGCGCACGCCCCGACCGACGTGGTGGTGGACGAGGGCGGCGACATGTTCCGCCGCACCCGCATCCCCCGGTCGGCCGTGGAGCTCGGCGGGCTGGGCCGCAATCTGGGTCTCGAGGCCCTGGAGATGGCCGACCCCTACCTCGCCCCCTACCCCACTCCCGGCGCCCACTGCGCGGAGTGCGAGTACCGCTCGCCCTGCCTGGCGCTGCAAGAGGGAGAGGATGCCGAGATCCTGCTGGCCCGTGACTACCGGCTGCGGCCCGCGGAGATGCCCGAGGAGGGCCGGCTCGGAGCCGTCAACTGGTCGATGAGCCGGGGGGCGGCGCCGCCTCCCCACTGGCGGGGCCGATGAGGCCGGCGCGCGCCGCCGGAGGGTGCCGCTCGCCACCGGGCCAGGCCGTCGGAAAGACACGGCGTGCCTTCAGTACGTCGCCTCACACTGACAAATGGGGGGTGTCAACGTTGCACAGGTTCAAGAAATGCGTCCTAGCCGAACGAGGACAAACCAACACCACCAACATGGTTGTCGTCGCCGTCGTCGTCGTCGCAGGTCTTTTGTCGGTGGTGCTCCTGACGCGGACGACCATGGCGGCCAACCGGATCAACCATAAGGCTGACCGGATCGCCCAGACCGGCCGGGGCATCAACATCGCCACCGACTCGGTCATCCAGCTCCAGCGCACCAACGAGACGGCCGCCTCCATCCTGGCCAGTGCCAAGCCGCTGGAGGCCAAGCTGGCTGAGGTGGTGACCCTGGCTCAGGGGATCGACGGCCTCGCCGGATCCATCAACGGCACGGCCTCGGCCATCAACGGCACCGGCGCCAAGATCAACGGCACCGCCGGCGAGATCGGTGGCAGCGCCACCAAGATCAACAAGACGGCCAAGGACATCAACCGCTCGGCCACGGCCATCGAAGGCCATGCCGGCAGCATCAACGCCAGTGCGGTCAAGATCAACGCCACCGCCAAGGACATCAACGCCCAAGCGGCGGCGATCCTCGACGTGGCCAACCGGATCAACGCCGACGTGGCCCAGATCAACAAGAACCTGGACGTGACGCTCCCGGTGGCCCAGGGCATCAAGGGCGACACGGGCAACATCCTGGGTGAGGCGAAAGCCGCTGACCACTGGGCGAAATGCATCTACGACCGCGTGCCTCCCGGCAACGCGACGGCCTGCTCTTAAGGAGGAGTGACATGGCTCAAGCAGTCTCTGCTCCCCGCCGGTCGGCAGCTGGTGCAGGAGCGCTCACCAAGTGGATGTGGACCTGGGTGACGATCGGGATCCTGGTCGTGCTCGTCGTCGTGGGATTCCTGGTGGGCATCGTTTCAGCCCTGGAATCAATCGACGGCGCGTTAGCCGTGGCCGACCGGGCCGTTACGGGAGCGGGGGGTGACGTCAAACCCTTACCAGATCACATCACGGAGGTGAACACGTCGCTCGGCAGCATCGACACGGCACTCAAACCGATCGCCGGTCAAGCCGACCAGATCATCACCAACCTGACGTCGATCCGGGGTTCGCTGACCACGGTCGACAGCTCGCTCAAGGACACCTCGGGGACCCTGGTCAACACCTCCGGTTCCCTGGTGAACACCTCGGGCTCGCTCGTCGACACGTCCAACTCGCTGGTGGACACGTCCGGTTCCCTGGTCGACACGACGGGAATGCTCGACCGGATCGCCAAGTCCCTGGTCGACACCAGCAACGTCCTCGTGACCGTCAACGGCACCGCCGTGAGCATCGAGGCCACGCTGGAGGACGCCCAGAACCCGCCGGACAAGCTCGGGGCCCAGAACATCCACGAGCGGGTGGCGGTCATCAACGGCGTCCTCAGTCCCGCCAAGGGCGACACCGGGAACATCCTGAGCGGCCTGCAGAGCGTCAACACCTCGCTCCAGCAGGTGTGTACCAAGCTCGGTACCGGATCGTGCAAGTAGGAGGCCCCATGAGACGACTATCGGATGAACGCGGCCTGGCCGGGAAGATCCTGGTCGGAGTGGTGGCCTGGGCACTGGGTGCGGTCCTGCTGTTGACCAGCACGCTGGTGTCCGCCCAGCAGATCGACAACCGGGTCGGCCGGATCACGACCGAAGTTTCGCCCATCGACAAGGACCTCGACTCGGTCAACCTGGCCATCGAGACCAACGCCACGGCCAAGGAGATCCTGGCTGCGGCCAAGCCTCTGACCGGTCAGGTGGAGCAGGTGCTCCAGGCGACCAACGGCATCAACGCCAGTGCCACGTCGATCAACGGCAGCGTGGGCCAGATCAAGGGGTCGGTCGACTCGATCAACAGCAGGGTGAAGGGGATCAACTCCGACGTCCTGGCCATCAACGGGTCGGTCCGGGCCATCAACGGCACCGCCAAGTCGATCAACGGCCTGGTGCGTTCGATCGACGGCAACGTGGCTTCGATCGGAGCCTCGGTGGGCGGCATCGACGCCAGCCTGAAGGGTGTGCTGAGCACGGCCCAGTCCATCCGGGGGGACCACGAGGTAGCCCCCGGGGCCGGGTTCGGTTCCGGCCTGGCCGGCATCAACCGGCGGGCCATCGCCGCCCTGGCGGCCGTCGAGGGCATCAGAGCTGATGCCGGCAACATCCTGGCCATGGTGAAGAGCATCGACACCACCGCCAAGGCCATCAACGCGAAGGTTCCTGGATGAAAGGTGTTCGAGCGGCCGGTCACTTTGCCAGTGACCGGTCGCTGGTTCACAAGACCCGGAAGCTATTGGCCACCTGATCAAAGATCTTGGTCTGGGCCAAGCGTACGAACTCTTCTTCCGGCAGCCCCTGGAAGACGAGGCTGATCATCAACTGGTCTTTGAACAGGAAGTAGTGGGTATGCGCACCCTTGGCGCCGGTGTCGGGATCGGTGAAGGTATAGAAGTACAACCACCCGGGCAGACCGCCCTGGGTGATCTGCGCCGGTTCCGCCTTGAGCTCCACTCCCTGCCCGGCCGTCACCACCTGGTCAGTGAACTGCTTCGCCTGGGCGAGCTGTTCGGGGCCAATGGCCACACCGGTGTTCACCACCCGGGCCAGGATCGAGCCACCCCGCTTTTCGGCGGGGTCCCGATCGGCGACGACGAGGACCACCTCGGCGTCGGAGGAATTGAGCTTGAGCCAGTCCTTGGGATAGGAGATGGCGAAGCCGTGGGTTTCGTCGCGGAACTCGACGAGCTGGCCGCCGGTGGCCGAGGTGCTGGTCCCGGCGGTCGTGGAAGCCGTCGTCCGCTTCGGCGAATCGACGGAGCGACCTCCCGCCATCAATCCGATGGCGAGGGCTGCCACTGCCACCACCGCGAGCCCTATGGCCATGACCGTTTTTCTTGTCATGACTTCACACTTTCTGAGATTGAGTCAATTCACAGATAGAGACAAATGGCACCTAGTGCACTCGGGTAGAATTCCTTAGTTTGTCTGTTGGTGCATTTAAACATAAGGGGGAAGCCGATGCTGCTCGCAGAGAGCTTGTTCGGCTGGTACCTGGGCCTCGTGATCGCCTTCACCATCATCGTCGTGGTCGTGGCCGTGGTGGCCTCGATCCTGACGTTGGCGGGGCGGATCGTCGAGCAGGCCCCGGTGGCCGCCGCTGGCCTCAACGCAGTGCAGAAGAACACGTCCCTGATTCCGGCGGTACCGGAGGTCAACGCCGCCGGGCTCGCCATTCTCGCCGCGTGCCAAAAGGCACGGGCCGCTCTGGGGGGATGAAGTCATGCCCTTACTGGCCTTCACTGCGCAGGAGCTCACCATGTGGCGGATCAGCCTCGGCATCGGCGCCGTGGTCATCGCCGTGGTCATCCTCCTGCTCACGTTCCTCGTCCGCCTCGTGACCGAGATCGATGGCGGCGTGAAGGACGTCCTGGCTGCGGCCGGGGGCGTCGCCGCCGACACCACCCACCTGAACGGGCTCCTCACCACCAATGACGCGGTGGTGGCGATCAAGAAGGAAGCCCTCCTGCACCTCGCACTCCTGGAGACACTATGAGCACACCCGTGTTGGTAACCCTCACCGTTGTCGAGATCCTCGCCCTGGTGGGCGTCCTGGCCTTCTTCCTCATCGTGCTGGCCAAGCTGCTCAGCCGGGTGGGGAACAACCTGCACATGGTGGCCGCCGGCGTGTCCTCCATCGAGGGCCACCTGACAATTCTGGCCGCCGTGCCCATGGTCAACCGGACGCTCGACGACATCGTCGGCGCCCTGCCCGTCATCGCCAAGACCGCCAACGCCAAGGCCACGGGCCGGGGCTAGAGAGGAGCGTCGCTATGCCTTTGTGGTGGATCGGTAACGCCATCCTGCTCTTCGTCGTCATCCCGGTCGTCCTGGTGCTTTTGCATCGCGTGTGGCTTCCGGTCAAACAGATCCGGGACGAGAGCCGGGCCATCCTCGCCGGGGGCGTGACCATCGCCGCCCAGCTGGACCAGGTGGCGGAGCTCGTCCCGACGATGGAGTCCATCAAAAAGATCGGTGCCGGCGTCGGCCAGTACGGCGCTGCCCTCGACAAGATCCTCTAGGAGCGCACATGCCTGCCGCCGGAGTTGTCACTCTTCTCGGAGTCTTTCTCGCCGTGGGGGCGCTCGCCTTCTACCTGATCAGGATCGCCCTCGCCCTGAAGGAGGTGAACTTCACGTTGGGCACAGTGATCGCCGGGGTCCGGGCCATCGAGATGGCCACCCGTCCGATCACACCCGTCCTCACCAGCATCGCCACCGACCTTCTGGCCACTCAGAAGGCGCTGGAGGACCTGCTGGCCAAGAAGACGGCGCCGCGCGCCGCGGCTCGCCCCGTGATGGTTTCGCGCCTCCCGAAGCGCCGGGGCGCCTGAGAGAAGGGGAAGGTCATGCCCTACGAATTTGCCTGCGCCGACGCCGGCTGTGTGTGTGCGGCGGCGTGGACCGAGTCCTCACCCGACGCCATTGTGGCCAAGGTGGCCGCCCATCTGCAGGCGGAGCACAACGTCCACACCATCTCCAACACACTGGCCAACTTCGTCTTGTCGGCCGTCCGGAAGACATAAGGGTCCC
>JBIOYN010000465.1:0-10909 GCA_044870155.1 Acidimicrobiia bacterium | reverse complement strand
GGTTCGGGATCGGGGGAGTGCGGGTCGGCTCCCGATCAGGGGTCGGGTTCGGGATCGGGGGAGTGCGGGTCGGCTCCCGATCAGGGGTCGGGTTCGGGATCGGGGGAGTGCGGGTCGGCTCCCGATCAGGGGGAGTCCGGCTCCAATGACGGAGCTGCCGGCCATGGCGATTCCGACGACGAGGCCTCCTCGGAGTCCCGTGACGCCTACATCACCCGCACCTGCGAGCGCATCCTTGGCCAGCCGCCCACCGGAGGGCTCGAGACGACGACCAGCCCGCCGGCCGGTAGCAACGTGTCGCCCGGCGACCAGATCGAGGTCACCCTCACCTGGGATACGGCCGACTGGTCGGGATCAACGCTCCACAAGGCCATCAACTGCGTGACGGTCAACGGCGCCTTCGCCCTCGGCCTGTCCGTGGAAGAGAAGCCCACGGACAACGATGGTGAGTTCGCCGCCGCATACACCGTCCCCGACAACGTCGCCAACGGCTGCCGGGTCTGCAGCCAGGGCTTCCTTTCGGGTGACCGCTCCGGTGGCGGCTTCGGGCAGGAGCGCTCCGACCAGGCGTGCTTCCTGGTCAGGGCGGCGGCCGCCGCAGCCGCGGGTGGTGCGGCGCCCGCTCCGGCACCGGCGGCGCCCCCGCCGGCGGCCTCGCCGGCGCCTGTCCCCTCCACCGTGCTCGGCGAGCAGCTCGTGGCCGCCCCGGCCCCGGCGCCCCGGGTGGCGGCCGGGCCGGCGTCGGCGGCCGCCGCGCCGATGCCCGAGGTGATGGGCGACACCTTGCCCCGCACGGGCCAGGAGACCCGGCGGGGACCGGTGCTGATGGCGGGCATGGGCCTCATGCTCGGCGGCCTGGGGTTGATCGGGGGCAACCGCCGTCCGCGCCGCGTCCGGCACGACCCGGCCTGATCCGGACAACAGCTGGAAGTAACTAGTCAGAGGAGGCCGGTTCGTCCGGATTTGTCCGGCGTGGGTGGTCCCGGCACCCCTGTCCGGGCTGGCATGCTGTGGGTGTGCGCCTGACCCCCGTGCAGCGCTGGGTTGGACTCGTCGCGACCGCGACCTGCGCGCTCTATGTCTGGTTCACCCTCCAGCCCGACCTGATCTTCGCCGACACGACGGCCAACGGCGGGGACACCGGCGCCCATGTGTGGTGGCCGGCCTACCTGCGGGACCACATCCTTCCCAAGTGGCGCCTGACGGGCTGGACCCCCGACTGGTACGCGGGCTTCCCGGCCGGGCACTTCTACTTCCCGCTGCCCTCGCTGCTGGTCGTCGTCCTCGACGTCTTCCTGCCTTACAACGTGGCCTTCAAGCTGGTCACCGCCCTCGGCCCGGTCGCCCTACCGGTGGCCGCCTACTTCTTCGCCCGGGGCATCGGCGCCCGCTGGCCCGCCCCTCCGCTGTTCGCGGCCGCCACCCTGCCGTTCCTGTTCTTCACCGGCTACCAGATCTACGGGGGCAACCTGCCCAGCAACCTGGCGGGGGAGTTCTCCTTCACCATCGCCATCTGCTTCGCCCTCGGGTTCCTGGGGGCGCTGGCCCGGGCCCTGGAGGAGCGCCGCAGCCTGGCTCTTCCCGCCGGGCTGCTGGCCGCCACCGCCTTCAGCCACATCATCGTGACCATGTTCGCGGTGGTGGGGGCGCTGGTGATCTGGCTGCTGCGCCGGCCCCTCAAGAACCTCCCGCTGGCGGTGGCCGTCGGCGGAGTGGGGGCGCTCCTCACCGCCGTGTGGACCCTGCCGCTGGTGGCCCGCCTCGGGTACACCACCGACATGGGCTGGACCAAGGAACCGCCCATGGGTCCCAACGGGAACCTGATGCCGCCCGACCTGCGCTGGGCCTTCCTGCTCGCCGTGGTGGGGGCGGTGGCCGGCATCGCCCTGTGGCGGAAGTCGCTCGTCGGGCTCCTGATCCAGGCCACCATCCTGGGGGTGGCCTTCGTCCTCATCCCCGAGAGCCGGCTGTGGAACGCCCGGCTGCTGCCCTTCTACTACCTGAGCGTCCTGTTCCTGGCCGCCGGTGGCGTGGCCGAGCTCGCCACCGGTGTGGGCCGGGCGCTCGGACTCCTGATCGGGGACCGCCGTCCGCCACCCGTGCCGGTGCCCGAGGGCGAGCTCGTCCCCATCCAGCCGGGCACCACCTTCGCCGCCGAGGACGAGGCGCCGCTCGCTGACGGACCCGAGCCGGCGCCCGGCGAGGACTGGACGCAGGCCCCGCCCCGGGAATGGGCCGAGGAGTGGGCGCCGCCCCCGGCCCCGGAGTGGAGCCCGCCCGCCGATGAGGACCGGCCGCCGCCCGATGCCACCGAATCCCCGCCGCCCCCGCCGCTTCCCGGCCGGCGCTGGAGCGAGGTGCCCGTCTTGGCTGTCCCCGTGGGCGTCGTCATCGCCGCCCTCGTCCTCGGCGTGGTCTCCACCCACCAGCACCGCAAGTTCATCCCCGCCTGGATCAAGTGGAACTACTCGGGCTACGAGGCCAAGCCCGCCTACGCCGAGTTCAAGGAAGTCATCGAGACGATGGGCAAGCTCCCGCCCGGGCGGGCGCTGTGGGAGCCCTCGTCGGGGATCGACAAGTACGGGACCACCCTGGCTCTCGAGCTCCTGCCCCATTTCACGGACGGGCGGATCGGCTCCATGGAAGGGCTCTACTTCGAGTCGGCGGCGACCACCCCCTACCACTTCCTGATGGTGGCCGAGCTGGCCAAGCAACCGTCCAACCCCGTCCGGGATCTCCAGTACAACAACCTCGAGGACTTCGACCTCGGGGTGCGCCACATGCGGCTCTTCGGAGTCCGCTACTTCATGGCCCAGTCCGAAGAGGCCAAGACCAGGGCCGACGCCCATCCCGGCCTGCGCAAGCTGACGGAGACCGGCCAGGACGGCGTCGAGCCCCAGGTGGCCCGCTGGTCGATCTACGAGGTGCTGGACTCACCGCTGGTCGAGCCGCTGGCTTACGAGCCCGTGGTGGTGACGGGGGTGTCGTCCCACAAGAAATGGCTGGAGCCGTCGGCGAAGTGGTTCGACGACCCCGAGGCGCTCGACCGTCCGCTGGCCGACGGCGGTCCCGACACCTGGGTCCGGGCCACCGAGGAAGACGACCTCGGTGTCGAGAAGCGGCCCCTGCCCGAGATCGAGGTCACCAACGTGCGCAGCGGGGACGACTGGGTGAAGTTCTCGGTGTCCCAGCCCGGTGTGCCCGTCCTGGTCAAGACCTCGTACTTCCCCAACTGGCAGGCGGAGGGGGCCAAGGGCCCGTGGCGGGTGTCGCCCAACCTGATGGTGGTCGTCCCCACGGGCGCTGATGTCACCCTCCACTACGGGCGGACACCGGTCGACCTGGCCGGGATGGGCCTCTCGGTGCTGGGTCTCGCCGGCCTGGTGTTCCTGGCCCGCTGGCGGCCGGGGCCGCTCCCGGCCCGGGGCCCCGAGGACACCGAGCCCACCACCGAGCCCGCGACGGAGTCGGCACCGGCTCTGGTGTGACGGCCGGGTTAGCATCCCCGACCGTGATCATGGCTCTTCGCCTGGCGGCTCATCGCGATGCGGCTGGGGGCCCCTGCCCCGGCCCCAGCCGCCCAGTCCCTGCTCCGCCGGCGCTCCCCACCTGATGTCCACCCCTCTCGACGCCATCTTCAAGGCCTACGACGTCCGGGGTGTGTATCCCGACGAGCTCGACGAGGACACCGCCCGGCGCATCGGCAACGCCTTCGTCGCCTTCACCGGGGCGCCGCGCATCGTGGTGGCCCGCGACATGCGGACGTCGTCGGGCCCGCTCTCGGCCGCCTTCATCGACGGCGCCACCCTGGCCGGCGCCGACGTGATCGACGCCGGCCTCGCCTCCACCGACCTCATCTACTTCGCCTCCGGGCGGCTCGACGCCCCCGGGGCCATGTTCACCGCCAGCCACAACCCCGCCCAGTACAACGGGATCAAGCTGTGCCGGGCGCAGGCCGCGCCCGTCGGCCAGGACACGGGGCTGGGCGACATCAAAGCGGCGGTGGCCGCTGGACGCCTGGAGCAGGGGGACCAGCGGGGGACCGTCACCTCCCGGGACCTGGTGGGGGAGTACGCCGACCACGTCCGGGGGTTCGTCGACCCTTCGGTGCTGCGGCCGCTCCGGGTGGTGGCCGACACCGCCAACGGCATGGGCGGCCTGGTCGCCCCCCGGGTGTTCGAGGCGTTGCCCTTCGAGCTCACCGTGCTCTTCCCCGAGCTTGACGGGAACTTCCCCAACCACCCGGCGGACCCCATCCAACCCGAGAACCTGCGGGACCTGCAGCGGGTGATCCGGGAGCAGGGCGCCGACATCGGCCTCGCCTTCGACGGCGACGCCGACCGGGTCTTCCTGGTCGACGACCAGGCCGAGCCAATCTCCGGCTCCCTCACCACGGCCATCGTGGCCAAGGGGATCCTGGAGCGGAACCCGCCGGGCCAGACGGTGGTGCACAACCTCATCTGCTCCAAGGTCGTCCCCGAGGTCATCCGGGAGATGGGCGGCACGCCGGTGCGGACCCGCGTCGGTCACTCGTTCATCAAGCAGGTGATGGCCGAGACGGGCGCCATCTTCGGCGGGGAGCACTCGGGCCACTACTACTTCCGGGACAACTGGCGGGCGGACTCAGGCCTCATCGCCGCCGTGGTCGTCCTGGGTCAGCTGAGCCAGGCCGGGGTGCCCCTGTCCGAGTTGCGCAAGCCCTTCGAGCGCTATGCCGCCTCCGGGGAGATCAACACCCGGGTGGCGGACCAGGCGGCGGCGACGGAAGCGGTGGCGGCGGCCTTCGCCGGCTGCGCCCAGGAACGCCTGGACGGCCTGTCGGTGGACTGTGGCGAGTTCTGGTTCAACATCCGGCCGTCCAACACCGAGCCGCTGCTGCGCCTCAACCTCGAATCGCCTGACGCCGAGACCACCGCCGCCCGCACCGCCGAGGTCCTGGCCCTGATCCAGTAAGGGAGTTCGACCATGGCCCTCGATCCCCGCCTGCTCGAGATTCTCGCCTGCCCCGACGACAAGGGCCCGCTCTACTACTTCGAATCTGACGGCGCCCTGGTGTGCCCGGCGTGCCGGCGTCGCTACGACGTGCGCGACGACATTCCCGTCATGCTCATCGACGAGGCCACCGTGCTGCCCCAGGGCGAGGTCGACGGGCTCCTGGAGCGGGCCCGGGCCGAGGGGATCGGCCCCACCTTTTCCGCGTGAAGCCCGTCGATTCGCTCGGCTTCGCCGAGGCCGTCGCCACCCTCCCGGAGCAGTTCGAGGCAGCGGCCGCGGCCGCCGCCGCCGTGGACCTGGCCGCGTTGTCCGGCGCTCCCGTGGAGCACGTGGTGGTGTGCGGGATGGGGGGCTCGGGCATTTCCGGCGACGTGCTCGCCGCCGCCGCCTCCCACGACCTGCCCGTCCCCGTGACCGTGCTCAAGGGCTACCGCATCCCCCGCTTCGTGGGGCCCGGATCCCTCGTCTTCGCCGTCTCCTACTCCGGCGGCACGGAGGAGACCCTGGAGGCGGCGGCGGCGGCGCTGGCCGCCGGCGCCCGGCTGGTGGCGGTGTGCTCCGGAGGCGAGCTGGCGGCGCTGGCGGGGAGCGCCGGCGCCCCGGTCGTCGGTTGTCCCGGCGGCTTCATGCCCCGTGCCGCCCTCGGACACCTGGCCACGCCGCTGTTCGTGGTGTGCGAGCGCCTCGGGCTCCTCCCCGGTGCGGGAGCGTGGATCGACGCCGCCCGGACCCAGTCCGCCGTCCGGCGCGGCGCCTGCCATCCCCGGGTGGAGGGTGCTGCCAACCCGGCCCGGGAGCTGGCCCGGCGCATCGGCCGGACCTTCCCGCTGGTGTGGGGCACCGGGGCGCTGGGGTCGGTGGCCGCCTACCGGTGGAAGGCCGACGTCAACGAGAACGCCAAGGCCCCGGCCTTCTGGAACGCCTTCCCGGAGCTGGATCACAACGAGATCTGCGGGTTCGGCCAGCACGGCGACGTCACCCGCCAGGTGACGACGCTGGTGGAGTTGCGCCACGACTTCGAGCACCCCCAGCTGGGGCGACGGGTGGAGGCCACCCGGACCATCGTGGAGGAGACGGTGGCGTCCGTGCTCGAGGTCCGGGCGGCGGGGGAGGGCCGTCTCGCCCAGCTCATCGACCTCATGTACGTTGGCGACTGGGTGAGCGTCTACCTGGCCTTCGACGCCGGCGTGGACCCCGGCCCCATCGAGGCGATCGCCGCCCTGAAAGACGAACTGGCAAAGGAACCCCCGTGACTGACACCCCTCCCGTCTCCCCCGCTGACGTCAAGGATCTCGGCCTCGCCGCGCTGGGCCGCCAGCGGGTGGCCTGGGCCGACGCCCAGATGCCGGTCCTGGCCGGCATCCGCAGCCGCTTCGCCAAGGAGACGCCGCTCCGGGGCCAGCGCCTGGCCGCCTGCCTCCACATCACCACCGAGACGGCCGTCCTCCTGAAGACCCTCAAGGCGGGCGGGGCCGAGGTGGTGGCGTGCGCCTCCAACCCCCTCTCCACCCAGGACGACGTGGCCGCCACCCTGGTGGCCGACGAGGGCATCCCCATCTACGCGGTGCGGGGCGAGGACCGGGACACCTACTACGCCCATCTCAACGCCGCCCTCGACAGCCACCCCACCATGACCATGGACGACGGCTGCGACCTCGTCTCCACCCTGCACCAGGAGCGGCCCGGGCAGTGCGGCGAGGTGGTGGCGGGGACCGAGGAGACCACCACCGGGGTCATCCGGTTGCGGGCCATGGAGGCGGCGGGCGCCCTGCGCTTCCCCATCGTGGCCGTGAACGACGCCGACACCAAGCACCTCTTCGACAACCGCTACGGCACCGGGCAGTCGACGATCGACGGCATCGTGCGGGCCACCAACCTGCTGCTGGCCGGGAAGGTGTTCGTCGTCGCCGGCTACGGCTACTGCGGCAAGGGCCTGTCCAGCCGGGCCCGGGGGATGGGCGCCCAGGTGGTGGTGACCGAGGTCGACCCGCTGCGGGCGCTGGAGGCGGCCATGGACGGGTTCCAGGTGCTGCCCATGGAGGAGGCGGCCCGATCCGGCGACATCTTCGTCACCGTCACCGGGGACCGGGACGTGCTGCGGGCCGAGCACTTCGCGGCCATGAAGGACGGCGCCGTCATGGCCAACTCCGGCCACTTCGACATCGAGATCGACCTCACCGCCTTGGCGGGGCTGGCCACCGCCCGCCGGGAGGCCCGGCCCAACGTGGAGGAGTTCACCCTGGAGGACGGCCGGCGCCTGCTGGTGGTGGCCGAGGGCCGGCTCGTGAACCTGGGGGCGGCCGAGGGCCACCCGGCTGCGGTCATGGACATGTCCTTCGCCAACCAGGCGCTGTGTGCCGAGTGGGTGGCCCAGCACGTGTCCGAGCTCACCCCCAAGGTCTACGACGTCCCCCGGGACATCGACCGGGAGATCGCCCGGCTCAAGCTCGAGTCCATGGGCATCGGCATCGACACCCTGACCCCGGCCCAGCAGGAGTACCTCTCCTCGTGGACGGTGGGGACGTAGGCGCCGACAGCCTCATCGTCACCTTCGAGCTCGAGCCGCCGGGCTCGGCCCGGGCCCTGGCGGTCGAGGAGTCCACCGGCACCGAGGACGTCCCCGCCGCCATGGCCGCGGCCGTGGGCGGGGTGGTGGTTTCCGAGGACGCCGGCCGGGCGGTCATCGCCTGGCCGTGGCGCAACTGGGGGGCCAACCTGCCCCAGCTCATGGCCTCCGTGCTGGTGGGCGAAGGCGTGGAGACGGCCCGTTTCACGCGCTGCCGGGTGGTGGGGGTGGAGTGGCCGGCGGAGCTGGTCGTCGCCCTGGGGGGCGGTCCCCGCTTCGGCCTCGACGGCGTGCGGTCGCTGCTCGGCGCCGGCGACCGGCCGCTGCTGGGCGGGATCGTCAAGCCCTCGCTGGGCCTGGCGCCGGCCCAGGTGGCCCACACGGCGGCGGCCCTGGCCCGGGGGGGCTGCGACCTGGTGAAGGACGATGAGCTCATGGCCGACCCGGAATGGTGCCCGCTGGCCGAGCGGGTGCCGGTCGTGGCCCGGGCCCTGGCCGCCGTCGGGCGTCCCTGCCTGTACGCCGCCAACGTCAGCGGGCCGGTGGAGTGCCTCCTCGAACGGGCGGGAGCGGCGGTGGAGGCCGGCGCCGGCGCCGTCATGGTCAACGCCTTCGCCACCGGGATCGACGCCGTCCGGGCGCTGGCCGGCGCCGGCCTCGGCGTGCCCGTCTTCGCCCACCGGGTGGGCGCGGGACCGGTGGTGCGGAATCCGTCCTTCGGCGTGGACGGCGCCGTGCTGTGCGAGCTCACGCGCATCGCCGGCGCCGACTTCGTCCAGATCGGCGGTTTCGGCGGGAAGCTGTTCGACGCCTGGGAGGAGGTGGCCGACAACCTGGCCGCCTGCCGGCGACCCATCGGCGAGGCCCGGGTGCCCGTGCCGGTCAACGGCGGGGGCGTGTGGGCCGGCTCCGTGCCGGATGTTGTCGGTGCCGCCGGTCGTGACGTGATGCTGCTGATCGGGGCGGGCGCGTTCGAGCACCCCGGGGGGGTCGAGGCCGGGGCACGATCCGTGCGGCAGGCCGTCGACGCCGTGGTGGGTGGCGTCGCTCTCAAGGCGGCGGCCCAGGACGCGCCCGAGCTGGCCGCCGCCCTCGCACATTTCGCCCCGTCCTGAACCGGCGTTCCTGGCTCGCGGTATGCGCGAGTGAGTCACGCCGGTTGGTTGGGAACGGCCGCGCTCGCGCAACCGGCGTTTCTGAGCCCCGGCATGCGGGGCTGAGCCACGCCGGTTCGTTGGTCAGCGGGGGGATCCCGCAACTGGCTCTGTTCAGCCCCGGCAGGCGGGGCTGAGCGACGCCGGTTCGGGAGGTGCAGAATGGCGGGCCCATGACGAGCGAGCCGATTCCCCCGACGGTGGCGTGGATGGACGGACGGGTGCGGCTCATCGACCAGCGACGCCTGCCGGGGCGGCTCCAGTTCGTGTCCTGCGGCACGGTCGACGAGGTGTGCGACGCCATCTCGTCGCTGGCCGTGCGGGGGGCGCCGGCCCTGGGGGCGACCGGCGGGTACGGCGTGGCCCTCGCCGTCAACCGGGCCCGGTCGGAGGCGGGCGCCTACCGCGCCGCCGAGGCCGCCGCCGAGACGCTCATCGCCACCCGGCCCACCGCCGTCAACCTGGCCTGGGGCGCCCTGCGGGTGCTGGAGGCGGCCCGGTCGGCGAGCGGCTCGGGGCTCGCCGCCGTGCGGCGGGCGGCGTTGGCGGAGGCCCACGCCATCGCCGCCGAAGATGTGGCCGCCAACCGGGCCATCGGTGCTCACGGTGCCGAGCTGGTGCCGGCCGGCGCCGCCGTGCTCACCCACTGCAACGCCGGCGCCCTGGCCTGTGTGGGGTACGGCACGGCGGTGGGTGTCATCCGGGCCGCGGCCGAAGCCGGCAAGGCCCCCCGGGTTTGGGTGGACGAGACCCGGCCCGTCCTCCAGGGGGCCCGGCTCACGGCCTGGGAGCTCAGCCGCCTCGGAATCGACGCCACCCTGGTGGCCGACGCCATGGCCGGCTCGCTCATGGCCGCCGGCGACGTCGACCTGGTGGTGGTGGGCGCTGACCGGGTGGCGGCCAACGGGGACGTGGCCAACAAGATCGGCACCTACCCGCTGGCGGTGCTGGCCGCCCACCACGCGGTGCCGTTCTACGTCGCCGCCCCCACTTCGACCATCGACCTGACCACGCGCCAGGGCGGGGACATCCCCGTCGAGGAGCGCGACGCCGCCGAAGTGACCAGCTTCGGTCGCCACCGGGTGGCGCCGGCCCGGGCCCGGGTCCTCAACCGTGCCTTCGACATCACCCCGGCGGCGCTGGTCACCGCGCTGATCACGGAGCGGGGGGTGGCCCGCCCGCCCTATCCGGCGGCGCTGCGACGCCTGCTCAAAGGGCCGGCTGCAGCTCCGGAACGTCGATGAAGCGGACAACGCTGTCCGTCAGCTGGGGGACGGCGGCGACCCGGTCGCCGCTGCGCAGCCCCAGGTCGGCGGCGCCGGGGATGTCGGTGGCCACCTCGCTGACCGTCCCGAGGCCATCGACCCGGAGCAACCGGCCGCCGGGGTTGTCGGTCACCAGGTAGACGTCCTCCAGCTTCTCGATGCCGTCGAGCTGGCCGGTCCGCTCCATGGTTCCCAGCGGGGTGATGGCCTTGGTGTCGAGATCGACCTCCAGGACCCGCCCCGGCTCCTTGGGCGTGAAGGTGGCCGGGTCCAGGTCCCGTCCGAAGCTCGCCACCATCAGCAGGCCGCCGTCCACCAGGAGCCCGTTGGGCGCTTCGAGATCGGGCGACTCCAACCACACCTCCGGAGGACCTTCGCCTTTCGGCAGCCGGTAGATGGCGTTGCGCAGCATGTCCGACACGTAGACGTCGCCCGTTGCCTCGTCGAGGGCCACGTCGTTGGGGAACTGGGCCCCGATGGCGTCGAGGTCGATGGTGGAACGGACGGCGGCGGCGGCCACGTCGATCACCACCACCTGGCCGACGTCGGCGACGTAGAGGGCGTCACCCACCCGGCGCATCCCCTTGGGGGAGCGCAACCCGGTGACCCACTTGGACGCCCTGATCGTGCCTTCCCCGGAGAGCTGGCTCACGTAGCCGTCCGGTTCCCGGCCGTTCGGGTCGAGCGTCGCGCCCCCGAAGTTGGTCACGTAGAACGACCCCGTGTCGCCGTCCCACCACACGCTCTCGGGGAACTCGAACCCGCTCATCGAGGGCGGGGGATGGGCCTCCGCCGGAGGCCCGGCGAGCCCGGCGACGAGGACGAGGACGGCGGCGAGGAGAGCGCTGCGACGCATGATGCAAGTCCTCCCAGTGAGTATCCCCAGAACGACTTGCAACGGTACCCGCCACCCCGGCCGGTTGAAAGTG
>JBIOYN010000464.1:0-10905 GCA_044870155.1 Acidimicrobiia bacterium | reverse complement strand
CCGCCTTGAGGGCGCCGGCGATGGCACCGGCCACGGCGTCGGCGTTGACGTTGTAGGCCTGGCCGACCTCGTCCACGCCGATGGTGGCCACCACCGGGATCAGCTCCTCTTTGATCTGTCGTTCCAGCACCCAGGCGTTGATGCGGGTGACGTCGCCCACGAACCCCAGCTTGGGGTCACGGGGGGCGACCGTGATGAGGCCGGCGTCCTCACCTGACAGGCCCACGGCATACGGGCCGTGGCGGTTGATGGCCGCAACCACCTCGCGGTTGACCTTCCCCACCAGGGCCATGCGCACGATGTCGATGGTCTCGGCGTCAGTCACCCGCTGGCCGTCGACGAACACCGGCTCCTTGCCCAGCCGGCGCATGAGGTCGGAGATCTGGGGCCCGCCGCCGTGGACGACGACCGGGTTCATGCCCACCAGCCGCATGAGCGCCACGTCCTGGGCGAAGAGGTCGACGAGGTGGGGCTCGGTCATGGCGTTGCCGCCGTACTTGATGACCACCGTGCGGCCCGAGAACTCCCGGATGTAGGGCAGGGCCTCGGCCAGCACCGCCGCCTTGGCCTCGGCCACCGTCCCGATGTCGGCCGTCACGAGGTCCTCATGTTCTCGTCGATGTAGGCCGGGGTGAGGTCGACGGTGGTGACCGTGGCCTCCCCCAGGCCGAGGCCCAGGTCGCAGGTGATGTCGATCTCGCGCCCGCTCATGACCTTGACCAGGGCCTCGGCGTCGTGGGCGGCGGCCTCCCCGCCGGCGCAGACGGTGACCCCGCTGTAGGCGATGTCGACCCGCCCGGGTTCGAGGTGGGAGCCGCTGGCGCCGAGCTCGGAGAGGATGCGGCCCCAGTAGGGGTCCCCCCCGAAGAGCGAGCACTTGACGAGCTGGCTCTCGGCCACGGCCCGGGCCGCCCGGCGGGCCTCCTCCTTGGAGCGGGCGCCGCGGACGTGGACCCGCACGAACCTGGTGGCGCCCTCGGCGTCGGTCGCCATCTGGCCGGCGAGGGAGGCGCACACCTCGGTGACGGCATCGGTGAGAATGTGGATGTCGGCGCCGCCGAAGGTCGCCGGCTCGCCGCCCGCGGCTCCCGAGGCCAGCAGGATCACGGTGTCGTTGGTGGAGCGGGCGCCGTCGGTGGACAGCTGGTTGAAGGTGGCCTCCACGGCCCGGGTGAGGGCCTCGTGCAGTGCCCGGGGCTCCACGGCGGCGTCAGTGGTGAGGACGGCCAGCATGGTGGCCATGGCCGGGGAGAGCATGGCCGCCCCCTTGGCCATGCCGCCCACCGTCACGGTCGTGCCACCGGTCAGGCGGGTCACGGCGATGGCCTCCTTGGAGGCGGTGTCGGTGGTCATGATGGCCGCCGCCGCCAACCCGGCCGCCTCCGGCGTTCCGGCGCGCGAGATCACCAGCCGGGGGATTCCGGTCTCGAACGGCGCCGGGTCCATGGGAATGCCGATGAGCCCGGTGGAGCAGACCAGGACATCCTCGGCGGCGCAGCCCAGCTCACCCGCCACCAGGGCGCAGCTGCGCTCGGCCACCAGCAGCCCGTGGGCGCCGGTGGCGGCGTTGGCGTTGCCGGAGTTGAGGACCACGGCGGCGGCAGAGGGAGAGGCCACGAGGTGGCGGCGGGACACCTGCACGGGGGCGGCCGCCACCAGGTTGGTGGTGAACACGGCGGCGGCGGGCACGGGGCGGGAGTCGGCGGTGGCCACCAGCGCCAGATCCGGGCGGCCCGACGGCTTGATGCCGGCGTGGAGGCCGGCGGCCACGAACCCGGCGGCAGCGGTGACGCTCACGTCAGAGCCATGGTCACGGTGCGAGGCCGAGGGCGGAGAGGCCGGTGGTCTCCGGCAGACCCAGGAGGAGGTTGGCGTTCTGGACGGCCTGACCCGAAGCGCCCTTGACCAGGTTGTCCTCGGCAGCGATGGCGAGCACGGTGCCGGTACGGGGGTCGGCCCGGACGGTCAGGTGGACGGCGTTGCCGGACAGGGTCGCCTTTGTCGCCGGCGGCTGATCGAGGACGGCCACGAAGGGCTCGCCGGCGTAGAACTGGCGGTAGCCCTCCAGGAGCCCTTCGGTGCTGAGGCCGGCCACCGCCGGGCGGGCGTAGCAGGTGGCCAGGATCCCCCGGGTCATGGGCACCAGGTGGGGCGTGAACAGGACCTGGACCGGGCCGCCGCCGCTGATCGCCGAGAGCGCCTCCTCCATCTCCGCCGTGTGGCGGTGGGTGAGCAGGCCGTAGGCGGCCACGTTCTCGTTGGCCTCGCTGTAGAGGCTGGGAGCCGAGAGCCCCCGGCCCCGGCCCGAGATGCCCGAGACGGCGTCGACCACCAGGCCGGTCGGCTCCACCAGGCCACCGGCCACCAGCGGGGCCAGGGCCAGGATGGCGGCGGTGGGATAGCAGCCGGGGTTGGCCACGTGAGGCTGGGTCAGGACCTGGGAGCGGAACAGCTCGGGCAGGCCGTAGGTGAAGGTGGACAGGAGCTCGGTGGCCTGGTGCGCCTCCCCGTACCACTGCTCGTAGACGGCGGCGGGGAGGCGGAAGTCGGCGCCGATGTCGACCACGTGCGCCACCCGGGACGCCAGGGCGGCGGCGTGGCGCTGCGATTCGCCGTGGGGCAACGCCATGAAGGCGACGTCGAGGCCGTCGAGATCGGCCGGATCGAGGGCGCAGTAGCGCAGGTCGGGGTAGCCGGCGACGAGCGAGGGATACAGATCGACCACCCGGGCCCCGGCGTTGGAGTCGGCGGTGACGTGCACCACCTCGATCTCGGGATGACCGGCCAGGAGCCGCAGCAGCTCCGCCCCCGTGTAGCCCGACCCCCCCACCACTGCCGCTCGATAGGCCATAATGGCATGAGTATACGTGTACCCGCATAACCATGCGAACGAAATACCCAAGATCGCCGCTAAAGGTTCATTCCGCTTTGACCGATTTGATGCTCTGGGCGATCCGGGCAAGTTGGGGGACAATGTTAAAGGAATCCCAAATGCGGAGGTCAGACGGAATGCCGGCACCAGAAACTGGGGCGATGCGGCGGGTCCTGGGAGCGGCCTTCGGGGTGACGACGCTCGTCCTCGCCGTGACCCTGCCCACCACCACGGCCGGGGCGCAGTCCGCCGGCTGCCTGGGGCAGGCCGCCACCATCGTCGGCACTCCCGGTGACGACGTGCTCAACGGCACGGCGGGCGACGACGTGATCGCCGGCCTGGGCGGAAACGACACCATCAACGGCGGGGGCGGCAACGACGTCCTGTGCGGCGACGAGGGCAACGACGCGGTGAGCGGCAACGCCGGCAACGACGCCGTCTCCGGCGGGAGCGGTGACGACTCCCTGCAGGGCGACTCCGGCACGGACTTCCTCGACGGAGGTTCCGGGACCGACCGCCTGAGCGGTGGGAACGAGAACGACACCCTGGCCGGCGGCGACGGCCCCGACCAGCTCTTCGGCAACGGCGGCAACGACCGGCTCGACGGCGGGGCCGACGTCGACAACTGCAACGGCGGGTTCAACTCCGACAGCGCCGCCAACTGCGAGAGCACCGAAGGCGTGCCGTAAACCGACGAACCGACGACCCGCCGGTTCGAGGGCCGGCGGCGTTGGCCCATCCCACCGGGCCGGGCCGCGGGCGCGGTACTCCCTTACTGCGTCTTCGCCTCCTCCTCGATCTCCTCGACCAAGGAGGCCTCGAGCTTGGCGCGGAGGTCGTCGGGGATGGGCACAGACTCGGGCGTGCCCGGCTTGATGGACACGTAGGTCACCACCCCGATGCACACGGTGCGGTCCGCCACCGAGGCGGTGTAGCGCAGGTCGAAGGAGGCGGTGCCGAGCCGGATCGGCTCCACCGCGATCTCCACCTCGTCATCGAAGGCGGCGGGCCCTGACCAGTCCAGCGTGGCCTTCACCACCATGACGTCGAAGACCCCGGCGAACGTCGGCTGGGGCGGGAAGCCGAGCCAGTCGACGAAGCGCGTCATGGCGTCGTCGAAGTAGGCCAGCCAGTGGCCGTGGAAGACGACCCCCTGCATGTCGACGTCGGCGTACGCCGGACGGCGCCGATGGACGAACGGCGGCATCAGGACCGTTCAGCCCCGCAGCGTGGCGCCGTGGGCGGCGGCCATGGCCTGGATGCACCGTTCCCGGACGCCACCCACCTCGGCATCGGTGAGCGTCCGGTCCGGAGCCCGGAACCGCAGGGCGAAGGCCAGGCTCTTGTGCCCCTCCCCCAAGGCCTCGGAGCGGAAGACGTCGAAGAGGCGGACCTCTTCGCACCACTCGCCGGCGGCCCGGCGCAGGGTGGCCTCGGCCTGGCCGGCGGGCAGGGACTCGTCGACGACGAAGGCGAGGTCGACGGAGCTGGACGGGAACCGCGACGGGGCCACGTAGCGCCGTTCCCGCCGCCGCGCTCCCAGCAGGGCGGAGAAGTCGATCTCGAAAGCGGCCACCGTGCCCGTGACGCCCAGCCGGGCGAGGACCCGGGGGTCGACCTCGCCCACCACGCCGTAGAGGTCGTCGCCGACCATGACCGCGGCCGCCCGGCCGGGGGCGAAGCCGGGCCCCTCACCGGGGGCGAGGTGCCACCCGTCGATCTCGAGCACGCCGGCCAGCACGTCGAGGACCCCGGCGGCGTCGTGGCCGGACACCGGCCGGTCGGACTCATGGGGCAGCCGGCGCACGGAGCCGGCCAGCACTCCGGCCAGATGCTCCCGCTCGTCGGGCAGGGTCTGTCCAGGCGGCGGAGGCAGGAAGATGTGGCCCACCTCGAACAGGCTCACGTCGGCCTGGCCGTGGCCGGCGTTGAAGGCCACCGCCCGGAGCAGGCCGGGCAGGATGGCGGGCCGCAAGAGCGACTCCTCGGCCCGCAGCGGGTTCTCGAGCTCGATGCCGTCGGGGGGGAAGCCGGCGGCGGCCAGGTCGGCGGGTGAGAGCAGCGAGAAGGTGGTGGCCTCGTCCAGACCGGTCCCGAGCAGCACCTCGCGGGCCAGGCGGCGGTCCCGCTGGAGAGGCGTGAGCCCGGCCCCGGGCTCGGCCTGCCGGGGCAGGGTACGGACAATGTTGTTGTAGCCGTGGTGGCGGGCCACCTCCTCGATGAGGTCGATCTCCCGCTCCAGGTCGGGCCGGAAGGTGGGGATGACGAAGTCGAGCTGCTCGTCGAACGGGACGTCCTCGGGCGCCACGTCCAGGCCGAGGGGCTCCAGGTAGTCCCGCACCCGCTCGGTGTCCAGGGCCGTCCCGAGGACGGCGTTGACCCGGGCGGTGCGCAAGCGGATGCGGGACGGCTCCACCGGCTGCGGGTACTCGTCGAGCACGCCGGCGGCCGGCTGCCCGCCGGCCACCTGGCTGAAAAGCTCCCAGGCCCGGTCGGCGGCCGCCGCCGTCCCGTTGGGATCGACGCCCCGCTCGAAGCGGGCGCTGGACTCGGTCCGCAGGCCCAGGCGCTTGGACGTGCGCAGGATGCCTTCGGGGGCGAAATAGGCCGACTCCAGTAGCACCTCGGTGGTGGCGTCGGAGACCTCGGAGTCACCGCCCCCCATGACGCCGGCCACGGCCTGGGGTACCCGTTCGGCGTCGCAGATGAGGAGGTCGTCAGACGACAGCCCCCGCTCCAAGCCGTCGAGGGTGGTGATCTTCTCCCCCTCCTCGGCCAGGCGGACGACGATCCCCCGCCCACCCAGCAGGTTGAGATCGAAGGCGTGGAGCGGCTGGCCCCGTTCCAGGAGCACGTAGTTGGTGACGTCGACCACGTTGGAGATGGGCCGCAGGCCGGCCTTGACCAGGCGCTGCGCCATCCACTGGGGCGAGGGTCCCATCGCCACCCGCCCCACCCGGGCCACGTATCGGGGGCAGCGGTCGGGCGCCTCCACCGCCAGCGTGGCCCACTGGCCCACCGGCGGGTCCTCGCCGGGGGCCACCGGCGTGGCCAGCGTGAAGGGGAGGCCGAGGGCGGCGGCCAGGTCCCGCGCCACCCCGGCCACCGACATGGCGTCGGGACGGTTGGGGGTGATCTCCAGGTCGAAGATGATGTCGTCCAGCCCCAGGGCCTGGCGCACGTCGACTCCGAGCGCCGTCCCGGCGGGCAGGATCAAGATGCCCTCGTGGTCGTCGGAGATGCCCAGCTCCCGGCCCGAGGCCAGCATCCCGTCGGACACCTGGCCCCGGATCCTCCGCTGGGAGATCTCGAAGCCACCCGGCAGGCGGGCACCGGGCGCCGCCCACGGCACCACATCGCCGGCGGCGAAGTTGCTGGCCCCGCACACCACCCGGGCGGCGCCCGAGCCGGTGTCGATGTCGACCAGGACGAGGCGGTCGGCGTCGGGGTGCTTCTCGACCGCCTCGACCCGGACGGTGACGACGCCGCCCAGCTCCCGCCCAGGCTCGGCGATGCCCTCCACGATGAGCCCGATGCGGTTGAGGACGTCGGCCAGTTCCGCGGCCGTCCCCTCGATGGGGGCGAAATCGCGCAGCCAGGACAGGGGGGCCTTCAACCCATCACCTCAGAACTGTTTGAGGAAGCGGACGTCGTTCTCGAAGAACGCCTTGATGTGGTCGACTCCATAGCGCTGCATGGCCATGCGCTCCAGCCCGAACCCGAAGGCGAAGCCCGTGACCTCCTCGGAGTCGTAACCCACGGCGGCGAAAACGTTGGGGTCGACCATGCCGCAGCCCCCGAGCTCGATCCAGCCCGTCTTCGAGCACACCGAGCAGCCCGCCCCGTCGCAGGCGAAGCACGTCACCTCGAACTCGGCCGACGGCTCGGTGAAGGGGAAGTAGCTGGGGCGCAGGCGGGCGGTGTGGCCGGGGCCGAAGTAAGCCCGGGTGAAGGCGTCGATGGTGCCGGCCAGGTCGCCGAATGTGATGCCGGAGTCGACGGCCAGGCCCTCGATCTGGTGGAACACGGGAGAGTGGCGGGCGTCGAGGGTGTCACGGCGGTAGCAACGTCCCGGCATCACCGTGTAGACGGGCGGCGGGCGGCTCTCCATCACCCGGATCTGCACCGGTGAGGTGTGGGTCCGCAGGACCACCTCCTCGGGCCGGCCCAGCTTGACGTAGAGGGTGTCCCACATGGACCGGGCCGGGTGGGCGGCGGGCATGTTGAGGGCCTCGAAGTTGTACCAGTCGGTCTCCACCTCAGGGCCCTCGGCCACCTCGTAGCCGAGGCCCAGGAAGACGTCCTCCAGCTCCCGTTGCACCTGGGTGATGAGATGCAGATGCCCACGGTCCTGCCCCCGGCCGGGGAGGGTGAGGTCGAGGCGCTCGAGGGCCTGCTTGCCGTCGGCCAGGGCGGCGCGCCGCGCCTCGACCAGGGCTTCCACCTCCGCCTTGAAGGCGGACATGCCCTGGCCGGCGACGGGCCGTTCCTCGGGCGCCAGCGAGCGGATGGACTGGTGCAGCTCGGTGTACCGCGACTTCTTGCCGGTGAGGGACCGCTCCAGGGCCTCGAGACCGGCGGCGTCGTCGACCTCCACCACCTCAGCCCTGGCCCGGGTCACCTCGGCGTCAAGGACGGCCAGCAGCTCCTGGAGGCTCATCAGCTCAGCTGCCTTCCCCCACGGCCCGTTCGAAGGCGTCCGTGGGGAGGTTGAAGGTGAAGGTGGAGCCCTCCCCGAGCCGGCTGGAGGCGGTGAGGCGCCCGCCATGGGCTTCGACCAGACCCCGGGCGATGTAGAGCCCGAGCCCCGAGCCCGAGGGCCGGCCCCCTTCGGAGCCCCGGAAGAATTTGTTGAACAGGCGGGGCAGCTCGGCGGCGGGGATGCCTTTGCCGACGTCGTGGACGGCCACGGTCAGCATCTTCGCCTCGGGGTCGAAGCTGCCCTCCAGGCGCACGATGGGGCCGTCGGCGTATTTGGCGGCGTTCTCCAGGAGGTTGGTGAGCACCTGCTCAACCTTGTCGGGGTCGGCGTAGACCACGGGCAGGTCTTCGGGGAAGGTCATGGCCACGTCGAGGTCGGGATAGGCGATGCCGACCTTCTCCACGATCCCCCCCGCCAGCTGGGCGATGTCGATCATCTGG
Source organism: Acidimicrobiia bacterium (assembly GCA_044870155.1). Taxonomy (GTDB): domain Bacteria; phylum Actinomycetota; class Acidimicrobiia; order IMCC26256; family BP-133; genus CAWBJP01. Next base: position 2,891 of record JBIOYN010000464.1, on the reverse strand, counting down.
CAGCGCAGCCGGAGCCGGCCCGTCTCCCGCCGGGAGATGTCGAGCAGCTCGGTAATGAGGCGGGTGACACGGTCGGCGTCGTGCTGGACCTGCTCGAGCATGGACCGCTTCTGGTCGTCGTCGAGGCGGTCCCAGCGATTGAGCAGCAACGACGTGTACCCCTTCACCGACGTGAGCGGGGAGCGCAGCTCGTGGGAGACGGTGGACACCACCTCCACGCCCGATGCGGCCAGGTTGTCCCGGCGGGACACGGGCCGGAGGAGGAGGACGACACCGAGGAGCCGGCCGTCGCCATCCCGGCGATAGCGGCCGGTGACCATCACCCGGACACGCCCGCCGGTGGCAGCGACCTCCACCTCCTGCTCGGGGATCCGGCTCACCCGCAACAGGTGGGCGGCCCGGGGCCAGCCTTCGCCCCACAACCGGCGCCCGTCGCGGCCCCGCGGCTCGAGGATCTCTTCGGCCGGGGCCCCGAGCAGCTCCTTGGCCGGGCGGCCGAGGAGGCCGACGGCGGCTTCGTTGAGGAAGGTGATGACCCGGTGGTCGTCGAGGACGACGACGGCGTCGGGCAACTCGTCGAGGAGCTCGGGACCGATGCTCGTCGCCGCCATCACTTCGAGGGACGCCGGCGCTGACGCTGCGCTTCGTAGAGAAGGATGGCGGCGGCCATCCCCAGGTTGAGGGACTCGGACCGGCCCTGCATGGGAATGGTGACGATCCCGTCGAGGGCCGCCTCCAGGCCCGGCGGCAGACCATGGGACTCGTTCCCGAAGACGAGGGCGACCCGAGCGGTGAGGTCGGCATCCTCCGGCGGGACGCCACCGCGCGCCGATGCGCCGATGCGCACCAGGCCCACGTCTCCGAGCACGCCGAGCACCTCCTGCGGATCCCCGCCTTCGACGACGGGCACATGGAAGAGCGCCCCGGCCGAGGCGCGGACCGTCTTGGGATTGGTCACGTCCACCGAGTTGCGACAGAACACTACCCCCTGGGCACCGGCGGCTTCGGCGCTGCGCACCAGGGTGCCGGCGTTGCCCGGATCGCGGACGTCGACGGCCACCACCACCAGGTCGGCGCCGGCCAGTTGGGCCAGGACCGGCGGTTGCCAGCGGGCCACGGCCAGGACGGGCTGCGGGGTGACGGTGTCAGAGACGCGCTCGAGGACACCGGCAGCGAGGGGGAGGACGTCGAGGTCGCGGTCGGCGGCCAGGGCCAGGAGCTCGGGGCAGGTCGCCGCCGCCTCGGGGGCCACGAAGAGCGCCTCCAGGTCCGCTCCCGCCAGGAGGGCGGTGGAGATCACGTTGGCGCCCTCCACCACGAAGGCGCCCTCGGCACGCCGCACGGGCCGCTGATGGAGCAGGCGTCGGATCCGCCGGACCCGGGCGTCGGTGGCGGCCAGCATCACCGGGGACACCCCACGCCCCGGGCCGCCGTTCCCCGTCGAGGGTCTAGGCAGCGGTGAGCGCCTCCCGGGCGGTGGCCACCAGCGCCGAGAAGGCGGCCGGCTCGCTCACGGCGAGATCGGCCAGGACCTTGCGGTCGACCTCGACGCCGGCCTGGCGTAGCCCGGCCATGAAACGGGAGTAGGAGATGTCGTTGATCCGGCAGGCGGCGTTGATCCGCACGATCCACAGGCGGCGGAACTGACCCTTGCGAGCCCGGCGGTCCCGGTAGGCGTACTCCCGGGAATGCATGACCTGCTCGTTGGCCGACTTGAAGCTGCGGCTGCGGTTGCCGTAGTAGCCCCGTGCCGCTTCCAGGACGGCACGGCGATGCTTCTTGCCGTGGACGGACCGCTTGACCCGGGCCATGACGTGGACTCCTTAGCTCTTGACTCTCTACCGGCCGAGCAACCGCTCGGCGTGCTTGCGGTCGCCCCCGGTCAACTCGGACATCTTCTTGAGGCGGCGGGTGCGCTTGGAGGGCTTCTTCTCCAGGAGGTGGGCGCGGAACGCCTTCCGCCGGAGGATCCGGCCCGTTCCGGTGACCTTGAAGCGCTTGGCCGCGCCCCGGTGCGTCTTCATCTTCGGCATCGGGTCTCCTGGGGGAAGGTTAGGGGGTGGGGGTGACGGTGGCGGCTTCGGGCGGGGCGGCGGGAGCAGGGGGCGGTTCGTCCGGCGGGGGAGCCGGAGCCGGGGGCGGTTCGGCCGGGGCCGGAGCAGGAGCCGGGGCCGGGGCCGGACCTGGGGGCGATGCCGTGCCTGTCGCCCGGGGCGGCCGGGCTTCGGGCTTCTTGGCCGGTGCCAGCACCATCACCATGTTCCGCCCGTCGACCCGGGGAGACGACTCGACGGTGGCGAGGTCGCGCACCTGCTCGGCGATGCGGTCGAGGATCTTCTTGCCCAGCTCCGGGTGGGCCATCTCCCGGCCCCGGAACATGATCGTGATCTTGACCTTCGAGCCCTCCTGCAGGAACCGCTCCACGTGCTTCGTCTTCGTGGAGTAGTCGTGCTCGTCGATCTTGGGCCGGAACTTCATCTCCTTGATCACGATATTGCTGGTCTTGCGCCGAGATTCCTTCCGTCGCACGTCCTGCTCGTACTTGAACTTTCCGAAGTCCATGATCTTGCAGACGGGCGGGTTGGCGTTCGGCGCGACCTCCACCAGGTCGAGGTCGTGTTCACGAGCGATGTGGAGTGCTTCGGGCAGCGGCTTGACTCCGATCTGCTCCCCGTTGGCTCCGACCAGGCGCACTTCTCGAGCCCTGATCCGCTCGTTGATCCTGGCATCGGTTGTGGAAATTGGCGCATCACCCTTTCGGTTGGGGGGTCTGGCTCCCGGACGCGGAAACGGCGCACGGAGGTGCGCCGTTCGTTGGTCGCCCGGTTACAGGCTCTCCTATCAACCCGGCGCACCTCGTACGGTGGCCGGGTGGGAAGTCGCGAACAGCT
>JBIOYN010000463.1:0-8345 GCA_044870155.1 Acidimicrobiia bacterium | reverse complement strand
TCGCGTCTCGATGGCGGCCTGGGCGCTGTCGTCGGTGCTCGCCGCCCTGGCCGTCATCCTCGTCGCCCATCCGGTGCTCTCGAGCACGTACGAGCAGACCGTGTACCTCCCCTTCGCCTTCGGTGCCGCCCTGCTCGGCGGGTTCCGCAGCCTGTCCCGGTCATGCGTGGGCGCCCTGGTGCTCGGCGTGGTCCCCACCCTCCTCGAGCCCTCGGGGACGGCGGGTCTGGGCGGGGTCCGGACGCTGGTCGCCTTCCTCATCGTGGCAGTGCTCCTCTGGAAGCGCCCCGGCATGCTCCGGCGCCTCCGGGAGCCCGAGGGCCAGCCTGAGGACTCCGTCCCCGCGCCGGGGGGCGGCGAGGTGCGCGTCCCCGCCGCGCTGGGCCGGATGGCCCTCGTCGGCGCCGGCGCCGTCCTGGTCGTGGCCGTGCCCGCCTTCTCCGGCGATCTGGCCCTGGCCGCCTGGGTGCGGGGGATCTCGGTCTTCCTGGTCTGCACCTCGATCGTGGTCATGACCGGGTGGACGGGTCAGATGCCGCTCGGCCAGGTGGCCTTCGCCGGCTTCTCGGCCTTCATGACCGCCAATCTCGCCACCCGCTTCGGCGTTCCTCACGTGCTGTCCATCCCCCTGGCCGCCATCCTCGTCCTCCCCCTGGCATTGGTGGCCGGCGCGCCCGCCCTCCGGGCCCGGGGCCGCCTCCCCTTCGCCATCGTCTCGGTGGGCCTGGCTGTGGTGGCGTCGTCGTTCCTGTGGGGGCCGCGCTCGAACTGGTTCACGGGCCGGAGCGAACTGGCCCGTCCCGAGTGGATGGTGGCGATCGCCGGCCGGCCCGCCGTGTCCCTCTATCTCCTGGCCCTGGCGCTGGCCGGCGGGGTGGCGTGGTTCGCCACCAACCTGCACCGTTCGCGGGTGGGCCGGGCCTTCGCCGCCGTCCGGGACGCCGAGGAGGGGGCCGCCAGCCTGGGGATCGACCCGCTGCGCTACCGACTGATCGCCCTCACGTTCTCGGCGGTGGTGGCCGGTCTGGGTGGGGTGGTTCACGCCTACCTGGTGGGGAGCATCGATCCCACCCGCTTCGCCGCCTTCCTGTCCCTGCAGTACCTGCTCTACGCCGTGGTGGGCGGGGCCGGCTCGCTGCTGGGGACGGCGGCGGTGGTCTTCGCCTTCGAGGTCGTACCCGCCCTGGACGGGGGCGGGCCCGGTCCGGGTGCCGTGGCCGTCCTCGGGCTCCTGGCCGTGGCCGCCGTGCCCCTGGGCGGGCTGTCCGGCCTCGCCCGCCGGCTGACCGGTTCCGCCGGCCGGCCCGCCGAGCCCGTGGCGGTGGAAGGCACCGATGCCTGAGCCGCGGCCGGGCTCCGGGGGCGGGCGTCTCCAGGACGTCATCCGCCGCCTCCAGGAGGCGCGCAACCGCGCTCCCCGGGGCAGTGACGCGGTGTGGTCGGGGCCGGTGTCCGACAGCGGCAGCCCGCTCGCCGGCGATGGTCCGGCGGGGGCCGAGGCACCCGAGCGCGGTGAGCTGCTGTGGCGCCCGTTCCAGCCCAAGGAGCTGGAGCGGACCCGCCCGTTCCGCACCGCCCCGCCGTCACGCGACGAGTTCGAGTCCCATCTTTCCCAGTTCCTGGGTGACCACCCCCGCCGGACCGGGCCCCTGTTCCGGATCCAGGGCCTGTCGGTGGCCTTCGGGTCGCTGGTGGCGGTCAACGACGTCGACCTGGAGGTCAACGACGGCGAGATCGTCGCCGTGGTCGGCCCCAACGGCGCCGGCAAGACCGCCCTGTGCGACGCCCTCGGCGGCTTCGTCCCCGCCGCCGGCGGCCGGGTGTACTTCGGCGACCGCGACGTGTCGGGGCTGCCCGCCCACCAGCGGGGGGCGCTGGGGATGGCCCGCACCTTCTCGCGGGCCGCCCTGTTCGAATCCATGACCGCGGTGGAGAACGTCACCGTGGGTCGCCACCGGCACATGCGGGGTGGCTTCTTCGCCTGCGGCTTCGGCCTCGCCCTGTCCCGGCACGAGGACCGTCTGGCCCGCACCCACGCCCTCGAGCTCCTCGAGTTCCTGGGGATCGACGAGCATGCCGGGACCCCCGTCAACCGCCTGCCGGGCGGGATCCGCCGCCTGGTGGAGCTGGCCCGGCTGCTGGCCGCCGAGCCCCGCCTGGCCGTGCTCGACGAGCCCACGGCCGGCCTCGACGCCGAGGAGCGCCGGGAGCTGTCCGAGCGGATCGGCATGACCTGCGACGAGATGGGTGTCGCCGTCCTCGTCACCGACCAGGACCTGCCCTTCGTGTCCTCGCTGGCCGACTTCGTCTACGTCCTCGACGGTGGGGCCGTGGTGGGCCGGGACGAGCCGGGGGAGGTGGCCGACGACGCCCGGGTCCGGGCTGCCTTCCTCCGGCCGGTGATGCCGCCGCCGGGGCCGCCGGAGCCCCCGGAGCCGCCGCCGGCGCCGCCGGAGCCTCCCCCCGTGGCCCCCTGGCCCCCGGGCGGGTTCAACTGATGCTCGAAATCCGCGATCTCCACCTCTCCTACGGCTCCCGGCCGGCGCTGTCCGGCTTCGACCTCACCGTGGAGGACAGCCAGGTCGTCGCCCTCCTGGGGCCCAACGGGGCGGGCAAGACGTCGGTGCTCCGGGCCGTCTCCGGGCTCCTTCGCCCCTCGGCCGGCACCATCACCTTCGACGGGGCCCGGCTCGACCGGATGGGGCCGGGGGCGATCGTGGCCGCCGGCGTGGTCCAGGTGCCCGAGCGGCGCCGGATCTTCCCGGCCCTCACGGTGCTGGAAAACCTCTCCGCTGGGAGCTTCACCCGCCGCCGGCAGGCGGCGGAGGACCTGGAGTGGGCGCTCGGGGTCTTTCCCGGCCTCCGCGAGGTCGTCCACCGCCCCGCCGGCTCCCTGCCGGTGGGGGAGCAGCAGGTCCTGGCCCTGGCCCGGGCGCTGGTCAGCCGGCCCCGGCTCCTGCTCGTCGACGAGCTCTCCACCGGCATCTCACCCGCCCTCGCCATCCAGCTGTTCGACGTTTTGCGAGGTTTGAGCCTGAATGGGGTATCTCTGCTGGTGGTGGAACAGTTCGTCCGGCTCGCAACCGGTCTTGCCGATCGGGTCGTAGTGGTCGAGAATGGGCGCAACACCGTCCTGACGGAGGCAGCTAAGCTGTCTCTGAGCGACGTTTCGTGGCAGTCAACGCACCCCGGCGATGGCAACGGCGCCGACGCCAAACGAAGCAAAGGAGCACCAGAATGAAGCTGGGCCGCCTCCCCCGGGGGCTGGGCGCCATGCTGGTGGCGTCTGCCGTCTTATTGGTCGCGCCGACCCCCGCTTCTGCTGCTCCTTCCGCCCCCGCCGCCTACACCGTGCTGGCGCGCGCCTACCCGCTGTTCTGGGCGGGATCCAGCGGCCTGCCCGTCGACGACCTGAAGGTGCCCTACGTCTCCGGGGTGACCAACAACCTTCCCCTCACCGAGGCCAAGGCGGCGCTGGCTCAGCCCGACCTCTCCGTGACGGCCATGCGGGGCGACGCGGTCCAGGGGCTGACCTGCAGCGGCTACGACGAGAGCAAGTGCCGCGATCCCTTCCTGCCCGAGGCCGGGGCCGGCCACTTCTCGGTTGACGCTGCCCACCACGAACAGGCGGCTTCCTTCCAGGGCAAGGACGGGAAATTCCCCGGCAGCATCCACGCCCTCACCGACTGCGGCGGCGACTGCGGGAACCAGCTGGTCCGCACCCTGGGTGAGGTCGCCGGCCCGCCCGGCGGGATCGGCGGCTACATCACCATCGGGGGATCGTCGGCCACCCACGACACCGCCATCGACAGCGCCGGGCGCCTGACCGGGGTGGCCCGCTCCGAGCTGCGGGACGGCGTTCTCGGCCCCAAGGGAGAGATCCGTTTCTCTTCGCTGTCCACCACCGCCACCGCCTCCGGGCTGGGGGCGGCCAACTCCAAGGACGGCCGGGCCGAGGTCCGGGCCGAGAACCTGGTCATCCTCGACCAGGCCGTCGAGCTGACTCCCGCCGGGCTGCGCCTGGCCAGCGGAGCGCCCTCCGAGCAGGAGGCGTACGACGGGGCCAAGGCGCTCCTCGAGGAGTTGAAGAAGCGGGGCATCACCCTGGAGCTGCCCGACTTCGCCAGCCAGGTCGACCGCCAGCCCGACTTCGTCACCGTCAAGGCGAAGGGCTTCACCGTCCGCTTCGACCAGTCCGTCCAGGCGCCCCCCGGGGTGCCGGCCCAGACCGTGTCCCAGGTGCTCGACCTCGGCTCTTCGACCGCCCTGGTCGCCGCCTTCGACCGTGAGCGCGACATCGACGTCTCCATCGACGGGGAGAAGGTCACCGTGGCGGCGCCGCCGCCCGCCGAGACCGCCTCGCCGACCCCGGGCAACTCGGGCACCACCCAGCCCCTGCCGGCCACCAGCAAGCCCAGCCAGCCCGCCAAGACCGGGACCCGCCCGGTGGTGCTGCCCCCCAACGGGGTGGTCACCGTGGAGGCGCCGGCACCGACGACGGCCAGCCCCGAGCCGGGTGCCGTCAGCGGCCCGCCGGTGCCTTCGACCACCGATCCCGCACTGGGTCCGGATCAGAACGCGTTCGGTCCCGGTGATGTAGTGGATACGCTGGGGCTTCGGGGGGCCCGCAGCGTCAGCCGGGCGTTCGGAGCCTTCCTGGGTCTCGGGCTCATCCTGCCCGTGGCCCGGTTCGTGATCCGGCGTCTCGGCTAGGAGAGCACTTGGAACCCACCCCCGGCGCCACTGACCGGAGGGAGCAACAGGCCCAGCTCCAGGCGCTCGTCCAGGAGCAGCTGTTCCGCCGCTGGCGCGCCGTGCTGGCCTGGATCCTCATGGCGGCGGGCGGCGTCGCCATTCTGGTGGGCTGGTACCAGGTGCGGGACCTGCCCGAGGTCTTCCTCCAGATGCCGGACCTGATCTCCGGCGGCGTGGGGGGCGCCGTCCTCATCGGGCTGGGCGCCGCCCTGCTCATCACCCAGGACTTCCGCGACGACAAGCAGCGCCTGCTGTCGCTGGAGCGCAAGATCTCCGAGCTGGAGGACGTGGTGGTGACCCAGGCCGAGATCATCGGCGAGGCCATCGCCATCCTCTCCGCCGCCGCCGAGGGAGCGGAATCCGAGGTGCGCCGGGCCGTGTGGCGCCGAGGGCGGGGGTAGTTCCGGCGGGTACCACCGTCACCGGCCGCCAGGGCAGGCTGGCCAGCCGGACCAGAAATCCCAAATGGCAGGTCCCGCCCCTGCGCATCGACATGGCGCTGTGCATCAACTGCGACGCCTGCCTGCGGGCCTGTCCACCCCAGTTCGGCGCCATCTTCAACGACGGCCCCGACGTGGTGATCGTCCCCGAGCTGTGCAGCGGGTGCGACAAGTGCGTCCCCGCCTGTCCGGTGGTGGAGTGCATCATCCCCGACCCGGGCTGGGCGCCGGCGCCGGCAGCGTGGTGGGCGCTGGCCGGTGGGCCCGACGACCCCTATGTCTGAGCCTGCCTCATCGAGAACCCCGGCCGGGGCGCCGCGGCCGGTCCTGGCGGGGGCGGAGCCGTTCTCGGCCGCCGGCGGGCCGCACGGAGCGCTCTGCATCCACGGGTTCACCGGGAACCCGTCGGCGATGCGGCCGGTGGGCGATGCCCTGGCCGCCGCCGGCTTCGCGGTCGAGGGCCCGCTCCTGCCCGGCCACGGCACGAGCGTCGAGGACATGACGACGACGCGGTTCGCGGACTGGGCGGCAGCGGCGGAGGCGGCCTACCTCGAGCTGGCGGGACGCACCGACTCGGTGGTCGTGGCCGGTCTGTCCATGGGGGAGCACCCTGGCCGCCTGGCTCGCCGCCCGCCACGGTCGTTCCGGGGGCACCCCGGGCTCCGGGCGCATCGCCGGGCTGGTGGCGGTCAACGGGCTCTTCGACCCGCCGGCGGAGTCCTTCGCCGAGATGCTCCGGGTCTGCCTGGAGCAGGGGCAGGACCACCTCCCCGGCATCGGCTCCGACATCGCCGCCCCCGGTGTGACCGAGCTGGCCTACGGGGGTGCCCCCATCGAAGCCCTGCTGTCACTGCACGAGGCGGTGGGGGAGCTGCACGAGCGCCTCCCCGACATCCGCTGCCCGGTCCTCATCCTCACCTCGCCCCAGGATCACATCGTCCCGCCGGTGTCCTCCGACGTCCTCGCCGCCCGGGTGTCCGGTCCGGTGGAGCGCGTCACCCTGGAGCGCTCGTACCACGTCGCCACCCTCGACTACGACCGGGAACTGATCGTGGCGCGGGCCGTCGAGTTCGCCCTGAGGGTCACCGCCGGACTCTCCCCCTAAAGAGGGACAGATCTGTCGCTTGCCGAATTCCTACGGCGAGCGACGCAGCTGGGGCCCCCCTCGGCGCGCGGCGCCGAAGTCGAACCCCCACCCCACGCCCCCGCGAAAGGGTCACACCGCATGCGACTGTCTCGGCCGCGCCCGACGTCGACCCGTGTCCTGCTGGCCAGCCTGGTCGGAGCCGCCGTCCTCGCCGGCGCCGTGCCTGCCACCGCGCACTACCCGACGGTCCCGGACGATCCCCACACCTATCTGAACCCCCACGCCGGCGTGGTGGCGCCGCCCCGGGCTCAGGGGCGACTCGTCCCCGCCTCCGGCGCCCTCCTCGGCGTCCACCCCGACGACCGCCACACGGGAACGCTGACGGCCAAGGACCAGCACATCCTCGTGACCGAGGAGCGGGCCGGGCGCCGCATGGACATCAACAACAGCTACTACGAGTTCGCCGAGATCGCCGCCAACTGGGACCCGGCCAAGGCGGCCGTGCCTTTCAACGCCGCCGACCCCAACACCTACAACGGCCGGGGCCTGTCCCGCCTCGCCTACTGGGACGTGTCGCTCGGCCGCATCCCGCTGGTGGGCTGGGCGTGCATGAACAGCGCCAACATCAACAGCGGCCAGTACGACGAGGTCATCCGCAAGACGGGCGAGGCGTTCAAGGCCCTCGGCGCCGACTTCTTCATGCGCTACTGCTGGGAGATGGACGGCTCCAAGCGCATCCAGGACGAGGACGACGTCGACAACGACGGGAACGAGAGCGAGCTCCACGTCGGCCAGCCGGCCGACTTCATCCGGGCCTGGAACCGCATCTACGACATCATCGCCGCCCCCGACGTGCCCCTGGTCCACCAGGTCCCGCTCAAGGTGGAGCGGGTGGGGGCCAAGAACGTGGTCTGGGTGTGGTGCGGCAACGCCGCCCACTTCAAGAACGTCAACGACGGCGCCCAGGACGGCCTGGGCAAGGGCTACCACGCCTGGGACTACTACCCGGGCGACGACGTCGTCGACTGGATCTCGGCCGACGGGTACAACTGGGCCCTGTCCAGGCGCAACAAGGAGTCCGGCTACACCAAGGACCGCTGGCGGGGCTTCGTCGAGATCTACGACGAGTTCATGGTCTGGGCCCGCTCCACCGGCCCCATCCCGGCCGACGTGATCGCGGAGATCACCCGGGACGACTCGGACTTCGACCAGACCGTCTTCCCCAACAAGACCAAGGTCAAGCCGATCATGATCGGCGAGTACGGCGCCATCGAGCAGGCCGAGACCGAGCAGCAGGACGGCCGGGCCGAGCACTACACCGACATCGCCCCATGGCTGACGAAGCCGGACTGGATCAAGGAGAGCCACGACGCCGTCAACGGCACCAAGGTCCGCACCGAGGCCTGCCACTGGTGTGGCATCTACTCGGACATCGCCGCCATGGTCTACTTCGACATCAACGCCGACGGGTCGGACCAGAACGGCGACTGGCGCATCAACTCCACGGCGGCCTCGACCGAGGCGTACCGGACGTCGGCGGCCCAGGACCCGTGGTTCAAGCAGATCGGCAACATCGGCTGGCCGGCGGCGGCCAACAGCAACTACACCTCCACGCCCGGCCAGCAGCCCCCGCCGCCGCCCGTGCAGCCGCCTCCCGTCGAGCAGCCCCCGACGCAGCCGCCGCCGGTGCAGCCGCGGCCCGTCGAGCAGCCGCCGGGCACCTCCACGCCGGCCCGGACCGGCTACTGGTTGCTGGGTTCGGACGGCAAGGTCTACCCCTTCGGCCAGGCCCAGCGGCTCGGCGACTCCGCCTCGGGTGCAGGCGTGGATCTCGAGTCCACGGCGACGGGCAACGGCTACTGGATCGTCGACGCCACCGGCCGGGTCTCCACCCACGGCGACGCCGGCTCCTACGGCTCCGTGAGTGCCGGGCGCCTGGCGCCCGGGGAGACGGTGACGTCGTTGTCGTCGACGCCGTCGGGCAAGGGGTACTGGATCTTCACGTCCCGGGGTCGGGCGCTGAACTTCGGCGACGCCGCCCATTACGGCGACATGTCGGCGGT
>JBIOYN010000462.1:0-16720 GCA_044870155.1 Acidimicrobiia bacterium | reverse complement strand
GGGGTGGCGACGACACGCTCTTCGCCACCGCTCCGGGCAAGGTCAAATTCGGCACCCGTCGCGGCCGCAAGCTCGTCGACATCATCCCGCCGGCTTCGGAGTAGCGCCCCGCCCGGCCCTTCGGCTGCCGGGCTCGTCGGGCGCTCCCCGTATCCTTCACCTCGATGTCCGAGTTCACCGACGAGGCGATGGTCAACTTGCGGGGTGGCGACGGCGGCGCCGGCGCCATGTCCTTCCGTCGCGAGGCGCACGTCGACAAGGGCGGCCCCGACGGCGGCGACGGCGGTCGTGGCGGCGACGTGTGGCTGCGGGCCCACCGTAACGTCGCCTCCCTCATCGCCTTCCGGGACTATCCCCACCGCCGGGCGACCTCGGGCACCCATGGATCGAGCAAACGGAAGCACGGGGCCGGTGGGGACGACCTGGTGGTCACCGTGCCCGAAGGGACGGTGGTGCGGGACCGCAGCGGCGCCCTCCTGGCCGACCTGGTCCACAGCGGCGACTCCTACCTGGCGGCCCGGGGTGGGCGGGGCGGGCGGGGCAACGCCCGCTTCCTGTCCAACGCCCGCCGGGCGCCCGGCTTCGCCGAGCAGGGCGAGTATGGCGAGGAACGCTGGCTGCGCCTGGAGCTGAAGCTCCTGGCCGACGTGGCCCTGGTCGGCTTTCCCAACGCCGGCAAGTCGACCCTCATCTCCGTCATCAGCGCGGCCAAGCCCAAGATCGCCGACTATCCCTTCACCACGCTCGTGCCCAACCTCGGGGTGGTGCGGACGGATGACGCCGAGTTCGTGGTGGCGGACGTGCCCGGCCTCATCGAAGGGGCCTCCGAGGGCCGGGGGCTGGGTCACCGGTTCCTCCGCCACGTGGAGCGGGCCCGGGTCCTCGTGCTCCTCCTCGACCTGGCCAGTATCGAGGGCCGTACCCCCCAGGAGCAGGAGCGGGTCCTCCTCGACGAGCTTGGCCGCTACCAGCCCGAGCTGCTCGACCGGCCCCGGCTGGTGGTGGGCTCCAAGGCCGACGTGGCCAGCTTCGGCTACGACGGGATGCGCCTGTCGGCCGTCACCCGCCAGGGCCTGCCGCCCTTCGTCGGGGCGGTGGCCCAGCTGGTGGACGAGGCCCGGGCGGCCGAGGGCGAGCCCGAGTCGTTCATCGTCCACCGCCCCATCGAGGAGGGCTTCGCCGTCCGCCGGGAGGACGACGGCGCCTGGCGCGTCAGCGGCCGGGTGGCGGAGCGGGTGGTCGCCATGGCCGACCTGACCAACGCCGAGGCCGCCGCCTACGTGGCCGAGCGCCTCCGGCGCCTGGGGGTGGAGCGAGCCCTGGCCCGGGCGGGCGCCAAGGAGGGCGACACCGTCCGGGTGGGGCCGGTGGAGCTGGAGTACGCCGAGGCCGGAGCCTCCTAGATGCCCGGGGCGCGGGGTGTCCCCGAGATGGCCGGCGCCTGATGGCCTGCGCCGTGGTCAAGATCGGCACCAGCTCCCTGACCGACGACGCCGGCGAGATCATCGCCGAACCTCTCCTCAAGCTGTGCGCCGAAGTGGCCGCCGCCAGGGCCGCCGGCCACGAGGTGGTGCTGGTGTCCTCGGGTGCCATCGCCGCCGGGCTCCCGGCGCTGGGCCTCGAACGCCGGCCCACCGACATCGGCACCCTCCAGGCCCTGGCCGCCATCGGCCAGCCCCGGCTCATGGAGCGCCTCAACGCCATCCTCGGCGTCCACGGTTTGGTGGGCGCCCAGGTTCTCCTCACCCCCTACGACTTCATCCACCGCACCCAGTACCTCCACGCCCGTCAGACGCTGCGCCGGCTCCTCGACCTGGGCGCCGTCCCGGTGGTCAACGAGAACGACACCGTGGCCGACGACGAGATCCGCTACGGCGACAACGACCGCCTGGCCGCCCTCGTCGCCCACCTGGTGGGTGCCGACCTGCTGCTCCTGCTCACGGACACGCCCGGCCTGTTCACCGCCGACCCCCGGATCGACCAGGCCGCCACCCTCATCGAGGAGATCGTCGAGGTCGACACCGCCCTCGAGTCCGTGGCCGGCGGGACGGGCACCGAGCGGGGCAGCGGCGGCATGGCGTCCAAGCTGGCGGCGGCCAAGATCGCCGCCTGGTCGGGGGTACGGGCGGTGATCGCCGGGGCGTCGGTGGACCGGGTCCTGGAGATTGCCCTGGCCGGCGACGGGGTCAGCACCGTGGTCCATCCCCGGGCCAAGCGGCTCTCCTCCCGGAAGCTGTGGATCGCCTTCGCCCAGGGCTCCCACGGCCGGCTCCTGGTCGACGACGGCGCCCGCCGGGCCCTGCTGGAGGCGGGCCGCTCGCTGCTGCCCGCCGGGGTGCGGGGTGTCGAGGGGCGCTTCGAGGCCGAGGATGCCGTCGAGGTCATCGGACCCGACGGCCGCCCCTTCGCCAAGGGGCTGGTGCGCTACGGGTCGGTGGCGCTGGCGGCGGTGGCCGGGTCGCGCACCCAGTCACTCCCCGACGGCGCACCCCACGAGGTCATCCACCGGGACGACCTGGTCGTCCTGCCCTGACGCCGCCGGCTTCGCCGCCGCGAACTAGGCAGCCTGCTTGAGGGGGCGGGGCCAGGATCGGCGCGAGGGCCGGCGGACAGCCGCCATCCGGCCGGCGAGGATCCGTCCCACGGCGGCGCACACCGCCGTGACCATCAGCAGGGGGAGGAACCACAGCACGACCAGCCCGGCGCTGGCCAGAACGGCCATCCACACCAGACCGTGGAGGGCACCGCCGGCCAGGTGCCAGCCGAGCACGGGGACGGTCCCACCGGCGAAGCCGAGGGCGCCGAGGTAGGCGTAGGCGGCGACCGTGAAGGTTCCGAGCAGCCTGCCGAGCGCGGCGGCGAGCGGATCGGTGGAGTGGTCGTCGGCGTACGGGGTGCTCAACTCGGACATCTCCCTCTGTGGTCCGAGGGGGAGAATGGCAGGCTGGGGTCCGCAGCTGAAGTACCCGGCCGCAGCTACGTCCGAATCGCGTCCCTGGTGACGACAAACTTGGGTGACTTTGAGGCAATCATTGACAAGATGTGACAGGCACCCATACCGTCGACACGAAGACGTCGCACATTGGACCGGGCTTGGGGGTCGGGACCGGTCGCTACCAATCGCCGCTTTCATCGAACCAAGGAGCGCTGCATGATCCGTACTACTCGCCTACTGCTCGTCGGCGCGGCGGTCGTCCTGGCGGGAGTCCTGCTCTCGCCGGTCGTCGACATCACACCGGGAGCGCCGGCGGAGGCCGCTTCCTCCGCTTCGAGCCTGGAGCTCTTCTCGGTCCAGGCCAACGAGGCCGGGGCTGCGGTGGACTACATGCCGGTCAACTCCCGGGGCAAGACCAAGGTCGAGATGAAGGATGACCGGGTCATCCTCACGTTCCCCATGTACGAGCTGGCCACCGGAAACGTCATCGGAACGATCGTCGACGACATCAAGTCCCCGGTCCCGGGGTTCCTCTTCGACGTCACCACCTACTTCAAGTTCGCCGACGGCGAGCTCGTGAACCACATGATGGTGAGCTCGGCGCCCGACGTTCAGAAGCCGGGCTGGATCATCGTCGGGAACCGCCCGACCAGCCCCAGCATCATCGAGGCGACGGGCGTGTTCGCCGGGCGGACCGGCAAGATCCGGCTCTCGGGGGTCAACGACCTCACCAAGTTCCCCAACGAGGTGTACCAGGACGACTTCTGGGTCATCGAGCTCGACAAGTAGAGCTCAAGGCTTCGCTCGGGGGGCGTTGGGGAGGGCGTCCCCCGAGCGGAACTAGACCGACCGGTCAAGAGTAGACTCGCTGGCTATGACCGTCGCCGACCTGGGACGGCGGGCCAAAGCCGCCTCCCGCATTCTGGCCACCGCCTCCACCGCCGCCAAGGACGCCGCCCTGCACCAGGGGGCCGACCTTGTCGTCCAGCGGGCGGGGGACATCCTCGCCGCCAACGCCGCCGATGTGGAGGCCGCCGCCGCCGGGGGAATGGAGCCCGGGCCCCTCGACCGCCTGCGGCTCACCGAGGCCCGCATCGCCGGGATGGCGTCGGGCCTGCGCCAGGTGGCGGGCCTGGCCGACCCCGTGGGGGAGGTGCTCGACGGCTGGCGCCGGCCCAACGGCCTCGAGATCCAGCGGGTCCGGGTGCCCCTCGGCGTGGTGGCCATCATCTACGAGAACCGGCCCAACGTGACCTCGGATGCCGCCGGCCTGTGCCTCAAGGCCGGCAACGCCGCCCTGTTGCGGGGGTCGTCCACCGCGCTGCGCTCCAACATCGCCATCGCCGGGCTGCTGCGCGAGGGTGCCGGGAAGGCCGGCCTCCCCGAGGACGCCATCATCCTGGTGGAGGACGTCAGCCACGAGGCCGCCGTCGAGCTCATGCAGCTCACCGGCTACGTCGACTGCCTCATCCCCCGGGGCGGCCCCGCCCTGGTGCGCTCCATCCTCGACAATGCCAAGGTGCCCTACGTCATCGACGGCGACGGCAACTGCCACGTCTACGTGGATGCCGCCGCCAACCTCGACATGGCTCACGACATCGCCCTGAACGCCAAGACCCAGCGCAACTCGGTGTGCAACGCCGCCGAGTCCCTGCTCGTCCATGAGGCGGTGGCGGGGGAGTTCCTGCCCCGGGTGGCGGCCGCCCTCACCGAGGCCGGCGTCGAACTGGTCGGGAACGCCGGCGCCCGGCGCCTGGTGCCGAACATGGGGGAGGCGAGCGAGGAGGACTTCGCCAAGGAGTTCCTGGCCGCCAAGCTCTCGGTGGCGGTGGTCCCCGACCTGGAGGCGGCAGTAGACCACGTCAACCGCTACGGGACGGGCCACACCGAGGCCATCGTCACCGCCGACCTGGCCGCCGCCCGGCGCTTCGTCGACGCCGTCGACGCCGGCACCGTGGTGGTCAACGCCTCCACCCGCTTCACCGACGGCGAGGAGTTCGGCTTCGGGGCCGAGATCGGGATCTCCACCCAGAAGCTCCACGCCCGGGGGCCGATGGCGCTCCGCGAGCTCACCACCTACAAGTACGTGGTGTGGGGCGACGGCCAGGTGCGCACCTGATGGCCGAGCGCTTCGCCTCCGTGGGGGCGGTGGTCGACGGCCTGCGCGCCCAGGACTACCTGGCTGACGAGGGCACCGGCGGAGTCGTCTTCCTGGCCGACCGGCTGGAGAAGCCCATCCTGGTGGAGGGTCCCGCCGGCGTGGGCAAGACGGAGCTGGCCAAGGCCCTGGCCTCCCTCACCGGCTCGCGGCTCATCCGGCTCCAGTGCTACGAGGGCCTCGACGAGGCCAAGGCCCTCTACGAATGGAACTACAAGAAGCAGCTGCTCCGGATCCAGGCCGACCGGGAACACGAATCGAGCTGGGAGCAGACCGAAAGCGACATCTTCTCGGAGCCCTTCCTCCTCACCCGCCCCCTGTTGGAGGCGGTGCGGGCCACCGAGCCGGTGGTCCTGCTCATCGACGAGGTCGACCGGGTCGAGATCGAGACCGAGGCGCTGCTCCTCGAGGTCCTCTCCGACTTCCAGGTCTCGGTGCCCGAGCTGGGAACCATCACCGGCACCCAGCGACCCCTGGTGGTGCTCACCTCCAACAACACCCGGGAGCTGTCCGAGGCCCTCAAGCGCCGGTGCCTGTTCCTCCATCTCGACTACCCGTCGCTGGAGCGGGAGCGGGAGATCGTCCGGGTCCGGGTCCCGGGGATCGACGAGACCCTGGCCGACCAGATCGCCGCCGTGGTGCGCTCCATCCGGGCCCTCGATCTGAAGAAGGCGCCCTCCATCTCCGAGACCATCGACTGGGCCCGCACCCTCGTGCACCTGGGTGTCGAGCGGGTGGACACCGCCGCCGTCGGCGCCACACTCCACGTGCTCCTCAAGTACCAGCGCGACATCGAGAAGGCCCGCAAGGAGCTGACCGGGGTCGGGGGTGTCCCCAAAGGCAAGGTCGCCGAGGTCTGATGACGGATCGGGAGACCCTCGAGGTTCCTGCCCCGGGGCGGATGCTGGAGCTGATCTCCGGCTTCGTGCACGAGCTGCGGGCCGCCGGCCTGCCCGTGTCCATGACCGAGAACCTCGACGCCATGCGGGCCCTCGAGCACGTGGCCCTGGGCGACCGGGCCACGTTCAAGGCGGCCATGGGCGCCACCCTCATCAAGCGGACCGACCACCGCAAGGTCTTCGATGTCCTGTTCGACGTCTACTTCGCCCTCCAGCCCTGGGACCACGACGGCGATGAGGACGGCGCCGGGCCGGACGGCCGGGGGATCCCGTCGCCCGGCTCCTTCCCCGGTGGGGGCGCGGGGGGCGAGGCCGACGAGCTCGAGGCGCTGCTGCTGGCCGCCCTCCTCGACCCCGAGATACTGCGCCGCCTGGCCGCCCAGGCCGTCGAGCGCCACGCCGGGATGGAGCCGGGCCGCCCCGTGGGTGGCACCTACTACCTGTACCGGACCCTACGGGCCCTCGAGCTCGAAGGCCTGGCTGACCGGCTCCTGGAGCGGATGCGCCAGGCCTCGGGCGGCTTCTCCGACGACCTGGCCGAGCGCCTGGCCGGCGAGGAGCTGGAGCGCCGCATCCAGCGTCTCAAGGAGGAGATCAAGGCCGAGATCCGCCGGCGGCTGGTGGCCGACCGTGGTCCCGAGGCCATGGCCCGGGCGTTGCGGGCCAAGCTGCCCGAGGACGTCGACTTCATGCACGCCAGCCGGGAGGAGATGGCCGCCCTGCAGCGGGCCATCGGGCCCCTGGCCCGGGCCCTGGCCGCCCGTCTGGCCATGCGCCGGCGGCACCGCCGCCAGGGCCATCTCGACTTCCGCTCCACCGTGCGCCACTCGCTGGCCTACGGCGGGGTTCCGGCCGAACCCCGGTTCCGCAAGCCCCACCCGTCCAAGCCCGAGATCATGGTGGTGGCCGACATCTCCGGCTCGGTGGCCAGCTTCGCCCGCTTCACCCTCCAGCTGGTGCACGCCCTGGCGTCGCAGTTCTCCCGGGTGCGCAGCTTCTGCTTCATCGACGGCCTCGACGAGGTGACCCGCTTCTTCGAGGGCAACGCCGACTTCTCCGACGCCGTGCGCCGCATCAACACCGAGGCCGACGTGGTGTGGGTGGACGGCCACTCCGACTACGGCCACGCCTTCGAGGTCTTCCACGACCGCTTCGGCAGCGACGTGACCCCCAAGACGTCGGTCATCATCCTGGGTGACGCCCGCAACAACTACCACGCCACCGGCGACTGGGTGCTCGGCGACCTGCGCCGGCGGGCCCGCCACCTGTACTGGCTCGATCCTGAGCCCCGGGCCTACTGGGACACGGGCGACTCGGTCATCTCCACCTACGCCCGCCACTGTGACGGCATCTACGAGTGCCGCAACCTGCGCCAGCTGGAACGCTTCGTGGAAGCCGTCATCGACCGGTGAGCGAAGGGAGCGATCCGGCCTGCTGGGCGCATCTGCTCTGCCCCGAGTGCGGGGCGGTGATCGAGGACCGCCGGCGCCGGACATGCTGGCGCTGCGGCGTCGAGCTACCCCTTGGCCCGCCGGGCTCCCCCGACGCTCCGGCGGACGAGGGCGCCGGCGAAGGCGAGGGCGGCTGAGAACCCGACCGCCACGGCGCCCGCCAGCAGCGCCACCACGATGAGGCCGATCGACTCTCCGACGCCGATCACGACCGCGCCCAGGACCTGGGGGACCATGACGGCGCCCCCGGCGAGCACGGCGTCGTCGGGGAAGGCCACGCCCAGGAGGAAGGCGGCGAGCAGGCTGGCCAGGGCCACGGGGGCGTCGGCCAGGGCGCTGAGGGCGGTGAGCAGGAGGCCGAGAAGCAGAGCGATGAAGAGGGGCCGGTGCATCGAGCCATGACTGTACGGCAGGATCTCGGCGCAGAATTTCCAATGGGTTGGAATTTCTGCGCCCAGATGGGCGCCGGCCCCAATCCGCAGGCGCTTGAGCCCGCCTGGCCGGTACCTTCATGGCATGTCCTTGCCCGCCCGGGTGTCGAGAGTCGACCGGAGCGCGGCGGCCGTGCTCACGGCCGATGGCGAGGTCATGACGCGGCTGCCGCGCGGTATGCACCTGGCGACGGGGGACTTCGTCACCCTGGAACGTGACGGCGACGGCTGGGTCGTCTCGGCCGTCGCCCCCCGGCGGACGGCGATCACCCGGGCCGATTCCGACGAGGGCCGGGGGCCCCAGGTCCTGGCCGCCAACGTCGATCTCGTCTTCGTGATCTGCGGTCTGGACCGGCCCCTGCGACCGGGCCGGATCGAGCGGAGCGTGGTTCTCGCCTGGGAGAGCGGCGCCGAACCGGTCCTGGTGCTGAGCAAGGCCGACCTCGTCGAGGACATGGCAGCGGCGGCCGCCGAGGCGGCCGCGTCCTGTCCCGGCGCCGAGGTCCACCTCACCTCGGCCTTCACCGGCCTCGGCCTCGACGGCCTCGCCGCCCGCCTGGAGGGTGGGCGCACCGCCACCCTGCTGGGCGAGTCCGGGGCGGGGAAGTCGACCCTCGTGAACGCCCTGGCCGGCGAGGAGGTCCTGGCCACCGGCGCGGTGCGCTTCGGCGACGCCAAGGGCCGCCACACCACCACCGCCCGTCAGCTGATCGTGCTGCCCGGCGGGGGTGTGCTGATCGATACTCCAGGCCTCCGCCAGCTCGGCTTGTGGTCGGGGGAGGAGGGCCTGTCGGCCGCCTTCGCCGACGTCGAGGCGCTGGCCGGGGATTGCCGGTTCCGTGACTGTGCCCACCAGGGTGAGCCGGGCTGTGCCGTGGCTGCGGCGGTCGCCGACGGGCGCCTCCCGGAGCGCCGCCTGGCCAGCTACGTCAAGCTGCGCCGCGAGTTGGACCATCGGGAGGGCCGCCGGACCGAGCACGAGCGCCGGGCGGGCGAGCGCCAGGCCTCGAAGACGTACCGCGACGTCCAGCGGGCCAAGGGCCGGCCGCGCCACTGAAGGCGCCGCCGCCCGGTCAGCCTTCCAGGAGCTCCCAGAGGCGGTCGGCGATGCGGGCCAGGGCGATGAGCTGGCCGCGCTCGCGCAGGCGGATGGGGTAGCCGGAGCGGCTCACGAGCAGGGTGGCACCGTGACTCTCGAGGGGAGCGGCGGCCAGGTCTTCGGGGCCGGCGGCGCCGCTGGCCACCAGCGGTGAGGCGGCCAGGCCCAGGGCCAGGGCGGTGAGCATCTCGGCGTCGGGGGCGGCCCCCCCGGCGGTGGCCAGCACCTTGGCCGTGTCCCCGGTGCCCACCTCGAGGATGAGGGCCGTCCAGTCGGCCAGGAACTCGGCACACACCTGCGACGACAGGGCCCGGTGCAGCTCGCCGGCGCTGCTGGCCTGGCACAGCTTGGTGGCCGACTGCAGGGCGTCGAGGCGGGGGTCGGGGAAATGCCCGACCACCCTGACCTCCTCGATGGAGGCACCGTCGACCTCTTCGATCTCCCGCACCAGCATGGGAACAAGGTCGGCATCGGCCAGGTTGACGGCGAACTCGTCGATGGCAACGCCGCCGTCGCACTCGAGGACGTCGACGCCGACGATGTCGCCCCGTACCGCGCCGATCCTGGAAGCAACCTGACCCAGGGCACCCGGCCGGTCGGGGAGCCACACCCGCACGAGCACGTGCGCCCGTGGACCGTTCACGGGGGGGAGGCTAGTAGGTCATCGTCCGTACACTCACTTGGATGCCTGAATTGGTCGGGGTCTTCGGGGGCACGTTCGATCCGATCCACGTCGCCCACGTGGTGGCGGCGGTGGAGGTCCGTCGAGCCCTGGCTCTGGACCGGATGCTGTTGGTCCCCGCCGGCGATCCCTGGCAGAAGCGGGGTGTGGTGGAGGCGCCGGCGGCCGACCGCCTGGCCATGGTGAAGGCGGCCATCGAGGGGATCGAGGGCCTCGAGGCGTGCGCCGTCGAGGTCGAGCGCACCGGGCCGTCGTACACGGCCGACACCCTCGAGGCACTGTCGGATCCGGACCGGGAGCTGTTCCTGGTGGTGGGGGCGGACGTGGCCGCCACGCTGCATACCTGGACCGGCGTGGAGCGGATCCCGAAGCTGGCCACACTGGTGGTGGTGGAGCGGGCCGGGGCCGGCGGCCTGTCCTTCCCGGCGCCCTGGCGTGTCGAGCACGTGGCCATTCCCCACCTCGAAGTGTCGTCGACCGACCTGCGGGCCCGGGCCGCCCGGGGGTGGCCGCTCGACGGGCTCGTCCCCCCGGGCGTCGTCCGCGTCATCCGGGAACGGAACCTCTACAATTGAGGGCAATGACGGCGGTCGGGCGGGGATGACAGCGGCGCTGGGCACGAGACCCCTTTTCCCTGCAGCCCGCCGGTCGGCGGCCCTGTGGCCCCATTCCGAACCCAAGGAGGAGTCCGACGAACGACGCACGCGCCCGTAGCATCGCCGCCGCCCGGGCGGCGGCCACCAAGAACGCAGCTGACACCATCGTGCTCGACGTCGGGGAGATCATCGGGATCACCGATGCCTTCGTCATCACCAGCGGCAACAACGTCCGCCAGGTCAAGACCATCGCCGAAGAGGTCGAGCGCCAGCTGAAGGAGCAGTCGGGCTCCAAGCCCGTCCAGGTCGAAGGGCTCTCCGATGCCACCTGGGTGCTCCTCGACTATGGCGATTTCGTGGTCCACGTCTTCAACACCGAGACCCGGGCCTACTACGACCTCGAGCGCCTGTGGTCCGACGCGCCCCGCATCGGCTGGGAGGAACCCGCCGCCGCCGTCTCCTGACGGCCCCTCCGCGACGGACTCGGCCCGACACGGTGGCAGGCTTGGTCCCACCGGCCACGATCGTGAGCGCCGAGGGCGTGCACGACACGGGTGGTGCTGGTCGGGGTCCATGCTCGGACGGGTGCTGTCGTCGTGGCGGTGTCCAGGCCGCCGTTCCAGGCCGCCCAACCGCCGTCGGCCGTCCCGGGTCGTCCGCAGATGTGGGCGAGGACCTGCTGGCGGACGGGCTACCAGCTTCCCCCGGCTGGGCATCCTCCATTCCGCATCGAGAGCGACATCGTAGGATGCGGCGATGGGGTGCGGGGGGGTGAGGCGCCCGGTGACCGTGACGGTGCTCTTCACCAGGATCATCGACTGGATGGACCCCCGACCCGGCCGGGACGACGAGACTGCCGAGCGGCGCCGCGCTGTTCATGACCGCCTCGTCTTCCGGGCCGTGGAACTCTGTCAAGGAAGGGTCGTGAAGACCCTGGGCGACGGCGTCATGGCCGTCTTCCGCTCTGCCTCGGACGCCGTCGACGCGGCGGCGACCGCCCAGCGCGGCGTGGCCCGCCACAACCGTTGGGACGGCGAGGAAGCGGCGCTCGAGGTCGGCATGGGCCTTGCCTGCGGCGACGTCGTTCTCGAGGACACGGACTGCTTCGGGACCCCGGTGGTGGAAGCGGCGGGGCTGTGCGGGGCGGCCGCGGGCGGCCAGATCCTGGCCTCGGAGCTTGTGAGCGCCGTCGCCGGGGGCGGGCCGCGCTTCGTGGCCGGCGCCACTCACCACCTCCAGGACCTGCCCGCCCCGGTCGCCAGCGTGGTGGTGGAGTGGGAGCCGGAGGGCGGCGTGGGGCCGCCGCTCCCGGCCGGGCTCGAGTATCCCTGGGCGTCCCCCTTCGTCGGACGGGCCAAGGAGTGCGACCGCCTCCGGGAGATGTGGAAGGACGCCATGGAGGGGGGCCGCCGGGTGGCCCTCGTCACCGGGGAACCGGGCATCGGCAAGACACGCCTGGTGTCGCAGTTCGCCCGGGGCGCCCAGGACGAGGGCGCGGTGGTCCTCTACGGCGGGTGCGAGGAAGGGCTGGGGTTCCCCTACCAGGCCTTCGGCGGGGCGCTGGGGGCGTACGCCGCCGCCTGCCGGGCGGAGGACCTGCGCAAGCTGGTCGGACCACTGGGCGGTGAGCTGGTACGCGTCCTGCCCACGCTCGCCGAGCGCCTGCCGGGGCTTCCGGAGCCGCTGCGGGCCGAGCCGGAGACCGAGCGCTACCGGCTGTTCGAAGCGGTGGCCGGCCTGTTCGCCAATCTGTCGGCCACGGCGCCCGTTCTCCTCGTCCTCGACGACCTCCACTGGGCGACTCCGCCCGACCTCGCCCTGCTCCGCCACGTCGTGCGCCACCACGACATGGGCCCGCTGCTCGTCATCGCCGCCTACCGGGACACCGAGGTCACCCCCGCCGCGCCTCTGGCCACGGTGCTCGCCGACCTGTGGCAGGAGCCCGGGGCCGAGCGTCTCCGCCTGTCCGGCCTCGACGAAGGCGCGGTCGGCGAGCTCCTGGAAGGCACGACGGGCGAGGTCCTCGATGCCCTGGGCGACACGCTGGCCAGGGCGATCCACACGCAGACGGAGGGCAACCCCTTCTTCGTGGGCGAGGTCATGCGCCACCTGGCCGATTCCGGGGCCGTCCTGCGCCGGGTGGGGCCCGTGGCCGCCGATCAGCTGCTCGCCGAGCTGGGCACTCCGGCAGGAGTGCGGGAAGTGGTGAGCCGGCGCCTCTTCCGCCTGCCTGACGCTGTCCGAGATGTGCTGGGGCTGGCGGCCGTCATCGGTCGCGAGTTCGACGTGAGCCTGCTGGCGAGCGCGAGCCCGGCAGGCGCGGACGCCGTCCTGGACGCGCTGGAACGAGCCGAGGAGGCCCGGCTGGTGGCACCGCTGGTGCCCTTCCGCCCCGACCGCTATGTCTTCGGCCACTCCCTGCTCCGCAACACGCTGTACGACGCCCTGTCCGCCCGACGGCGGGCCCGCTGGCACCTCCGGGTGGCAAAGGGCCTGGAAGCCAGAGGCCGGGAGGACGATGTGCCCGACCTCGCTTATCACTTCAGCGCCGCCGGGACCGCCGGCGACCCGGCCCGGACGGTGACGTACGCGGCCCGGGCCGGCGACCAGGCCGGTGAGCGTTTGGCCTACGAGCAGGCGGCGGGCTACTACACCCTGGCGTTGGACGCCCTGGCCTCGGCTGCCGTGCTTGATCCGGTGCGCCGGGCGGCGCTCCTCATGGCCCGGGCCGAAGCCTGGCGCCGGGCGGGGGAGATCGAACACGCCCGGGAGGGCTTCCTGGCCGTGGCCCGGGAGGCGCAGGGGGCCGAGCGGCCCGAGAGGATGGCGCGCGCCGTCCTGGGCGTGGGTGAGGTCTCGGCCGTGTGGGGAACCGACCCCGAGCTGGTCGACCTGCTGGAGACCGCGCTGGAAGGCCTGGGAGGAGGCCACGGGGAATTGCGGGCGTGCCTGCTGGCCCGACTCGGCCAGGCCCTGTACTACTCCGACCCCGAGCGACGGCTCGAACTCTCCCGCCAGGCGGTGGAAGCGGCCAGGCAGGCGGACGACCCCGCCGCGCTGGCCGCCGTGCTCCGGGCCCGTCACGTCGCCCTCTCCGGCCCCGACGGCATGGCCGAGCGTCAGCAGGTGGCTGATGAGCTCGTCCGCCTGGCGGAGGAGGCGGCCGAGCCGGAGCTCGCCCTCCATGGCCATGGGTGGCGTTTCGTCGACCGCCTTGAGACTGGCGATCGCGCCGGTGCCGTCGCCGACCTCGCCGCCCACGCCGAGCTGGCCCGGTCGCTGCGCCAGCCGCTCCACCTCCGGGACTCCGCCATGTGGCGGGCGACGATGGCCACTCTCGAGGGCCGGTTCGACGAGGCGGAGCACGAGGCCGAGGAGGCCTACACCATCGGGCAACAGGCCCGCGATCCCGCGGCCGAGATGGTGTACATCGTGCAGCGGGCCTGGCTCCTCATGGACGCTGAGCGGGTTGATGAGCTCTCCCCGGTGCGCGACGCCGTCGGCCGGATGGCCGAGGCGGTGCCCGAATCTGTTGCCCCGGCGTGGCGGAGCCCCTGGGCACTCATGGCCGCCCTCGGCGGGGCAGGCGACGAGGCCCGAGACGAATTCGAGGCCGTCGTGGACGTGGCTCTGCCCGGGATGCTGCGCGATGTGCCCTGGCTCCCCTGCCTGGTGATTCTGGCCGCCACCTGCGCCGAGCTGGGCGACGCCGGGCGGGCGCCCGTCCTCTACGAGCTGCTGCGGCCCTACGCCGGGCGGGTCCTGGTACCCGACCGGGGGTTTGCCTGCCGCGGTGCCATCGACCACTACCTGGGTCAGCTGGCCGCCCTGGAAGAGCGATTCGACGTCGCCGCAGCCCACTTCGAGGCCGCTCTCGCCCTGAACCGCCGGCTGGACGCCCGCCCGCTCATGGCCCGCACGCAGTGCGAATACGCCCGGGTTCTGGTCGCCGCCGGCCACCCGTCCGGCGGTTGGCGAGCCGCCGGCCTGGCCCGCCAGGCGCTCGGGCTGGCCACGGCGCTCGGGATGCCGGTGCTCACCGCCCGGGCCCGGACCGCACTCAGCCGGGCCGCGAGTCCATGACCGGAAGCGACGGCGGGTTCATCAGCGCGGCGCGGACCCCCTTGGCCCGGGCCAGGCGCTCGGCGGCCTCGTCGAGCCACCCCCACGGGACCCCGAGCTCGTCGGCCCGCCGCTCCAGCTCGTCCCAGGAGGCGCACAGGTACCGGGCGGCGATCTCGGCCTCGGCCAGATAGCGATCCACGGCCCGGACCCGCAACCCCCGGCGCTGGAACTGGGCGGCGGCCTCGTCCACCGCGTACCACCGCATGAGCTCGGCCTCGAGGTCGCCGCGCGCCTCCAACCGGTTCCACAGCCACCGGGCGAAGGCGGGGTCGTCGGCCTTGACGGCGGCCCAGGCGCCGGCAGGCGTCATGGCCACCGGCGGCCGTTCCCGGGGGCACCGGCCGGCGCCCACCATCCACCGGGCCAGGCCCGGGGCGCAATCGCCGGGCGACCGGCCCATGAGGGCGTCGGGGAGACGCTGGCGTTCCTTCTCGTCCAAGGGGGCGGACCCGGGCCGGCGGCTCCCGGTGCCGCCGCTTTCGGATCTGCCGGCGACCAGCAGCACCTTGCGGGTGTCGTCGGCCTTGAGGTCGATGCCGGTACAGAACTCGACCAGCCCCGGACGGTCGGCGCAGCCGGCCCTGTCGAGGATCCGGGTCCAGGTGCGGTCGGGATAGAACAGGCGCCGAGCGCACTCGATGATCCCGGCCGCCGTCGCCCGGTCCAGGAGGCCGGCCCGCACGGCCCGGGTGGCGGCGTAGCGGACGTTGACCAGGGCCACCGAGATGGCGCGGAAGCCCTGGTCGCGGTCGGTGGCCACGGCCACCTCGTCGTCGGATTCGAGGACGCCGGCCCGGAAGAGGCGGAAGATCAACCCCACACCCCTGACGCCCACGGGGCCGCACTCGGCGGCCCGCAGGGCGCCGATGCTGGCGGCGCCGTAGACCAGGGCACCGTCTCCGGCCACGTCGATGACCTCCCGGGGTGGGAGGGCGTCCTCCTGCAGGAACTGGCCGTCCACCACCACGAGCACCGACGCACCCCGGTTGCGGGCCCGGTACAGGTCGCCCCGGCGGGCCGGTGGTTCGATGCGGGCGGCAGGCAGGAGCGTCGCCGCCTCGGCCGTCGGAAGCGACGGGCCCACGAAGGCCACCACGGCCGTCCTGTCGCCGGCGCCCGGCGGGCTCACAGCAGCCACCGCCAGCAGCGGGCGTCCACCCGGCGCATGTCCACGATGAACTGCGACAGGCCGGGAATCCGCACCCGCACCACCGGGACCCCGAGGTCGGCTCGGGTAAGGTCAACGACCACACAGCGCTCCGCCCCCGCCTGCCGCAGTCGGCCCAGGAGCAGCGTCAGGTCATCCAGGACGTCGGTGCGAGGCTCGCTGACCACGGCGGCGAAATCGACGGGTGGCGCGGCCGCCAGCCGGGACAGGAGGTCGAGCAGGGTGGCCGTTCGCAACCGGGCCCGTCCCGTGTTGTAGGAGTCCCGGGCGCCCTGGATGCGGGCCAGCCGGGCCTGGTTGGCTTCCACCAGTGCCCGCACGGCCGCCGCCGAGGCGTCGGGGTGGGTGCCCAGGCCCAGGAAAACCAGCGGCACGGTCCCGGTGGGCGAGGGGAATCCCGGGTCGATGACGTAGGCGGCGAACGTTGCCACCCCCACGTCACCGGTGATGTCGAGCAGGACGACGTGGTGTCCGGCGGCCTGCAGGCGCTGGGCCGCGGCTCCGGCAAGCGGCGGCAGCGAGGCCGGATCGACGGTCCGAACCGGCACCGTCCGGTCGTGGCCGTCGCCGAAGAGGGCGCAGAACTCCACTTGGCTGATGCTGTCGCGCTCGATGACTTCGCAGATGGCATGGACGACGGCCTCCAGGTGCGTGTTGCCGGACGCCAGGCCGTTGGTGTCGATGTCGAGCAGAACCCCTTCCCCCGGTGGGTTGACGGCCAGGTCGCGGGCCAGCCACACGGGTTCGTCCCGGAGCAGGTCGTGCCCGGCCACCCAGCCGATCACCCGGTCTGGGCGGTAGCGGGTGCCCGGGGGCAGCGTGCACACCGACGGGTCGACCACCACGCGGCCGAGCGGGCGGCGGCACATGTCCTCGAAGCTGGCCCGGACCGTGCGCTCCTGGGTGACGGACTCGGCGGAGGCGCGCTCGATTGCCTCCATGATGGCGCTGAGCCGGGCGGCATCGGGCCCAGTGCCTTTGCCCAGGTGGACGGCGAGATCGGTGGCGAGCGGGGTGCATGCGGCGAAGACGGGCAGTCCGACGACGTCCAGCGGGGTGAGATCGGCGATGCGCGTCACCGGGACGCGGCGCAGGAGCGGGCGCACCCGATCGAGGGTGGCGGCGTAGGAGACGGTCCGTCCACCCGCCACCTTGGGGGCCGAGCGGAAGGTCCAG
>JBIOYN010000461.1:0-10880 GCA_044870155.1 Acidimicrobiia bacterium | reverse complement strand
GCCATCTCTGCGGTGCTGTCGTAGCCGCTGCGGGAGGCGGTGTCGGGCACCGTATTCTCTGGCATTGAATCGCTGGTTCTCGACATTTGAACCGCTCCTCAAGATCGTCTTCTTTCTCTATGGCGTACCCCTGCGACACATAGAGAAACGCCAGAGGCGCTACCGACCGGGGCCGTAGAGGCCGAAGACGAGCGAGGGGTCGCCGGGTACCCACGTACCGTCGAACTGGGATCGGCGGCCGATGTCCCGGGCCCGCGCCACCAGGTTTCGGCCCAGCTCCAGCTGCGACGGCTCCCAGCGCTCGAGGGCCTTGGCGACATCGCCGTCCGTCTCCGCCAGCGCCTCGGCCAGGGCCCTGGCGTCGGCCGCCGCCTTGGCTGAGCCGGCGGCGGCGTGGGGACGGGCGGAGAAGGCGGCGTCGCCCAGGAGGCAGACCCGGCCGAAGGCCATGGCCGGCACCTCCAGGTCGAGGATGACCTGGACGAAGGGCTGGGTGGTGCGGGCCACCACCTCGGCGATGGGGGGAGCGAGATACTCGGCGGCGTAGCTCCGGATCTCGTCGACGCATCCATCCCGGGCCGCCCCCGGGGGGAGCGACGTGGCCCGGGGCTCCCCGTGGCGGTCGGTGAGGAACCGGTCGAGCTCGCCACCTTCGGCCACGTTGCGGTACCACACGAAGTTCATCCGCCGCTGCCCCGGCGCCACCGACCCGGCCACCGAGGGGATGGGGTAGACGAGGATGTGGCTGGCGGGGACGAGCTGGTAGGTGATGGCGTCGGCCAGCCGGCCCGACGTGACCCCGGACAGGTTCTTCTCGGGCACGGTGCCCCGCCAGGCCACGTAGCCGGCGTACCGGGGCTCGATCCCCGGGCACAGCTGCGACCGGGCGGTGGAGGCGATGCCGTCGGCGCACACCAGGAGGTCGAA
The DNA here is from genome assembly GCA_044870155.1 of Acidimicrobiia bacterium. Lineage (GTDB taxonomy): Bacteria > Actinomycetota > Acidimicrobiia > IMCC26256 > BP-133 > CAWBJP01. The sequence continues at coordinate 9,953 of JBIOYN010000461.1, read as the reverse complement.
GCGCCCCTCGGTGCCGCCGGCGAAGCGGACGGTCACCCCGTCGGCGTCCTGTTCGAAGCCGGAGATCTCGCCGGAGAGGTGGTAGCGCTCCTCGCCCAGCGCTGCTCCCAGGGTGCGGTAGATGCTGTTCCAGGACGAGAAGCGGTAGCGGCGCGGCTCCTCGTAGTGCACCGACCCGTCGGGATGGAGATAGCGGACGAAGGCCGTGGGGGTGCAGATCTCCGCCGGATCCACGGCGTCGTGCTCCGCCAGCCACCGGATGGTGATGTCGAGGATGCAGATCCCCGCGCCCCGTTCCTGGAGCGGTGAGCTCGATCGCTCGAAGACGTGGACGTCACAGCCGAGGTCGCGCAGCACGAGCCCGGCGGTCAGGCCCCCCAGCGACCCGCCCATGACCGCCACCCGCAGCGGGAGGGAGACCTCGGGTCGCGCGTCGGGGCCGGACGGCACCCGGGAGACCCTACCCAAGCAGAATGAGGCCATGAACCCCGAGGAGCCGGCCGGACGCGTCGCCGCCCTGTGGCGGTTCCCGGTGAAGTCGATGCTGGGCGAAGGCGTCGAGGAGGCGGACGTCACCCACGGAGGGCTGGTGGGAGATCGCGCCTACGCCCTGGTGGAGACGGCGACCGGCAAGGTCGTGAGCGCCAAGCGCGTGAAGGACTTCCCTGATCTTTTCGCCTGCCGGGCCGCCTTCGTGGAGCCGCCGCGGGCGGGGCGCCCGGTCCCGCCGGTGCGGATCATCCTGCCCGACGGGGTGTCGTTGGCGAGCGACGACAGCGATGCCGACGTCACCCTGTCGCGCTGGTTCGGGCGCGACGTGCACCTGGCCTCCGCCGACCCCGCCGAGGCGTTCGTCGACCTGTTCCCCTTGTCGGTTCTCACGACGTCAACCCTGGACGAACTGAACGGGCTGCGCCCGGAGAGCCGCTTCGACGAGCGTCGCTTCCGCATGAACGTGGTCGTCCGCACGGGCGCGGCCGGCTTCGTCGAGAACGGCTGGGTCGGACACCTCCTCGAGATCGGCGGCGCCGTACGACTGAGCGTGGCCATGCCCGATCCCCGCTGCGTGATGACCACGCTGGCCCAGGAGGATCTGCCCCGGGACCCGGAGGTCCTGCGCACCCTGACCCGGCACAACCGCCTGGTCGTGGCCGGGGAGGGCCGGTTCCCGTGCTGCGGCGCCTACGCCGTGGTCGAGGCGCCGGGGACGATTCGCACCGATGATCTCGTCACCGTCCGTTGACCGTGCCGGAGACCGGTAAATCCGCAGGTCAGCGGTCATTGGATATTTCTGGAATCTGTTCTTGGTGAAAGCTGGAAATACATGAATGGCATTCCAGAAATTTCCCCCGCCCGATTCCGCCGCAATTCCTGATTAAAGACCTCACGCCGCGCGCCCGAAACCCCTTGCACCATCAGTACTTTGCCGCAAGAGTAATGAGCGAGAGAGAGCGCGCCAGTTTCACTACCCCACGCGGGCGCCTTGTGGGCGGGGTAGTACCTGAGGAGGGTCCTTTTCATGCCTCGACGCGTGTTCACGGCGCGCCGAACGATCGTTTTCGTGCTGTTCGGGTTGATACTGCGGGCGGGAATGGCGATGTCGCCGACCCTGGCTGAGGGCGACAGGGCCATCGCCGTTGCCACCTCGATGGCGGCCACGCCGGGCGTCCTCCCCGAGGCGGCTCCGGTCGCGTCGCCCGCCCCGCCCGCCCCCGCCCCTTCGCCGGTACCGCAGGTTGACGGCATGCCCATCCCCGCCGAGCGGCTGCCGCTCCGGCCGCTCCTGGTGCAGGTCGCCCAGGAGTACGGCCTTCCCGCCGACCTGGTCCTGGCTCAGGCCTGGGCGGAGTCGAGCTGGCGGACCGACGCCGTGTCGCATGCCCAGGCCATCGGGGTGCTCCAGCTCACCCCGGCCAGCGTCGATTTCATCTCCCGCCGGCTCCTCAAGCTCGACCACACCCTCGACCCGCGCGACCCCCTGGCCAACGCCCGCATGTCGGCCCGGTTCATGCAGCACCTGCTGAACCGGACGTCGGGCGACCTGCGGATGGCCCTCATCGCCTACAACCAGGGCCTCACGGCGCTCCTGCGGAACGGTCCCTACGACGAAGCCGTGGCCTACGCCGACCGGGTGCTGGCCCTCCGCCCGCAGTTCGCCTAGACCTCCGGCCGGCGCGGGCGCCCGGCCACGCTCCGCCCCCGGAAGGCGCACGGCGGCCACATCAGGTTCTCGCCGGGGCGCCGCCGGGTATCCATCCAGTGTCCTCGTGTTCGCCGGCCCGCCTCTCGGCACTGGGCGGTCGCCCACCTGGCAAGGGAGGTCCAGATGCCCGTGCGTCGCTTTCGGCCGCGGGTGGCAGCAGCCGAGGAAACGCCCCGACCCCGGGCCAAGGTGGCGGCGCTGCTCGGGATCCTGTCTGCCGTCCTCGTCGTCGAGCTCGTGTTGTTCGGCGACAAGATCGAGCAGAACGTCCAGTTGCTCCTCACCCACCAGTCGGCGGCCCGGGCAGCCGAGCCCCGCCCCCTGAGTCCGCTCCCGGTCGTGGCCCCGCCGGCGGCCGGCGCCGTCAACCAGGTCGAGCTCCGGCCGCTCGACACCTGCAAGGCCGGGGCGGCGTGCACGGTCCTGCTCCAGGTGGGGCTGAGCCCGACGCGCCAGCCCCTTCCCGTGAGCTGGGTCCTCGAGGTCGTGGATCGCTGCGGGAGCGTCCGGCAGCGCCGAGCGGGTGGGCCGGCGTCGGTCCCGCCCGGCCAGGACCGGCTGGTGCAGACCTTCCCGCTCGACCTACCCGCCGGGGAGGCGCTGGCCGTCATCCCCGTCGTGACCCAACCGGCGCGCGCCGCCGGCCGGCCCATGGAGCTGCCCCGGGCCGGGGACACCTGCTGAGGGGGGCGGGGGAATGCTGGGAATCGAGAAGGGAGGGCCCCGACCCAGCACACCGGCGCGTCCGCGCCCGCGGGACATCCTCGGCCACGTGTTCGATACCGCCGCCCTCGTCGGTGCCGTGGCGCTGGTGGCGCTGGGGGCGCTCAACATGTACGCCGTGGGTGGGTGGCCGGTGGCGGCCCGTCAGCTGACGGTCGTCGCCCCCGGGTTGGTGCTCCTCCTTCTGTTGCGGCGTGTCCGGGGTGTGCGCACCGAACGCCTGGCTGCGCTGGGCTGGGCCTGCTACGGGATGTCGATCCTGCTCCTGCTGCTCGTGCTGGTGGGCGGGGTGGAGGCCAAGGGGGCCCGGCGCTGGCTGGGCTTCGGCGGCTTCAGCCTCCAGCCGTCCGAGTTCGCCAAGCTCGGCCTGCTTCTGGTGCTGGCCAATATCCTCGCCTCCGACGACCCGCCGGGGCGGCGGATGCTCCGGGCGCTGGGGCTGGCGGCCGTGCCCATCGGGTTCACCGTCATCCAGCCCGATCTCAGCACCGCTCTCCTGCTCGTCGCCCTCACCGGCGCCATGCTCCTGTTCGGGCGCATCCCCTGGCGCTACCTGCTGCCCCCGGTGGTGGCCGTGGCCCTGGCCATCCCGCTGGCCATCCCCCTGCTGCACTCCTACCAGCTGGAGCGGCTCCAGGGGTTCTTCAGCGGGACGGGCGACGACGGCGCCAGCTACACGCTCCAGCAGGCCCACATTGCTCTGGCCTCGGGCGGGCTGACGGGTCGCTTCGGGGATCCGGCCGACCATCTGGCCTCCCAGTACCTGCCCGAGAACCACAGCGACCTGGCGTTCGCCAGCCTCACCCAGCAGTTCGGGCTGGTGGCCGGAATTGCCGCCACCCTGGTCACGCTGCTGCTGGTGTGGCGGATGGCGTCGGCCAGTCGCGCCTCGCGGACCCGGTTGGGGATGCTGGTGGGTGCGGGGTTGGCCGCCCTGCTCGGCATCCAGGTCGTCGTCTCGGTGGCCGGCAACCTCGGCCTGCTGCCCATCGCCGGGATCCCCTTCCCCCTCCTCAGCTACGGCGGGACGGCCGCCATCGCCTACCAGGCCGGGTTCGGGGTGGTGCTCGGCACCCGGCGGGACGGGGCCGAGCGCCGGCTGTGGGCGCCGCCGCGCTGGGTGCAGGCCACCTTCTATCCCCGGGGCCTCCAGCGCGTCGCCCTGGTGCTCAGCGGCGTGCTCATCGCCTGCGGCGTCTACGGCCGCCACCTCCAGACGGCCCGGGGGGAGTCGCTGCGCCAGGCGGGCCAGACCCAGATGACCCGTTGCCTGCGCATCCCCGCCCCCCGGGGGATCGTCACCGACCGCCACGGGACGCCGCTGGTCAACAACATCATCGGCACCCATGTCGCCGCCGCCCCCAACGTCCTGCGCCGTCATCCGGCCGAGATGGCCCGGCTGGCCGGCCTGCTCGGGCGCCCGCCGGCGGAGGTGCGCAAGGCGCTCAAGGGCTCGGAGCAGATGGCGGTCAAGCTGGCGGAGGTCGACGCCCCCACCGCCGAGCAGGTCCGGGCCGCCGGCCTGCCGGGCGTCGTCCTGCTCCCTTCTGTGAAGCGGACGTACCCCGCCGGCGCACTCCTGGGCCCCCTCCTCGGGTTCGTCGGCGCCGACACCCCCGAGGACCACGAGCGCTGGCCCGGCCTGCCCTCGGGCGAGCGCGTGGGCCGGGCCGGGATCGAGCAGCGCTACGACGCCGTTCTGCGGGGTGTGCCCGGCGAGCAGTGCTTCCTGGTGGACCCACCCGGCCGTCCCGTGGCCGTGGGACGCCACCGGGATCCGGAACCCGGGCTCGACCTGCGGCTGGCCGTCGACCTCGGGCTCCAGCAGCAGTTGAACGACGCCCTGGCCGGCGCCCTGGGCAGCTCGGGCGGCGACCTCGCCGCCGCCGTGGCCATGGACCCCAAGTCCGGCCAGGTGCTGGCCATGACCAGCCTCCCCGCTCAGGACAACAACGTCTATGGCCCGCCGGTGGATGCCGCCGCCCTGCGCCAGGCCAAGGCGGCGCCGGGCCATCCCACCCTGGAGCACGTCACCCAGGTGTCGGCCCCGCCGGGATCGACGTTCAAGGCCGTGGTGGCCGCCGCCAACCTTGCCGGCCCGGTGGCGCTGGCGCCGGAGACGGTCATCCCCACCGGCGCCCACTACACCTCCGCCGGGCACACGTTCGGGAACTGGAAGCCCATGGGTCCCCAGAACCTGAGCCAGGCCCTGGCCTGGTCGAACGACGTCTACTTCTACAAGCTGGCGGAGATGCTCGGCCCCGAGCGCATCCACGAGGTCGGGACGGCCCTGGGCGTCGGCCAGCCCACCGGGATCGATCTGGGCGGGGAGAGCGCCGGCTTCCTGGGCACGCCCGACACCGCCCGCAAAGCCGGGAAGCCCTGGTACCCGGCGGCGACCATCGTCCTCGGGATCGGCCAGGGCAACATCACGGCCACGCCCCTGCAGACGGCCCGCTGGATGGGAGCCATCGCCACCGGCCGGCTCGTGACCCCCCGGCTCGGCCTCAGCTTCGCCGACGCCCACGGCAACACCACGCCGGTCCCCACACCGGCGCCCACCGACCTGCCCTTCGCCGCCGGACTCGACCCCATCCGCCAGGGGATGCGCGAGGCGGTGGTGGCCGGGACGGCCCGCGTGCTGGACAAGCTGCCGGCGTCGGCCATGGCCAAGACGGGGACGGCGCAGGATCCCGCCGCCCCCAACGGCGACACCGACGCCTGGATCATGGCCGCCTCCCCGGCCGAGGACCCGGCCGTGGTGGTGGTGGCCTTCGTGCGGGGCGGGGGCTCAGGCTCGAAGACGGCGGGTCCGGTGGCCCGCCACGCCCTGCAGTACTTCCTCGATCACCGAGCCGAGGTGACGGCCGCTCCCTAGTGCGGCGTGGTGCAGGCGGCCAGCAGCTCGGGGTCGGCCAGGCAGCGGGCCCCGCCTTCGGCCACGCAGGTGAGGGGCCGGTCGGCCATGAGCGGCTCGAACCCGAAGGCGTCCTCCAGGGTCTTGGGGAACCCGGCCAGCAGCGACCCACCGCCCACGGCGATGAGGCCCTCGGACATCACGTCGTTGGCGCTCTGCGCCGGGATGTCCTCCAGGCAGGCGGCCAGCGTCTGGACGATGTCGTCGACCACCGGGCTCATGGCCCCGGCCAGCTCGTCGAGCCGTACGTCGACCACCCGGGGCTTGCCCGTGGAGGCGTCCTGGCCTTCGATCGACAGCGGCTGGGACCGGTCCTCCGTGCCGACCTTGATCTTCAGCTGCTCGGCGGTCAGCTCACCCACCACCAGTTGATGCTCGTGGCGCAGGTGCTGGTAGATGGCGAGGGTCATCTCAGTTCCCGCCAGCGGGGAGGAGCGGAAGGCGAGCAGGCCGCCGGAACCGAAGGCGGCAACCTCCGAGGTACCGGCGCCGATGTCGACGACGAGGTGGGTGCGGAGCTTGAGGGGGTTGACCCCGCAGCCCACGGCGCCGGCCACCGGCTCGAGGACAAGCTGGGCCCGGCCGATCCCCGCCTCTTCGGCGGCCTCCAGGAGGGCCCGGCGCTCGAGGGCGGTGGCCCCCGCCGGCACCCCCAGCACGACGGAGAGGCGGCGGCGCTCCCACCAGCCCGGGGCGATCCGCACCAGGACCTCGCGCAGGTAACGGCGGGTGGTCTCCAGATCGGTGATGACGCCGTCTTCCAACGGGCGGATGACTTCGACGCCTTCGGGAGCCCGGCCGATCAGGGCCTGGGCCTCCTTCCCGATGGCGAGCACCTTCCGGCTGCCGTTGTGGCGGAAGGCCATGACCGAGGGCTCGTCGAAGATGATCCCCTGCTCCGTGTGGCACACGACGGTGTTGGCGGTACCCAGGTCGATGCTGACGCCTTCCACGGCGGACCCCTCCCCCACAGCCAGGCGAGCGAAACTTGGGGACCCGCTCGGCCCACGCGGGTCCTTGCCCGCTGAGTACCCCATCCTCGGAGTTTCAACCGTTCCTTACGACGGTTGGGCGTCGTAGACGTCCTTCGCCGGCAGGCTCATGAGGCGGTCGGCCATCTCCTGCTTGAGGTCGGTGAGCCGCTCCTCCTCGCCCGCCGTCCGCGTCTCCTGGCCGGCGAGGTCGAGGAACTCGTCGAGGATGAGGCCGGGGCGCAGGATGAGGTCGACGGCGGTCCCCGGCCCGTGACGGAAGCGGAAGAAGTACCGGCCGATGGGGCTGATGGGGGCATCGGGGGCGAGGTCGGGGTCGAAGGTGTAGCGCCCGCCCGTCACCGCCCGGGTCACCATCTCGAAGGCGTCCCGGGCGCCGGCGCCTCCGAAGGCGGACTCGATGCTGATGTCGTCGCGCTCGGGCGCCTCCCCGCCGGCCAGGAGGGGCAGGGCGCGCTCCAAGACCTTGAAGCCGTGGGCCACGCCCCCGATGGCACCTCGCCCGTGGTACTTGAGCAGGTCCTCGAAGGTGAAGCTGATCAGGTCGCCGTGGTCGCGGATCTCGAGCCGCGGCTGCGTCATGGCCTTCAGTCGGAGGCGAGCATGACGCCGGGCCGGATGCGGAGCACGAGGACCGCACCGGTGCCGAACATGATGAAGCCGGGCCACCGGCGCCGGTCCAGCATGGCGTCGCAGCGGACGGCGTAGCGCTCCCCGTCGACCTTCTTGCGCATGAGGGCGGAGCCGCAGTTTCGCTCCTCCACCGACATGGGGTCGTTGAGCACCATCGCCCCCAGGAACAGCAGGACCAGCCCCATCAGGAAGCCCAACCGTTTCACGTCACCAGTTTTCACGGCGACAAATGCTACAAGGATCGTCCGGCCTCACAGATGCAGCCCGCCGGGCGTTGACTGGGATGTGAGCGTGCGACCGTTCGAAGAGATCGTGGCCGAGCACGGCTCGGTGGTGCTGCGGGTGTGCCGGGCGCTGCTGGGCCCGGACGACGCCCAGGATGCGTGGTCCGAGACGTTCCTGTCCGCCCTGCGCGCCTACCCCGACCTGCGCCCGGACAGCAACGTCCGGGGCTGGCTGGTCACCATCGCCCACCGCAAGGCGATCGACCAGATCCGCAGGGCGGGCCGGGCGCCCCGTCCCGCCGGGACGGTGCCCGACGCCGCCGCCGCCGGTGCTCCACCCGACCCCGGCGACGACGGCCTGCACGCCGCCCTCGACGCCCTGCCGCCCAAGCAGCGCGGCGCCGTCGTCTACCGCTACCTGGCCGACCTCGCCTATGCCGATGTGGCCGCCCTGCTGGAGAGCAGCGAAGCCGCTGCCCGGCGCAGCGCCGCCGACGGCATCGCCGCTCTGCGCCGGACCTACGCCGCGAAGGGACTTGGATCATGACCATCGACGCCCGTTCCGACGACCCCGTCCTCGGCCGGCTGGCGGCGGCCTTTCCCGCGGCCGACGCCGGCACCGACGCCGCCCTCCGGGCCCGGCTGGCCGCCGATGCCGACCGGGAAGGGCTGCTCGACCTGTCCTACCGGACGGTCGACAGTCCCTTCGGCCCGCTGCTGCTGGCCGCCAGCCCAGACGGGCTGGTGCGGGTGGCCTTCGAGGTGGAGGACCACGACGCCGTCCTCGGGCGGCTGGCCACGCTCATCAGCCCCCGCATCCTGCGCTCCCCCCGCCGCACCGAGGACGCCGCCCGCCAGCTGGACGAGTACTTCGCCGGCCGGCGCCGGGAGTTCGAGCTGCCCATGGACTTCCAGCTCGTCGGTGGGTTCCGCCGGGCCGTGCTCTTCCACCTGCGGGAGATCCCCTACGGCCGGACCGAGAGCTACGCCACCGTGGCCCGGGCCGCCGGCAACCCGGCCGCCGTCCGGGCGGCGGGCAGCGCCTGCGCCCGCAACCCGCTGCCCGTGGTGGTGCCCTGCCACCGGGTGGTGCGCAGCGACGGCACCATCGGCCAGTACGGCGGCGGACCGGCCATGAAGGCCGCCCTGCTCCAGATGGAGGCGTCGTCATGACCGCCGTCATGGCGAGCAGCCGGTCCACCGGGGAGCGGGTGGGCGCGCTGGACTGGGCCGGCCTGGCCGCCGGTCTCGACGACGTGGGCGTGGCCCTCAGCGCCCCCGTGCTCTCGGTGTCGGAGTGCCGTTCCCTGTCAGGTCTCTACGACCACGACGAGCGGTTCCGCGCCACCATCGACATGGCCCGCTACCGCTTCGGCCAGGGCCAGTACCGGTATTTCGACCATCCCCTCCCTGAGGTCGTGGCCGGGCTGCGGGCCGCCTTCTGGCCGCACCTCCTGCCCATCGCCCGGGAGTGGGCGCAGCGACGGGACCATCCGTCGCCCTGGCCCGACGACTTCGGGGAGTGGATCGACCGTTGCCACGCCGCCGGCCAGCGCCGGCCCACGCCCCTCATCCTGCGCTACGGGCCCGGTGACTGGAACGCGCTGCACCGCGACCTCTACGGCGACCTGGTGTTTCCGCTCCAGGTGGTGGTGGGGCTCGACCAGCCCGGCGTCGACTACACCGGCGGCGAGTTCGTGGTGGTCGAGCAACGCCCCCGGGCCCAGTCCCGGGCCACTTCGATGCTCATCGGCCAGGGCCAGGCGCTGATCTTCACCAGTCGGGACCGACCCGTCAGCACGCAGCGGGGCTGGGCCAACGGGCCGATGCGCCACAGCGTCAGCGTCGTCCGCTCCGGGCGCCGCCACACGCTCGGCCTCGTCTTCCACGACGCCGAATGAGCGCCGGCCCGGCCGGCCCCGGACGCACGTGGCGATTGCTCGGAGCCGACGGCCGGTTCTACGACAGCGACCGGCCCGGCACCCTGGGCGGCCACCGGCGCACCCGCATCTACGGGCGCCTCGACTGCCCCGGCGCCCTGCGGGCGCTGGCCCGGGGCGGGTACGCCCCCTCCCGGGTTTTCTTCGCCGACGAGGCCGCCGCCGTGGCCGCCGGCTACCGGCCGTGCGCCGTCTGCCTGCGGGCCCGCTACGACGAGTGGAAGCAGTCCCACCTGCCGCGTGAAAGAAACCCGGCAGGGAGCCGGGTGTCGCTAACGCGGATGGGGGGTGCGCCGGCCAGGCGGCGGGTGGCGGCTGACC
>JBIOYN010000460.1:0-13360 GCA_044870155.1 Acidimicrobiia bacterium | reverse complement strand
CGCCCTCCTCATTTTGTAGGACTGTGCAGAAGTAGCAATCGAGACTTCTTGCCACATAGCAGTACTTCTGCTAAACAACGCACCAGTGGCACATCACTGATCTCCAGCCACAGGAGCGTGCGCATGGACAGAACGAGGACCACTGGGGGCGCACGGCGAGCGGCGGGAGGCGTGGCCGTGATCCTGGCCCTGGTCACGGCCGCCTCCGCCGCCACCGACGTCGGTGCCGCGCCGGGCCCCGAGCCGGCCCCGGCGCCAGCCCCGGCCCCGGCCGGTCCGCCCAACATCCTGGTCATCCTCACCGACGACCAGCGGGCCACCGGCACCCTCGACGTGATGCCCGCCACCCAGGCCTGGTTCGGCGCCGGCGGCACGACCTTCGCCACCGGCTTCGCCAACACGCCCCTGTGCTGCCCGGCACGCTCCACCACCTTCTCCGGGCGCTACCAGCACAACCACGGGGTCAACACCAACCAGGACGCCGCCAACCTCGACCAGGACGCCACCATGCAGCGCTGGCTGCACGACGCCGGATACCACACCGCCCTGGCAGGCAAGTTCCTGCTCCACTGGCGGGGTCCGCTCCCGCACTTCGACCATTTTGCCCACACCAACGGCGGCTACGACGACGCCTTCTTCAACGTCGAGGACCCCGACGGCCACGACCTCGGGGTGGGGCCGGACCACGTCCCCTACTCCACCGACTTCATCGCCGAGCGGGCCCTCGCCTACCTCGACCACTTCGAGGCCGACGACGCCCGGCCGTGGTTCCTGTACCTGGCCCCCCAGGCGCCGCATGGCCCCTTCACCCCGGCCGCCCGCCACGCCGACGCTCCCGTTCCCGACTGGACCATGACGCCCGGGGTGACGGACGACTACACGTCGGACCAGAAGGCCGACAAGGCCCCCTTCCTGCGGGACAACCGCTTCCCGGTGGCGAGCGCCGAGGAGGAGCGCCAGGGCCAGCTGCGCACCCTCATGGCCGTCGACGAGATGGTGGAGGCCGTGTTCCGGCGCCTGGAGGCGCAGGGCGAGTTGGACAACACCCTGGCCATCTTCACCTCTGACAACGGCCGGTTCTGGGCCGAGCACGGCGTCCGGTCCAAGAGCCTCCCGTACACAGAGTCGGTCCAGGTTCCGTTCATGGTGCGCTGGCCCCGGCACTTCGCCCCCGGCGCCACCGACACCCGCCTCGTCGGCCTGGTGGACATCGCGCCCACCGTCCTCGCCGCCGCCGGCATCGTCCCCACGGTGGGCCCGCCCATGGACGGCCGCTCCCTGCTCGACCCCGCCGCCCGGGCCGATGCCCTGCTGGAGTACGCCGAGGACCCCGGCTTCGACTACCCGTCGTGGGCCTCGCTGCGGGGCCCGGCGTGGCAGTACCTCGAGTACTACGCCGACGACGGGACCACCGTCGACTTCGCCGAGTACTACGACCTGGCCGCCGATCCCTATCAGCTCTCCAACGTGCTGGCCGACGCCGACCCGGCCAACGACCCCGATGTCGCCGGCCTCTCCGCCCGCCTGGCGTCGGCCCGCCAGTGCGGAGGAGCGAACTGCCCATAAGCCTCGTTAGATTGCTGTGATGATGGCTCTTCGCCTGGCGGCTCATCGCGATGCGGCCGGGGGCCCCTGCCCCAGCCGCCAGTCCCTGCTGCGCAGGTCCTGACCATGGCCTTCGAGCATCCCCCTTCGCAACTCCCGCCGCCGCTCCAGCTCATCGACATGGCCAGCACCTTCATGGTCGTCCGGGGACTGTCGGTGGCCACCGAGTTCGGGATCTTCGACCTCCTGGCCGACGGCCCTCAGCCGGTCGAGAAGCTGGCCGCCGCCACCGGCAGCCAGGCCCCCGAGCTGCGCCGGCTGCTGCGCCTGCTCTCGGCCGCCGGGGTGCTCACCGAGCCCGAGCCGGGCTCCTTCGCCAGCACCGCGCTGGGTGCCTGCCTGGCCTCCGGGCCCGCCTCCCTGAACTCGTTCTTCCGCATGATCGGCGGCCCCCTGCTCGGCGTGTGCCTGGCCGTCGACCACACGGTGCGCACCGGCGAGCCGGCCGACCAGAAGGTCCTCGGCATGGGCCTGTTCGAGTACCTGGCCAAGCACCCGGAGGACGCCGCCGTCTTCAACGCCGCCATGACCGACTTCGGCGCCCAGTTCACCGGGGCGGTGGTAGCCACCTACGACTTCTCCGGCATCCGCCGCCTGGTCGACGTGGCCGGCGGCCACGGCACCTTCCTCGCCACCGTGCTGTCGGCCCACCCCATCTCAGGAGTGCTCTTCGAGCAGCCCCACGTGGCCGACGGCGCCCGCCGGACCTTCGAGGAGGCGGGCATCGCCGACCGCGTCGAGGTGGTCGAAGGCGACTTCTTCGAATCGGTCCCGGCCGGCGCCGACGCCTACTCCTTCAAGTGGATCATCCACGACTGGTCCGACGAGCAGGCCCTGCAGATCCTCTGCAACACGCGGGCGGCCATCGCCCCGCACGGGAAGCTGCTGCTGCTCGAGTGCGTGCTCCCCGAAGGCAGCGAGCCCCACTTCGGCAAGGTCCTCGACGTCTTCATCATGGGCCTGGGCGGGATCGAGCGGACCGAGTCCGAGTACGCCGACCTCCTGTCCCGGGCCGGGTTCCGCCTCACCCAGGTGGTGCCCACGCCCTCACCCATGAGCGTGATCGAGGCCGTGCCGGTGTGATGGCCAAGGCCGCTTCCACCTACATCTTCAACAACTCCGACGAGCGGGAGGGCGCCCGCCTGGCCGGGATCCAGGCAGCCTTCGATCCGGGCACCTTCCGCCACGTCACCGATCTGGGAGTGGCGCCGGGCTGGCGGTGCCTGGAGGTGGGAGCCGGCGCCGGCTCGGTGGCCCGCTGGTTGTGCCAGCAGGTGGGCGAGAAGGGCTCGGTCGTCGCCACCGACATCGACACCACCCTGCTCGACGACATCGACCTCCCCAACCTCGAGGTCCGCCGTCACGATCTCCAGACCGAGGACCTCCCCAAAGGGGAGTTCGACCTGGTCCACACCCGCCTGGTGCTCATCCACCTCCCGGCCCGGGAGGAGATTCTCCGCCGCATGGCCGCCGCCCTCGCCCCCGGCGGCTGGCTGCTGGTGGAGGACATGACCATGGGCGCCGCCGGCGCGGCCACCCGGAAGGGCCAGGCCGCCGTTGGGGGAGTGTTGACCGCTCTCGTGGCCATGCTCAAGGCCCACGGTGTCGACGTGAACTTCGCCCGGCGCCTCCCCCTTCTCATGAACGGTCTCGGCCTGGTCGAAGTTGGTGCCGAAGGGCGGGTGCCCATCCTGATCGGCGGTAGGGGACCGAGCATCGACTGGGTCCTGCCCTCACTCGACGTCATCCAGTCTCGCCTGGCCGGAGACGACGGGCCGGGTTCCACCAAGGTGGCGGCTGCCTTCGAGCGCGTCCCCGCCCTCCGCCGCCTACTCGGCGCCCAGCTCAGCCGTCTGCGGAGCCTCCTGCAGGACCCCGGCTTCGTCTTCCATGGTCCGACCCTGGTCGCGGCCTGGGGCCGGAAGCCGACGGCTCAGTCGGGTGAGCGGACGGCGATGATCTCGACGTCGAACGTGCCCCCGGGCGCCTGGTAGGAGACGACCTCGCCGGCGGCATGGCCGAGGAGCGCCTTGCCCAGTGGCGAGCCGGGGGAGATGACGTCGTAGCCGCGACCCTTCTCCTCGATGGAGCCCACCAGATAGAGGGAGACCTCGTCGTCACCCTCCATGCGGACCTCCACCAAGGTGCCCGCCTGGACCTTGTCGCCGGTCAGGCCCTCCACCACCACCGCCTTCTTGAGGATCGCCTCGATCTGGCGGACGCGGGCCTCGTTGAGGCCCTGGGCGTTCTTGGCCGCGTCGTAGTCGGCGTTCTCCCGGATGTCGCCGTGCTCCCGGGCCCGTTCCAGCCACTCGGAGATCTCCTTGCGCCGGGTGGTCGAGAGCTCCTCGAGCTCGTCACTCAAGCGCTGGTGGGCCTGGGGGGAGAGGTGGGTGGCGTCCATAGGGCAGCCCAAGTTACTCTGGAGTGGTAGATGGATCTGCACCCCACCTCCGTAATCGCCATTACCTAGCGGACGCCGGCACCCGGCGTTCGCTCATGACCGTCCACCCCGGTGGGCGGTTTCTTTGTTGAAAGGGCCGGTGCCTGCACCGGCGGTGGTTGGGGCAGGGGCCCCCAACCGCACAGCGATGAGCCGCCAGGCGAAGAGCCAGAGAAAGAGGAGATTTTGACCCCACGGATCGGCGTCATCGCCGGCGACGGCATCGGGCCCGAGGTGGTGGCCGAGGCCCGCAAGGCGCTGGCCGCCGCCGGCTTCGCCCACGAGGCCGTCGACTACGACCTGGGTGGCGCCCGCTACCTGCGCACCGGCGAGGTGCTGCCCGACTCCGTCCTCGGCGAGCTGGCCGGCCTGGACGCCATCCTCCTGGGCGCCGTCGGCACCCCCGATGTCCCTCCGGGGGTGCTCGAGCGGGGCCTGCTGCTGCGGCTGCGCTTCGAGTTCGACCTCTATGTCAACCTCCGGCCTGTCCGCCTCCTCCCCGGCGCCCCCACGCCGCTGGCCGGTAAGGGCCCCGAGGACATCGACCTGGTGGTCATCCGGGAGAACACCGAGGGCGCCTACGCCGGCGAGGGTGGCTTCCTGCGCCGGGGCACGTCCGCCGAGGTGGCCACCCAGGGATCGGTCAACACCCGCCTGGGGGTGGAGCGCTGCCTGCGCTACGCCTTCGACCTGGCCCGCACCCGGCCCCGGCGCCACCTCACCCTGTGCCACAAGACCAACGTCATGACCTACGCCGGCGACCTGTGGCAGCGGGCCTTCACTGAAGTGGCGGCGGAGTATCCCGACGTCGGGACCGGCTACGTCCACGTCGACGCCGCCTGCCTGTACCTGGTGGAGAGCCCCGAGCGCTTCGACGTGGTCGTGACCGACAACCTCTTCGGCGACATCGTCACCGATCTGGGGGCGGCCATTGCCGGCGGTCTGGGGCTGGCCGCCAGCGGGAACCTCAACCCGCCCCGGGACCGCCCGTCCGTGTTCGAACCCGTCCACGGCTCCGCCCCCGACATCGCCGGCACCGGGCGGGCCAACCCCCTGGCCGCCATCCTCTCCGCCGGCATGCTGGCCGCCTTCCTGGGCGAAACGGACGTGTCGACCCGCATCGAGTCGGCGGTGGGCGCAGTCCTGTCCAAGCTCGGCGGCACCACGGCCGCCACCATGCGACACTCCACGGCGGAAGTCGGCGACATGATCGCCGAGTACCTATCTCAGGAGGGCTAGGCGAAGATGCCGATCCAGAAGGTGGACAAGATCTGGATGGACGGGACGCTCGTCGACTGGGACGAGGCCAAGATCCACGTCCTCACCCACACCCTCCACTACGGCTCGGGCGTGTTCGAGGGCGTGCGCGCCTACGCCACCGCCGACGGGCCGGCGGTGTTCCGCCTCACCGACCACATCCGCCGCCTGTTCGACTCGGCCTCGATGCTGATGATCGAGGTGCCCTTCTCCATCGAGCAGATCGTGGAGGCGGTCAAGGAGACGGTGCGGGTCAACAACATCGAGTCGTGCTACATCCGCCCCCTCGTCTATCTGGGCTACGGCGAGATGGGGCTCAACCCCCTGCCGTGCACGGTCAACGTCTCGGTGGCGGTGTGGCCATGGGGCACCTACCTGGGCGAGGAGGGCATCAGGCACGGCGTGCGCATGAAGGTGTCCTCCTGGCGCCGCCAGGATCCCAACATGATCCCTCCGGCGGCCAAGGTCACCGGTCTGTACGTCAACTCCTCCCTGGCCAAGGTCGAGGCCCTCAAGTCCGGTTACGACGAGGCCATCCTCTTGAACGGTCAGGGCTTCGTGTCCGAGTGCACGGGGGAGAACATCTTCATCGTCAAAGGCGGGAAGATCATCACGCCGCCGCTGGCCGCCGGTGCCCTGGACGGGATCACGCGCGACTCGGTGTGGACCATCGCCAATGACCTCGGTTACGAGGTGGTGGAGGAGAACCTGCTCCGCAGCGACCTCTACACCGCCGACGAGGCCTTCCTCACCGGCACCGCCGCCGAGGTCGTCCCCATCCGCTCCGTCGACGACCGCATGATCGGCGAGCCGGGCGAGATCACGCGCAAGATCCAGGAGACGTACTTCGCCGCCATCCGGGGCGAGGTTGAGGCCTACAAGGGATGGTTGGAGTATGTCCGCGCCTGAGCGACCCGGGGTCCGGGGTGTCCCCGAGCAAGTAGAGATCTACGACACCACCCTGCGGGACGGATCCCAGCGCGAGGGCCTCTCCCTCACCGTCCACGACAAGCTGCGGGTGGCGGAGCAGCTCGATCACCTCGGGGTCCACTACATCGAGGGCGGCTGGCCCGGCGCCAACCCCAAGGACGAGGAGTTCTTCGCCCGGGCGCCGTCCGAGCTGCGCCTGGAGCACTCCGAGCTGGTGGCCTTCGGCTCCACCCGGCGGGCGGGCGTGAAGGCCGACGACGACGACGTGCTGCGCAACCTGGTCAAGGCCCACACCAGCACGGTGTGCATCGTGGCCAAGGCGTGGGACTACCACGTGAGAGAGGCGCTGCGGACCACGGAGGAGGAGGCCATCGCCATGGCCGCCGACTCGGTCGAGTTCCTCCGGGGAGCCGGCCTCGACGTGTTCCTCGACGCCGAGCACTTCTTCGACGGCTTCCGGGCCAAGCCCGCCTTCGCCCTGGCCGTGATCCGGGCCGCCCACGAGGCCGGCGCCTCCCGGCTGGTCCTGTGCGACACCAATGGGGGCACCCTGCCCCAGGACGTGGAGTGGATCGTCTCCGAGGTCACCGCCGCGCTGCCCGAGGCCAAGCTCGGCGTCCATTTCCACAACGACGCCGGCTGTGCCGTGGCCAACGCCCTGGCCGCCGTCCGCCAGGGTGCGGTCCAGGTGCAGGGGTGCATCAACGGTTATGGCGAGCGGACGGGCAACGCCAACCTGTGCACGATCATCCCCAACCTGGCGCTCAAGATGGGGGTCGAGACCGTGCCCCCCGACCGCCTGGCGCTGCTCACCCCCGTGTCCCACCACGTCGCCGAGATCGTCAACCTCACCCTCGACCCCCAGGCGCCCTACGTGGGGACGTCGGCCTTCGCCCATAAGGCGGGGCTGCACACCAGCGCCATCGCCCGGGCCAAGGACGCCTACGAGCACGTGGCGCCTGACGCCATCGGCAACCTCACCCGGTTCGTGGTCTCCGAGCTGGCGGGCAAGTCGACCGTCGCCCTCAAGGCCAACGAGATCGGCGTCGACCTGTCCAACGATCAGCTCACCGACGTGCTCGAGACGCTCAAGACCCTCGAGCACGTGGGCTACCACTTCGAGGCCGCCGACGGGTCCTTCGAGCTGCTGCTGCGGGGGGCGACGGGCTGGGAGCAGGAGTTCTTCCGGCTGGAGAGCTTCCGGGTGACGATGGACAAGCAGGCGGACGGGGCGGTGTCCACCGAGGCCACCATCAAGCTCCACGCCCGGGGGGAGCGGATCATCGCCACCGCCGAGGGCAACGGCCCCGTCCACGCCCTCGACCAGGCCCTGCGCCAGGCCATCGGCCAGGCCCACCCCGCCCTCTCCGGCATCCACCTCACCGACTACAAGGTGCGCGTCCTCGACACCCACCGGGGGACGGGCGCCGTCACCCGCGTCCTGCTCGACTCGGCCGACGGTGAAACGTCGTGGAGCACCATCGGGGTGTCCGAGAACATCATCGAGGCGTCGTGGGCGGCGCTGTCCGACTCCGTTGTCTATGGGCTGCTGCGGGCCGAGGAGTCCGACGCCTGATCGTTCCGGCGTCCCGAACGGGCGACAGGTGCCCGTGGGGAACGCCGCGGGTCCGAGCCGGCGCAACCGGCGTTCCTGAGGGGCGACAGGTGCCGGTGAGGAACGCCGGATGGATCGACGATGGCTGGCGAAGCCGCTAGACGCCGGCCACCGCCACCACCGGGGGAGCGGGCGGCGAGGCGCCGTCGAAGTCGGCGACGAACGCCGGGTCGATCAAGCCGCTCTGGGCGTCGAAGGCGAACAGTCCCCGCCGGGCCAGGATCGCCTGGTTGCCGGCGTTGCGGACCTGGGTGAAGTTCCCGCCCACGTAGACGCGACTTCCCACCGGGAGGATGGCGAAGACCTCCCCGTCGAGGACGTGGGGGGTGCTGGCCACGGATGCGGGCGACACCACGCGGTTGCCGTGGACGGTGGGCAGAGCCTGCACGGCATGGGGGAGGACGAGCAGGGACGAGAGCAGGACGAGGAGCAACCGGCGGGCGCGGGGCCGCATCTGCCAATCAATCCGTTAAGTACGGCTTGGCGGCCTTCGTTCCTTCCGTCGACACAGACATGTAACGGTAGGGTTGGGCGTGGCCGTCGACCCCTACGTCCCTGCCGACGCCAAGGACGCTCCCCGCGAATCGTTGCGGCTCCCCGCGCCCGAAGGGTGGCGGGCCGCCCGTCCCGGTGACCTGGTGCCAGGCGAGCAGCCCTCCCCGCCCGGGATCCTCTTCGGGTCGCCGGGCCCCGACTCGGGTTACGCCCTGACGCTGGCCGAGCGGTTCCACCGCCGGCTCGAGGTCGTCGCCCCCGAGACCGAGCACGACGCCATGGCGGTGGGCGCCGAGCTGGCCATGCGCCGGGCGGCGATCTTCGGCCGGGCCCCGGTGGTGATCGACCTGGAGCTGGCCTTCACCCTCTTCGGCTGGCTGGGGGGCGCCTCCCCCGAGCTGCGGGAGTGGCGGCGCCACGCCGTGGCCGGCGCCGCCCACGCCTACCCCCGCCGGCGGACCCTGGTCGATGCCGTGCCCGAGGCGACCCTGCGGCTCAAGCCCGGCGACGACGTGCGGGCCGCCCTGGGCAACTGGCGGGCCCTGCTCGGCGTCTCGGTGGCGTCACTCCACAGCCTCCACGAATGAGCGGGGGGGCATCCGGGGTCAGGGTGCGCTTCGCGCCCGCCCCCACCGGAGTCCTTCACGTCGGAAGCGCCCGGACGGCGCTGTTCAACTGGCTCTACGCCCGCCACCAGGGCGGCACCCTGGTCCTGCGCATCGAGGACACCGACCTGGAGCGCTCCCGGGAGCCGTGGGTGGAGGGCATCCAGACCACGTTGCGCTGGCTGGGCCTCGACTGGGACGAGGGCCCCTACCGCCAGAGTGATCACCTCGACCGCTACCGGGAGGCGGCGGAGCAGCTGCTGGCCGCAGGCGCCGCCTACGAGTGCTACTGCACCGAGGAGGAGCTCGCCGCCCGGTCGGAGGCGGCCCGGGCCGCCGGCGGGGACCCGGGCTACGACGGCCGGTGCCGGAACCTGACGGCGGCCGAACGCGCCACCCTGGCGGCCGAGGGCCGGCCCCGCTCCGTCCGGTTCCGCACTCCCGACGAGGGCGTGAGCCGCTTCGACGACCTGGTCCGGGGCGAGGTGGCGGTGGAGTGGTCGCGGATCAGTGACTTCGTCATCGTGCGCTCGTCGGGAGCCCCCGTCTTCTTTCTGGCCAACAGCGTCGATGATGCCGACATGGGCATCACCCACGTGATCCGGGGAGAGGACCTGCTCGATTCCACCCACCGGGTGCTCGCCCTCCGGGAGGCGCTGGGCGTCCCCGGCCGGCCCGCCTTCGCCCACCTGCCCCTCCTGGTCGGTGCCGACCGGGGCAAGCTGTCCAAGCGCCACGGCGCCGTGGCCCTGGAGGACTTCCGGGTGCGCGGCTACCTGCCCGAGGCGCTGCGCAACTACCTCGGTCTGCTGGGGTTCGCGGGCGTCGAGGAAGGGAGCGAGATCCGGTCCACGGAGGAGATGGTGGCGGCCTTCGCGCTGGACCGGGTGACCCGCTCGGCGGCGTTCTTCGACTACGACAAGCTCAACTGGATGAACGGGGAGTACATCCGGGCCCTGCCTCTCCCCGAGCTGGTGGACCGGGCCCTGCCCTTCGCCTCGGAGCGCTACGGCGAGCGCCTCGACGAGGCCACTTTCGCCGCCGCCGTGCCCCTGGGCCGGGAGCGGGCCACCACCCTGGCCGACCTGGCGGCCATGACCGCCTTCCTGTTCGTGGCCGACGACGAGTTCGGCATCGACCCCGAGTCGGTGGAGCGGTTGCAGAAGACGGAACGGGTGGGCGACGTCCTCGATGCCGTCGCCGATCATCTCGAGACGTGCGAGTGGACCCCCGAAGGCGTCGACCTCCGCCCCGTCCTCGAGTCCCTGGACATCAAGCCCCGCAAGGCCCTGCCCGCCGTCTACGCCGCCGTCGAGGGCCACCACTCCGGCCTGCCCCTGTTCGACTCCATCGTCCTCCTGGGCCGGGACCGGGCCCTGCGCCGGGTGCGGGCGGCCGGCGCCCTGGTGGGCTAGGGCCGCTGTCCCATAAGCGAACGTCAAGTAGGCATGACGTTTCGGCGACGCGGCAGGAAACGCCCCGTTCGGGGCCGTACAAGGCGGTATGTCCCGTCGCGGCCGTTGCCTCTCCGTCGTCACCCTGTTGGCCGCGCTCCTTGTACCGTTCGGCCCCGCCTCTCCGGGTGCCCGGGCGGCCACCCCGTCGGGCGGCTACTGGATGGTGGCAACCGACGGGGGCATCTTCAGCTTCGGCGACGCCGCCTTCCACGGCTCGACCGGCGCCATCCGCCTGAACCAGCCCATCGTCGGCATGGCCTCGACACCCACGGGCGCCGGCTACTGGATGGTGGCCTCCGACGGGGGGATCTTCACCTTCGGCGACGCCGCCTTCTTCGGGTCCACGGGTGCCATGCGCCTCAACCAGCCGGTCGTGGGGATGGCGGCCACGCCGTCGGGTCGGGGCTACTGGCTGGTCGCTTCCGACGGCGGGATCTTCACCTTCGGCGACGCCCGGTTCTTCGGATCCACCGGTGCCATCCGCCTCAACAAACCCATCGTGGGCATGACGTCCACCTCCTCGGGCGCCGGCTACTGGCTCGTCGCCTCCGACGGGGGGATCTTCTCCTTCGGTGACGCCCGGTTCTTCGGCTCCACCGGAGCTATCCGCCTGAACCAGCCCATCGTGGGCATGGCCGCCACCCCGTCGGGCGCCGGCTACTGGATGGTGGCCTCCGACGGCGGCGTGTTCACCTTTGGCGACGCCGGCTTCTTCGGCGCCGCCCCCGAGCGGGCACCGCGTCCCGGAGCCCCCCGGGCCGTCGTGGCCATGACCCCCTCGTCCACCGGCCGGGGCTACTGGCAGGCAGCCGCCTCCGGCGAGGTGCTGGCCTTCGGTGACGCTGCCGACCTGGGGTCGACCGGCGCCCTCAACCGGCCGGTAGTGGGCATGGCCGCCCCCCGGCGGACCACGGGTACGGCCGGTGGCAGCCCTGCGCCCGGCCCGGGCGGCACCACCATCACCCCCGTGTCCCGGCCCGAGCGGTTCTCCACCTCGGCCAACTCCACCTGGGGCACGAGCCCCGGCGACCCCGACAAGGCCGGCCGGGTGCTGGCCCTGGTCGAGCACGCCGGCGTCGTGTACCTGGGCGGCGAGTTCACCGGCTTCGTCCCTCCCGCCGGCTCGCCCGTCACCCCCCGCTCCTACCTGGCCGCCGTCGACGCCGCCTCGGGCAAGCTCCTCGCCTGGAACCCGGCCCCCGACGGGTCCATCCGGGCCCTGGCCGTGTCGTCCGACGGCCGGCGCCTGTACGTGGGCGGGGACTTCAATGCCATCGGCGGCGGGGCGGCCCGCAACCTGGCCGCGCTCGACCTGGCCAGCGGCAACCTGGACACGTCGTTCTCCCCGCCCCTGCTCAACTCCGGTGTGCGCACCATCGCCCTGGCCGGCAACCGCCTGTATGCCGGTGGCAACTTCACCACCCTCAAGGTGCCCGCCGGCCAGCCCGGCGCCGGCGACCACAGCCGGCCCCAGGTGGCCGCCTTCGACGCCGCCACCGGCGCCCTGGTGCGGGACTGGGTCCCCCCGGCCAACACCGGCGGGCGCTACTTCGGCCATGAGGGCGTCGTCACCGAGGACGGCAACGACGGCCTCGTCCATGACATCGCCGTCTCCGCCGATGGAAGCACCGTCCACGTGGCCGGCGACTTCCTCCACTTCGCCGGCCGCTCCGGCATCGTGAGCCTGAGCGCCGCCAACGGGCAGCCCATCGGCTGGCAGGCGGTGAGCGACCGTCCCATCTTCTCCCTCGCCGTCTCACCCACCGACGGCCGTACCGTCTACGCCGCCACCGGCGGCAAGGGCGGGCGCCTGTGGCGCTTCGCCCCCGGCAGCGGCACGACGCCGGTGTGGGAGGTCAAGACCGACGGCGACAACGTCGACGTCCTCGCCACCGGGTCGATGGTCTACCTCATCGGGCACTACGACAACATCGTGCCCAGGGGCTCGAGCTGCTACCAGGCCTGCCCGGACGGGACGCCCCGGCGCCATCTCTCCGCATTTGCCGCCGCCACCGGCAAGATCGACGCCTGGAACCCCGAGGCCAACACGCCTCAAGGCCCCTACGTGGCCGCCGTGGGCGCCCGCTATCTCTACGTGGGGGGCGACTTCACCAAGGTGAACCTCAAAGCGCAGCCCGGTTTCGCCCAATTCAACGCCAGGTAAACGGAAGGTCCTCCCCGGCCGCCGGCGGGCGTGGTTCGATGGGGATGATGACACGGCTTCTCCGGCGGGCCCTCGCCCTGGGGCTGGTGCTGGTGGGCGGCTACTTCGCCGTCACCTTCCTCCAGGTGTGGTCGGCGGGCCGTCACGACGAGGCCCGTCCGGCGGAGGCCATCGTGGTGCTGGGGGCGGCCCAGTACAACGGCCGGCCGTCCCCGGTCCTGGCGGCCCGGCTGGACCACGCCGCCGAGCTCTACGAGCAGGGGCTGGCACCCGTGGTCGTCGTCACCGGCGGCCGGGCCGAGGGCGATCGCTTCACCGAGTCGTCGGCCAGCGCCAACTACCTGCACACCAAGGGCGTGCCCGACGACGCCATCCTGCGCGAGAACCAGGGCCGCAACTCGTGGCAGTCGCTCGCCGCCTCGGCCCGGTTCCTCAAAGCCCGGGGCATCACCGACGTGGTGCTCGTCTCCGACCCCTTCCACGCCGCCCGCATCACCGGCATCGCCGCCGAGCTGGGCCTGGAGGCGGCCACGTCCCCCACCCGCACCAGCCCCATCGAGGGGGCCGACGAGTTCCGCCACCTCCTCACCGAGACGGCGCAGGTGGGCGTGGGACGCATCATCGGGTTCCGGCGCATGGTCCGCGCCAGCGAGGTCGGCCGGGAGGTCGGGCTCCTCGCGCTGATCAGCGATCAGATGACCCGGGTCGTGACTCCGCACTCACCCCGGGGCTGGTATTCGAACGCCGAGAGATCCATGGCTGCTTCTTCGTCGGTGCGCTGGCTGATGT
>JBIOYN010000459.1:0-5536 GCA_044870155.1 Acidimicrobiia bacterium | reverse complement strand
CCAGACCCTGGGCAAGATCGGCAACGAGGTGCTTCAGCTCCAGCGCCCGGAGGTGGGCGAGGTGGCCGAGCCGTTCACCCCGGGCTCGGTGGGCAGCATCACCATGCCCCACAAGCGGAATCCGGAGCGCTCCGAGCATCTGGTCACCCTGGCCCGCCTGGCCCGGGTGGAGGCCGGCGTGCTGCTCGAGTCCATGGTGGTGGAGCACGAGCGGGATGGTCGGGCCTGGAAGGCGGAATGGGCCGCCTTCCCCGACCTGTGCCGGCTGGCGGCGGCGTCGCTGTCCCTGGGCCGGGCGGTGGTCGAAGGTCTGGTGGTCGACCCCGCCGCCATGGCCGCCAACCTCGGCGCCCGGGGCGGCTACGTGCTCTCCGAGCGGGTGATGCAGGCGCTGGCGGAGCGGGTGGGCAAGCAGTCCGCCCATCTCCTGGTGTACGACGCCTCCATGGCCGGGGTCGAGAACGGACTCTCGCTACGGGAGGCGCTGGCGGCGTCGCCCGAGATCGGCAAGCACCTCTCCACCGCCGAGCTCGACGCCCTCTGCGACCCGGCGGCGCCCGTGGACCAGGCGCCGGAGGTCACGGACGAGATCCTCGCCGCCCTGGAGCGTTCCCGGGCCCAGGATCCACCGGTGTGGCCGTGAGCGACGACGAGGGCCCGGAGTACCTCGGCCTGGGTGGGCGCCTGGGCACGGGGCCCGCACCCGAGCTGGTGGCGGCGGGCTTCGCCCTGGAGATGGCTGAGGCACCGTTCCTCCACGACGGCTTCGCGCTGGCCGATCTCGCCCATGCCCTCGCTCTCCTCGAGGCCGGCGTCCTGGCCCCCGCCGACGGGGCGGCGCTGCTGGCGGCGCTGCTCGAGATGGCGGCCATGCCCCCCGACAAGTTCCCCTACGACGCCGCCTTCGGCGACCCCTGGAACTCCCGGGAGCGGGTGCTGGAGGACCTGGCCGGGCCGGTGGCGGGTTGGCTGTGGGTGGGCCGGCCGCGCCGGGAGGCGGCCCGGGTGGCGCTGCGCATCGCCGTGCGCTACGGGGTCCTCGACGCCCACGCCGCCCTCCTGGACCTGGCCGACGGCTATCTCGCCCAGGCTCGCCGCCACCCGGACAGCGCGATGAGCGACTTCACGTACCTCCAGCCCGCGCAGCCCACCACGCTGGGTTATGTCCTCGCCGGCCACGCCCAGCCGGTGCTCCGTCACCTGGGCCGCCTGGAGGACGTCTACGCCTGGGTGAACCGCAGTCCCGCAGGCGCCGGGGGCACCACCGGTACGTCCGTCCCCATCGACCGTGACCGTCTGGCCGCCAGGCTCGGCTTCGCCGGTGTGATCCAGCACGCCCGGGACGCCATGTGGCAGGCCGACGGCCTGGTGGAGCTGCTGGCCGTGCTGGCCTCGGCCGCCACCGAGGCGGGACAGGTGGCATCCGATCTCGAGATCTGGGCGTCGCCCGCCTACGGGTTCGTGGATCTCGCCGACGGCCACTGCCGGGTCAGCGCCCTCATGCCCCAGAAGAAGAACCCCTACGCCCTGGCCGTCGTCCGCCAGGCCGCCGGCGCCGTCACCGGGGCGCTGGCCGGTGTCCTCTCCGGGCTGCGCACCCCGACGGCCCGCACCGACCACTTCCTCCTCGCTCCCGCCGAGGTGCGCCGGGCACTGCACACCTTCACCGCCGGCACGCGGCTCCTGGCCGCCGTGGTGCGGGACCTTGCGGTCGACGCCGCCGCCCTGGCCGCCGGCGCCGGTGACCCGGCCCTGGTGCTGGGAGACGTGGCCGACGACCTCGTGCTGGCCGGGGTGTGCGACCGGCGCACGGCCCACCAGATGCTGGGCGACGCCGCCCGAGCGGCGGCGGCCGACGACCGACCGGTGACCGAGGCCGACATCACCGCCGCCGCCGGCCGCGCCGGCGTGACGCTGCCGGACCCGGTGCTGGCATCCATGCGGGAGCTGCTCGCCGACCCGCCGGCGGTGCTGCGCCGGCGGACGGTCACGGGCGGCTGGGCTGATCTGCCACGCCTGCTCACCGTCGCCGGGGAGGAACTCGAGGCCCACCGGCGCACCGCCCACGAGGCTCGGGCCGCCGTCGAAGCGGCAGAGGCCGACCTCGTAGCCGCTGCCCGCTCCCACGTCGGGCGTTAGCGGAATACCGCTCACAGGGGGAGTTGGCTCACGCGCGAGTTCGCCGAACCCGGCTGTGAACCGGGTTTCGCTCACGCGCGCGCTCACGCGGGGACAGGGTGTGAGATGGGTCAGGAGGGGCGGCGGCGGTCGAGGAAGGCCTGCATGCGCAGGCGCTTGTCCTCGCTCTCGAACAGCAGCGCCTGGGCGGCGACGTCGAAGGTGGTGGTTGCGGGCCGGTGCAGGCGCAGCGCCAGCTTGGTGACCTCCAGCGCCCGCCACGAGCGCGTGGCGATCTCGCCCGCCATCTCCAGGGCGGCGTCGAGCACGCCCTCGGGCTCGCGGACGGCGTCGACCAGGCCGGCGTCGAAAGCGGCGGCGGCGTCGAGGGTGAGGCCGGTGTAGAGCATCCGGCGGGCCACCGGGAGGCCCACGAGCTGGGCCAGGCGCCAGTTCCCACCGGCGCCGGCCATGATGCCCAGCGCCAGCTCGGGCTGGGCGAAGCGGGCCCGGGTCGACGCCACCCGCAGGTCGCAGGCCATGGCCAGCTCGCAGCCGCCGCCCAGGGCCGGCCCGTCGACCACGGCGATGGTGGGCCAGCGGTGGGCCTCGAGGCGTTCGAAGAGGCCGGCGTTGATGGCTCCGAAGGCGTCGTCGGCATCGCGCTGCGCCAGCTCGGCGATGTCGGCGCCGGCGACGAACATCCCCGGCGTGGTGGAGTGCACGACGAGGATGCACGGCTCCGCCGCCGCCTCCGCCACCACCCGACCCAGCTCCGCGGTGGTGGCCTTGTCCAGGGCGTTGCGCTTGGCGGGCCGGTTGATGCCCACCAGCAGGACGTCGCCCCGCCGCTCGGTGACGACCCTGGGCTCCCCGTCGCCGTCGGCCATCTCAGCTCACCAGTTCGAAGCGGGCGGGCTCACCCTCGGCCTCCCGGCAACGGATCAGGCCCCGGCGCTCCAGCGCCCGGAGGTGGGCCATGGCCTCGGCCACCGCCGCCCGGCGCATGAACCCGCCGATGCGCGACCAGGGCCGGGACCACTCCATGCACTCGGCCACCGCCCAGGCCGTGTTCCGGCCCTCCCCCAGGGCGGCGACGACCTCGGTGAAGCGGTGCTCGTGGTGGGCGGTCAGCTGGGCCAGGCGGCTCTGGAGGCCGACGAAGCGGTGCTCGTGGGCGGGGAGGACCTCGTTGCTGGCGAAAGGAACGAGGCGGTCGAGGGAGCGCAGGAAGGCGCCCAGGGGATCGTCGCCGGCCTGGGGGTGGAAGGGGATGTTGGGGGTGATCCGAGGCAGCACATGATCGCCCGAGAGCATCAGGCGGTAGCGGCCCTCGTAGAAGCACAGATGGCCCGGCGAGTGGCCCGGCGTCCAGATGGCGGTCAGGTCCCAGCCGGGCACCTCGGGCTTGTCGCCGTCCTCGATGAGGACGTCGGGGCGCACGGTGGTGACGAAGTGCTTCACCGGCATGGAGGCGTGGGCCAGCCCGTCGATCGCCTCAGGCGGCGCTCCCATCCACCGCAGCGATGCCGCCATGCGCCGGAGCAGATCGTCGGTGTCGATGTAGCGGTCCTGAATGAGGGCGGCGTCCTCGGGGTGGAGCCCCACCCACGCCCCCGACGCCTCCCGCACCCGGGCGGCCAGGCCGTAGTGGTCGGGATGGATGTGGGTGACGAGCACGCCCCGCACCGATGTGACGTCGGTGCCGGCCTGGCGCAGGCCGGCGCACAAGGTCTCCCAGGACTCGTCGGTGTTCCAGCCGGCGTCGACGATGTAGGTGCCGGCGTCGGTCTCGAAGGCGTAGACGAACACGTAGCGCAGGGGGTTGTCGGGGATGGGGACGGGGACGCTCCACAGACCGGGGCGGACCTGTTCCACGGGCGGCAGCGGGCTCAGTTGGGCGGGGGCGGTGGCCATGACCGCGCAGCATGGCATGGCGGCGGAGGCCGTCCGGCAACGAGTGGCGACCGAGTGGCACGCCCGCCGGTGGGACGGCCATGCTCGACGGATGACCGACCCCCTCCTCCAGTCCTGCGCGGCCGTCTTCGACCACGCCGCCATCGCCGCCCGCCGCCTCCGGGACCTCCTCCCCCTCTACCGCGACGTCCTCGGCGGCGAGTTCCTGGCCGGCGACGACAACCAGCGGGTGGGTTACCGGGCGCTCCAGTTGCGCTACCCGGACGGGACCAGGATCGAGCTCATGGAGCCCCTGGCCGGCTCGACCTTCTTCGACAAGTTCTTCGCCGGCAAGGGCGAAGGCCTCCACCACATCACCTTCAAGGTGCCCGACCTCCACGCCGCCCTCGCCATCCTCGAGCGCCACCGCATCCCCACCACCGGTGCGTACCTGGAGAACCCCGACTGGCTGGAGGTCTTCGTCCATCCCAAGGTGGCGAACGGGGTCCTGGTCCAGATCGCCCAGGCCGGACGGTCAGGCCCGGTCGAAGGCTGGGGTGGCGGCGTGAGCATGGAGGACCTGCTCGCCGGTCGGGGCCTGCACGGCAGCGGCATCCCCAGCCCCGGAGGGAGCTAGGCGAACTTGGCGGCCAGCTCGGCGTAGCCGTCCAGCACGGGCAGAACCTCGTCGGCGGGCTTGGACGGGACGACGAACAGGCAGCGCTCGACGCCCATGGCCAGGTAATCGTCCACCGTCCGGGGCTCGGGGCGGGCCCCGAAGATCGTGACCGGTACGGAACCCCGACCGGCTTCCTGCGCCCGGCGGGCCAGCTCCGCCATGCCCTCGCGCACCCGGCCCCGGTTGGCATTGGGCATCCAACCGTCGCCGTACTCCAGGACCCGGTCGAGGACTCCCGGGCCGTTGCCGCCCACGATGACGGGCGGGTGCGGCCGCCGCACGGGCTTGGGCCACGACCACAGCCGATCGAAGTCCACGAACTCCCCGTGGAACTCCGCCTCCTCCTGCGTCCAGATGGCCTTCATGGCCAGCACCCGCTCCCGCAGGAGCCGGAACCGGGTCCGGGGGTCGGTGCCGTGGTCCTCCATCTCCTCCCGGTTCCACCCCCCGCCCACGCCGAACAGGAACCGGCCGCCGGAGAGGAGGTCGAGGGTGGCCACCTCCTTGGCCGTGGTGATGGGGTCACGCTCGACCACCAGACAGATGCCCGTCCCCAGCAGCAGCTTGGACGTGGCCGCCGCCACCGCCCCCAGGGCCACGAACGGGTCGAGGATGTGCCTGTACTCCTCGGGCAGATCGGGGCCGCCCGGCCAGGGGCTGCGCCGGCTGGTGGGGATGTGGGTGTGCTCGGTCACGAACAGGGACTCGAGACCCCGCTCCTCCAGGGCCCGGCCCAGCTCGACCACGTTGACGCTGTACTCGGTCGGGAAGATGTAGGCGCCGAAATTCATGGCCTGTACCTGGCACGCGCCGCTTCGATCTCCCGCCACGCAGCCTCGCGAC
>JBIOYN010000458.1:0-9245 GCA_044870155.1 Acidimicrobiia bacterium | reverse complement strand
GCACATCTCGGGGCTGGCCTCGACGCCGGGGTCGAGGCGGATGAGGGCGAAGTCCTTCGGGGTCCAGATGACGGCGTAGGCGAACTCGCCGATCCGGTGGCCGGCGGCATCCTTGGCCACGGGACCGCTCCCCCAGGACCAGACCCGCTCGACGCGACCTTTGCCGTCACCATCGACTTCGTCGTTCGAGACCGGCCCCGGGCTGACGCAGTGGCCGGCGGTGCCGATGTAGCGGGTGCCGTTAGGGGACCGGAACAAGAAGTTCAGTGTGCAATCCCCGACCCTGCTCAACACCCGGCCCCCGGGGCGCACCCCCCGGCAGGTGCCGGTGCCCACCTGCGTCGCGGTGGTGCGCACCGGGATCAACGAGCAGGGCACGTCCCCCAGGGTGAACGGGACCTCCCGGGTCCCAGCCCCTGAGCCATCGGCGAGAGCCGGAAGCGGCAGGACCGTAGCGGCCAGAGCCGCCAGCCCGACCACGAGCACCGTACGGGGCATCATGTGGGAAATCCTGGGTCAACCCAGATTCCGTTTGGTTCCAGCGAAACTCGCTGGAGATGGCTGCTGCCTGCTGGTCGTGCCAGGTCAGTCCGTGCTCCGGCATCTGGACCGACACCTCGGATGCCTGCCCTTCGGCCGTTCGGTGATGACGCAGAGACCGCGCCGGCCAGTGACCCGGCTCCCCTTGGACGGCCAGCGCCAGGATGGGGATGCGCAGCATCGGAAGCTTCATGGGGAGACCGTACGAATCGCCCATAGCGGTTTCCTAGCGGTTCGGGCTGCGGCACCATGAGCGCCGTGGCCGCTTCGACCGTCGACGCTCACTGTGGCTCCGGATCCCTCCATCAGCTTCCTCGCCACCATCGATGAGATGCAGCAGCCGCTGGAGGGCGCCGGCTTCACACCGGTCGTGTGGGACAACCTCACCGAAGGGGTCCTGGCCTGGGCCCAGGCCCAGGCGGCCAGGCCGGCGACCGTGTCCGTTCCCGCCATCGGCCTGCACCTGCTCGCCCCCGACATCGGTGTGAAGTTCGCCAACCAGGTCCGCAAAATCTCCGAGGGCCGCGTGCGCTTCCTCCGCGCTGTGCTCACCAGGTGATCGCCGGTACTGTCAGGGGGCGATGGCGGGACGGGTGTGCATCCAGTGCGGCACCGACGAGCACGTCGCCACCGTGGCGAGCGTCCCCTGGTGCCACAACTGCTTCTACGACGCGTTCCCCAGCTACCGCCCGAGCGACGAGCTCGCTTCCCGGCGGGTGTGGCGGAAACAGGCCGCCCTGGGCTTGGCGGCGCCTGTCAGCGGCGAAGCTCTCTGGCAGTCGATGGGCATGCTGCTCCGCCTGCGCCGCTCACCCTGATCACTCGCAGGTGTCAGCGCGGGTGGCGCTCCAGATGAGCGATGTAGCGCTCGGTGAGTTGGTCGATCCGGCTCCCCAGGCTGCGTTCAACCCCGTCGATCCGGCGTCCCAGGCTGCGTTCAACCCCGTCGATCCGGCTCGCCAGGCTGCGCTCGACCCCGTCCGTGCGGGTGGCGAGGCCGTCGATCCGGGCGCCGAGCCGGTCCTCGAGCCGGTTCATCTGGCGTGACAGGTAGCCGAAGCACGCCACCGTCAAGGCGGCAATGGCCGTAACCGTTCCCCAGTCCACTTCGTGCACACTCCCATCGTAATCCCTGCCCGGGAACGGCTCCCAGGGCCGGGTGCGGAGCGTACCGACGGGGTGCGACACCAAATTGCCCCGAAGCTCGAGCAGACCTGGGCTACCGTGCCCGGCTCAAATGGCGGTGCAAGCGGACTACATCCGGAAGATCCAGGGGTTGCTGGCGACGGCGGAGTCGCTGGCCGACCAGGGCAACGACGAGGCGGCCGGTGCCTACGTGGCCAAGGCGCACGCCCTCCAGCAGAAGTACAGCATCGACGAGGCCATGCTGGAGGAGGGCGGGGCGCCCCGGGCCATCCTCGACCGCACGTGGACGATGCCGGGCAGCTACGGGCGCCGGAAGGTGAACCTGGCCAACGTCGTGGCCCGGCACACCGGGTGCGCCGGCTACTTCTCCCGGGCCGATGACGGCGCCTACCTCTACACCGTATTCGGGTTCGCGGCCGATGTGGAGTGGGCCGAGACGTTGTTCTCCAGCCTGTGCCACCAGGCCGAAGCGGCGCTCGGCTTCGCCGTCAACCGCCATGGCGAGCACGGCCGCTCCTTCACCACCGCTTTCCTGGCCGGGTTCACCAACGAGGTCAGCCGGCGACTGCGGGCCGCGGCCAAGCAGGCAGAAGAGGAAGCGAGCCGGGAGCAGGCCGGCGCCAACGCCGGCGCCGCCCGCAGCGTGGCGCTGGTGCTGGCGGGCAAGGCGAAGCGGGTGGAGGCGGAGATGCAGGCCAAGGTGGGCCGGCTCAGCACCTCAAGGCTGAACGGTGCCGGATCCTGGTCGGGCTACGAGCAGGGACGGGCCGCCGGCCGGCAGGCCGCCCTCTCGCGGGGGTCGGTGGCCGACCGGGCCGGGGCGAGCCTGGGGCGGTGACGGCCCGCGAGTGCCAGCTGGCGGTGTACGCCGTGGAAGAGGCGGCGCTCGCAGCAATGGGCCGGCGCTTCCAGCACCTGGGCGAGGTGCGGGCCTACGTCGACGATCTGGTGGCCGGCGACTGGTGGGCGGCCCGCTGGCCGGAGGTCGACGCCATCCGCGTGGGCCGCAGCCGCAGCCGGCGGTTCATGGGATATGCCCTCCCGGGTGGCGCCGAGATCCGCCTGGCCAGCCTGGAGGAGGCCGTGGTGCTCCACGAGGTCGCCCACGTCGTGACCCCGGGCGCCGGCCATGGGCCCGCCTTCGTCGCTGCCCTCCTCGACCTGGTCCGGGAGCGGATGGGGTTCCACGCCTACGGGGCCCTGCTGGCGCAGTTCAAGCGTGAGTGGACTAAGTCCACGACTAAGTCGTAGAATGGGTTGATGATCGAGGTCGGGGTCCACGAAGCCAAAACGCACTTCTCGAGCCTGCTGCGGCGGGTGGCAGGCGGGGAGGAAGTCGTCATCACCAGAGGCGGCGAACCGGTGGCCCGGCTCGTCCCCGCTCGTCCGGTGCGCCGGCGGAGGGTCCTCGGGCGCGACGCCAAGGTTGTTCGGATCGCAGAAGACTTCGACGCGCCGCTGCCCGCCGACGTACTCGCCGACTTCGAAGGATGAGGGTCCTCCTGGATACGCAGGCCTGGCTGTGGATGCAGGCCGCCCCGGAACGCTTCAACGCCGGGGCCCGGGATCTGGTGGAGGACGCCGCCACGACACTCTTTTTGTCCGCCGCCAGCTCGTGGGAGATCGCCATCAAGTACGGGCTCGGGAAGCTCGAACTGCCGGATCCTCCTGAGGTGTACGTCCCCGTTCGCATGCGTTCCGGTGGTGTGGCGCCGTTGCCGATCGAGCACAGTCACGCCCTGCGGGTGGCGGCACTTGACCTTCACCACCGCGATCCCTTCGACCGGCTCCTGGTGGCGCAGGCGTTGGTGGAGAGGCTTCCCGTCCTCAGTGCCGACCGGGTGTTCGAGCGGTATGGAGTGGAACTCCTCGTCGCCAGCGGCTGAGCTACGCCGGCGGGCCCAGGCCGAGCTTGGCGTAGATCTCCCTCGTGGCCAGGGAGCGGTTGAGCGTGTAGAAGTGCAGGCCCGGCGCCCCGGCGTCGAGGAGGTCCTGGCACAGCTCGGTGGCCACGTCCACGCCGATGCGGCGGACCTCGGCGGGGTCGTTGGCCACGGCGTGGAGGCGTTGCGCCAGATCGGGCGGGAACTCGGCGCCGGACAGCTTGGCGAAGCGTTCGACCTGAGAGACGTTGGTCACGGGCATGATGCCGGGGACCACCGGCTTGTCGACACCCAGGGCGCCGAGTTCATCGACCATGCGGAGGTAGTCGTCGAGACGGAAGAAGAACTGGGTGATGGCGAAGTCGGCGGAGCGGAGCTTGGCCGCCAGGTGACGCCGGTCGCTGTCCCGGTCGGGCGACGCCGGGTGGCCCTCGGGATGGGCGGCCACGCCGACCGAGAAGGGGCCCACCTCCCGCACCAGGTCCACCAGGTCGGCGGCGTAGCCCAGGTCCCCAGGGGGCAGGCCGAGATCGGCGGGTGGGTCGCCCCGCAGGGCGAGGATGTTCTCCACCCCTTCGTCGCGGTAGCGCTCCAGGATCCCGGCCAGTTCGGCCCGGGTATGAGCGGCGCAGGTGAGGTGCGCCTTCGGGGTCAGGGTGGTGACGCGGAGCACGCCGAGCACGATGTCGTGGGTCCACTCCCGGGTGGTGCCCCCCGCTCCGTACGTCACCGACACGAACGACGGCCGTAACGGCGTCAGGTCGAAGAGCGTCTGGGCGAGCTGGGTCTGCGCTTCCTTGGTGCGGGGCGGGAAGAACTCGAAGGAGAAGCAGCGCCCGGCGGCGAGCAGGTCGGCGATCCTGGCCATCCCTGGAGGTTAGTGGCCCCGCGCTGAGCCTCCCCGGAATGGGAGTCCCGTAAAATAGGAGGATGACGACGCGCCTCTACTCCGTACCCGGCATCTCCTGTGGACACTGCAAGGCCGCCATCGAGGGTGAGGTCGGCAAGGTCGCCGGGGTGGAGCAGGTGGAGGTCGACGTGGAGGCCCGGTCCGTGCGGGTCGAGGGTTCCGCCAGCGACGAAGCGGTACGGGCTGCGGTCGACGAAGCCGGCTACGAGGTCGCCGGCCTGATCAGCGGCTAAAGAGAGCCGGTTACCGCCGACGGCGGCGGGCCAGACGGGCCAGCCCGGCGGCCGCCATCGGGCCGAAGGGCAGCATCACGGCCGATGTGGTCGTGGTGGAGCTCGGTTCGCTCTGGGCCTGGGCGGGAGGCGGCGGCGAGCTGATGTTGATGCTCACGGTGCCCTCGGCGGACTCCTGGTTCCCGTCGTCGACCACGAAGGTGAACGAGTCGCCGGGAGGTGCCCCCGCCGGCCCGTACGTGAAGGTCCCGTCCGAGTTGAGGTCGATGGGGGCCGCCGGGGCCCGTCGCAGCTTGAAGGTGAGGTTGTCGCCTTCGGGGTCCTCGACCACCTGGGCCAGGCACTCGCTCACCTGCTCGCAGCGCACGGTGGCGCCCTGCACCACGTTGAAGGCGGCATCGCGGGTGATGCGGGGGGCGCTGTTGGTGCCCAGATTGACCCTGACCGTGGCGATGTTGGAGATGTCGCCGCCGAAGGGGTCGTCGGCGCTCTGGCCGTCGACGATGGCGTAGCGGAACGTGTCGGTGCCGGTCACGCCCCGGGGCGGGTGGTAGCTGATCTTGCCCTTGGTGCGCTCGTACGTCCCGCCCAGATCACTGGAGTAGGAGCTGTTGCTGTCGACGGCCTGGCCCGTGGCCGGGTCGACCGGCCAGGTGGCCCGCTTGCCGTCGGGCGAGATGTCGTTGGCCTGGACGTCGATGGTCATGGCCTTCCCCGACGGAGTGCTGACGGCGTCGTCGTTGGCCACCGGCGTGTCATCCACGGCCACGACCTGGATCCGGACCCGGGCGGTGGAGGTGTCGCCGTCCTCGTCGGTGACCTTGTACTCGAAGCTGTCGGCGCCGGCGTAGTCGGGGTTGGCGGTGTAGGCGATGGTTCGGTCGTCGCCCACCTGCGTCTTGCCGTGGGCGGGGGCGCCCGACACGGCCACGGACTTGACACCGTCACCGAGGCCGGTGTCGTTGGCCAGGACGGCCACCCCGGTGGCGTTGCGCTCCAGGACCTGGGCGTCGTCGTCGACGGCCGAGGGCTTGTCGTCCACCGCCTTGATGCTGACGTTGACCCGACCGGTGGCGACGTCCCCCCGGTCGTCGGCCACGACGTAGGTGAACGAGTCGGCCCCGTTGGCGTCGGGGTTGGGCCGGTAGACGACGGCGTTGCCCACCGCCGTGGCCGTCCCCCGGGTCCCCGACCCCACGGACCGCAGGGTGAGGGCGCCGCCGTCGGGATCACGGTCGTTGGCCAGGACGTCGAGGGAACCGGTGGCGTCCTCGTCGAGCCCCATGGTGTCGTCTACCGCCACCGGGAGCTCGTTGCCGTTCATGGCCGTCATGGCCACGATCCGGTTGTTGAGCTTGGAGTCCTTGGTGTCGCCGAAGTGCTTGGCGTCGCCGTAGGTGAGGACCTGCCCCTCGGAGGTGGTGAGGTAGTAGCCGCGGCCGGTGGCCGAGGGGGCCATGTCGATGACGCGCTTCTCCACACCGCCGGCGGCCGAGCCGTAGAAACCGGCGTCGCCGAAGGAGAAGATGCCGCCGTCGCCCGCCACCATCCAGTAGCCCCGCCCGCTGGGCGTGGTCGACATGGCGTGGATGCGCTTGGCCAGGTCGATGTTCCCCGTGGAGCCGAAGAAGCCGGCGTCGCCGAAGGTGAAGATGCCGCCGTCGGTGGCGGCCATCCAGTAGCCCCGGCCCGAGGGGGTGGTGGACATGTCGACGATGGGCTTGTTGAGCTTCTCGCCACCCATGGACCCGTAGAAGCCGGCGTCGCCGAAGGTGAAGATGCCGCCGTCGGCCGCCACCAGCCAGTAGCCCCGCCCCGTCCGGGTGGGTGCCATGGCCACGATGGGCTTGTTCAGCGGCTTGCCGCCCATGGACCCGAAGAAGGGGGCGTCGCCGAAGGTGAAGATGCCGCCGTCGGCGGCGACCATCCAGTAGCCGCGCCCGCTGGGGGTGGCCGTGGTGCCGACGATCGGTTGGTTGAGGGGGATGTTGCCCGTTGAGCCGTAGAAGCCGGCCTTGCCGAAGGTGAACACGCCGCCGTCGGTCCCCATGAGCCAGTAGCCCGACGTACCGGCGGCTCCGGCCGGCAGCGGGGTGCGGGCCACCAGGGCGACGCTCCCCGCCGCGGCGAGGGCCACAACCGAGACACAGATTCCGAGAAGCTTACGGAATCGGGTGCTCCATTTGTGGGCACTGTTGCGCATGCTCGGTTCCTTCGCCGGTCGGGGGGCGATCACGGAGCGCACCGGGGGTGAGCAACTCCTCCCTATCCACGCACGATAGCAACACCCGTGTCGCGGAGTTTACGGGGAGTGAGCAGTAATTACCACCGCGGGTTGCCCCGTCTACTGGCCATCTGGGTTGTTCGTCCCCGGACCCCGATAGTCCTGCTCCTTGCGGGCTTTCCGGCGGCTGAGCCACTGGAGGGTGAGGAAGATGACGATCGGGACGCTGATGAAGGCGAGCTCGTCGATGCCGCTCCCATGAGCGAGCACCGGACTCACGACCATCAGTGACATCATCGCCATCACCCGCTGAGCAGGAGGGCCAGGCCGCCCACCGTGTAGCCCACCATCGCCACCAGCAGCGGATACTGGCTCCGGACCGCCGTCTCGTCCCGGTAGCGGGCTATGGCCCGGTCATGGGCCAGGAGCACCCCGGCCATGTGCCCGAGGACGATCGACCCGGCCTGGACGTAGGCGATCAGCTTGGGGGACACGATGCTCAGATTGTCGACCCAGTCGAGGGTGCCGAACAGGTCCCAGCCCCGTCCCAGGGGGTCGGAGATCTGACCGATGAACCGGTTGGTCTCCACCACCAGGAACGAGAAGTAGTGGGCGGTGGCGTAGCCCAGGGCGATGGGGACCAGCGTGTGGATGAAGGCGTTGGCCAGTTCCTCGGGCTCATCGCCGGTGATCCGGGCCGCCACCCGCATGGCGCCGACGTAGAGGATCGCCACCACACCCACCATCCACGCCATCCCCAGCGTGTCGGACAGGAGCCGGTCGGATTGGGACTGGCCGGCGGTGAGGTTGACCCAGAACGGTGTCCGGGTCAGCCCGTCGAAGCTCGTGGTCCCCAGGGCCACGAGGACCACGGCCGCCTGCCCGGGGCGGGGGCGGAGCCCGGTGAGGCCGACGAGCGGCGGCCGGACCCGCAGGCAGCCCTCGTCGTCCCGGTAGAAGGGGGCCATGTGGGCCAGCAGGCCGAAGAAGGCGGCGAAGGCCTCCCCCTCCCGCAGCGCCCGGGGCCCGCCGATGGCGGCCCCGAGCCCGATGGTGATCGAGTACACGACCATCGCCTTGGCCAGGAAGTGGGGCTCGGCGGCGTCCCGGTACACCCCGAGCTCGAGCATCACGAAGCCGAAGAGGAGGACGGCAGCGGGCCAGTAGCCGAGATCGCGTCCACCCCGGTCCTCGCCGGCGTCGGCTTCGGGTTCCCCGGACGTGCGCCGGGCCCAGCGGACGATGGCGTAGACGGTCTCGTAGGGGGAGAGCAGGTGCCACAGGTCCCCCACGAAGGCGCTGACCAGGGTCATCCCCACCCAGAAGACGACGTAGACGGCCCGGGGGGAGGCGTTGAAATCGGGGCTGTTCTCACCGATGGCGGCGGTGAGGAGAACGCCGATGAAGGTGACGAGGCCGAAGGCCCGGGTGAGGACGGCCAGCACCGGCGCCGCCCGCTGGACGGGCCCGGGCAGGGCCACGCCGGCGATGTGGCGCTCCAGCTTGCTGGTGCGCCACGTCAGCCCGAGCACGACGAAGGAGAAGATGACGGCTGTGCCCCCGCCGGCGAAGAACAGCCAGGCCGGGAGGGGCAGGTCCCGGCGCCGCCCGAAGGCGTGGGCCCCGGCAGGGGTGGCCAGGGCCACGAGCGCCACGGCGGCGAGGGCAACCACGGCGGCGGCCCGGGCCGGGGTGACGGTCGCGCCGGAAGCCCGGCGCCAGCGGGTCATGGGCGACGACGCTACCGGCTGGTGTCCGCCGGATACGGGTCGCCCGGTGAGAGCCTGCAGTGGGCAGGTGCCACACTGGGTGCGCCATGCCGCCCGAGAAACTCCAGTGGAAAGAGCTCTACGACGAGGTGGTGACGAGCGGCCTGTGCACCGGGTGCGCGGGGTGCGTCGTCGCCTGTCCCCACGACGTCCTGGGCTACACCGACACCGACGGGATCTACAAGCCCTTCCACCTGGAAGAGGAGCTGGGGCCGGCGGACTGCGGCCACGGCCAGCGGGGCTGCACCTCCTGCACCCGGGCCTGCCCCCGGTTCCGGTCCTGGGAGGTCGAGATCGACACCCACATGTTCGGGCGGCCCCGGCTGGCCTTCGAGGTGGAGGGGGTGACCAAGGACGTCATCCTCACCCGGGCCACCGACGCCAAGGTGGCCGAACTGGGCCAGGACGGCGGGCTCGTCTCCGCCATCCTCATCTGGGCGCTCGACCACGGCTACATCGACGCCGCCCTCGTCTCCTACCTGGAGGGCGACGGCTCCACCTGGAAGGCGATCCCGGGGGTGGCCCGGACCCACGAGGAGA
>JBIOYN010000457.1:0-6231 GCA_044870155.1 Acidimicrobiia bacterium | reverse complement strand
AGCCAGCCGTAGTTGTTCTCGACGATGGCCCAGAAGGGCTCGACCGGCGAGTTGGGGCCGGCCACGTCGTTGGGCGTGTCGGTCAGCCTGTCGGGGAGTGCCGTCCACGACCCGTCGGTGGCGAAGTCGTCGGTGGAGGTGCCCCGCCACATGTTCTTGTAGGCCACGTCGCTGCTGGGACGCCACGCCTTGTCGCTGGTCACCCACAGGGTGGTGGTCGAGCCCCGCTTGTAGATCTCCATGCCGTAGTAGGTGATGCTGCCGACCGAGGGCCCGGCCGCGATCCGCCGCCACGCCGCACCCCCGGCGGCGGTGCGGGCGTCGCCCAGGCGGAAGGCGCCCGCCCCGGCGCCGGCGGCGTCGTTGGCCACGGCGTAGAGGTGGCCGCCGAGGACCCGGACCTCCTCGGCGTTGCGAGGTGACGCCAGCAGCTCCGTGGTGGTGGGACCGCCGGTGTTGGCGGCCGACACCCGGTAGACGTGGCCCGTCCCGGCGCCGGCGGTGGAACCGTAGGTGGCGACGTAGACGATGGTCGGGTCCTGGTCGTCGAGGGCCAGGCCCCGGATGAAGTAGGGCGTGCTGCCGCTCGGACCCAGGGCGACGGTCGTCCAGGCGCCGGGATCCCCGCTGGAGTTGAGCGGCGCCCGCAGCAGCCCCTGCTCGTAGGTGCCGGCGTAGAGGAAGCCGTTGGCCGTGTCGACGGCCAGCAGCTGGCCCGTGGACCGGGGATGCGGACGGGGGAGCCCGTCGCCGGACGGGGTGTTGTTGCCATGGCCGGTGGGGGTGGTGGAGTCCATCCGCCAGGTGTCACCGCCGTCCTCGCTCACCATCAGCCCGCCCGATCCCGGGTCGCCCTTGCCGGCCAGGGCGTAGGCGACGTTGCCCAGCGTCGGGTGCCAGGCCACCGAGGCGATGTAGTCGGCGACGTTGCGTCCTCTGGTCAGCCACGTGCTGCCGCCGTCGGTGGACAGGTGGATCCCCCCCACGTCGGTGTTGAGCAGCACCCGGTTGGCGTCGGTGGGATGGAAGCGGACGAAGTTCATGTAGCCGGCGCCATAGGCGTTGCCCGAGCGCCAGGCCGGGGGCGGCGGGGGTGGCGGCGGCGGTTCCGGGATGTTGTCCACCGTCACGGCCACGTCCGCCGACGAGCCCACGTTGCCGGCCGCGTCCCGGGCCTGGACCCGGAGCACGTGGCCGCCGTCGCTCAGCGCCGTGGTGTCGAGGCCGATGGCGTAGGGCGCGGTGGTGTCAGTCCCCGCCGCCGTCCCGTCGACGAGCAGGGTGACGCCGGTCACACCGGTGTCGTCGCTCGCCGCCGCCGTCACCGGCACGGTTCCGGAGATGGTCGCCCCCGCCGCCGGCGCGGTGATGGCGGCCGAGGGCGCCTGGGTGTCGGTCGTCTGGGTGGTGACGACGACGAGCTGCGGCCGGTTGGAGGACGCCTGCCGGGAGGAGATGTCGGCGCCGTCCGTGCCGCTGGTCAGGGCCAGGTGGAAGGCGTAGGTGCCGTTGCCGGTGACGTAGCCGGTGACGTCGTAATCGACCCAGCTCTTGGCCGGCAGCTTGGCCGTCGTGCGCAGGAGGGTGCCGGCCGGCGGCGCGTTGTTCCAGGTGATGGTCTTCTCGCTCCAGGTGTCGTGGCTGGTGCCCGAGAGGGAAGACCCGTTGGCGGAGCCGTTCTTCTGGACCCAGAGCCGCAGGCGAGCGCTCTGCACGGAACCGCTGAGGTTGGCGACACCGAACTTCACGTAGGAGTTGACGGTGCTCCCCGAGCCCTTGTCGACCCGCAACGTCGAGGAGGTGCCGTAGTTCGTCTTCGGGTGCGACTGCTCGACCCGGGCGTCGGAGACGGGAGTGAAGGTCGTGGTGGTGGTGACCGTCGCCGTCCCGGCCGGAGGCGGCGCGCCGGTGGCCACCAGGGTGGCACCGACAACGGCAGCGGCCAGGGCGGCCCGCAGACGGGCGCGCCGGCGAGACGGGAACATGACCCTCCCCCAGCGACTCGTGGCGGCCCACGCCGGAGGGGAGGCCAGCCAGCAGTCAGTTTGTACGTCTCCGGGTTATATTGACCACGGAGAGTGGTTTTCCTGCTTCGACCGCTTCAGGAAGATCGCTACCGGGGCAAAAACTTCACGCCGCTACGCTTGCCGTGGAATCCACCGGACCAGGGAGCCCTGCCGTGTCCGAGGAAACGTCCGTGCCCGTTGAAGTCATCGAACCCCCGCCGGCGCCACCGGGCGATGGTCAGGCCGCGCCGGAAGGCGAGGTCGTCAGCCAGCCGGCCAAGCTGATCCGCATCGCGTCGATGGTGCGCAACATGCTCGAGGAGGTGCGTCGCGCCCCCCTCGACGACGCCGGGCGGAAGATGCTGCGCCAGATCCACGACAAGTCCCTCCACGAACTCGAGGACGTGCTCTCCCCTGATCTGTGCGAGGAGCTCAAGGAGGTCACCCTGCCCTTCGCCGAGGCCACGCCGAGCGAATCGGAGCTCCGCATCGCCCAGGCCCAGCTCGTGGGGTGGCTGGAGGGGCTCTTCCACGGCATCCAGGCCACGATGTTCACCCAGCAGGCCATGGCCCAGCAGCAGATGGAGCAGATGCGCCGCCGCGCTCTGGGCCCGGGGGGACCGGGGGAACCCCACGACGGCCGGCCGCCCGGGCAGTACATCTAGGGGTGGACCGAAGCGAGCCGCACGGATGGTCGCCGAGCTCGTGGCGTTCCCGGCCCGCCGTCCAGCAGCCCACCTGGCCCGACCCCGCCGCCCACACCGACGCCCTGGAACGCATCGCCCGCCAGCCTCCTCTCGTCTTCGCCGGTGAGGCCCGGGCGCTCACCAGGAGCCTGGCCCAGGTGGCGGCGGGGAAGGCCGTGCTCCTCCAGGCCGGTGACTGTGCCGAGAGCTTCGAGTTCTCGGCCAACTCCATCCGGGACAAGCTGCGGGTCATCCTGCAGATGGCGGTGGTCCTGACCTACGGGGCCGGCGTGCCCGTGGTCAAGGTGGGTCGCATGGCCGGGCAGTTCGCCAAGCCCCGGTCGTCGGACACCGAGACCCGCGAGGGCGTCGAGCTGCCCTCCTTCCGGGGCCACATCATCAACGCCCCCGAGTTCTCGGCCGAGGCCCGGGAGGCCGACCCCACCCGCCTGGTCGACGCTTACCACACCTCGGCTTCGGCCCTGAACCTGTTGCGGGCCTTCACCAAGGGCGGCTTCGCCGACCTCAACCAGGTCCACGCCTGGAACCAGGAGTTCGTGGCCGCCAGCCCGGTGGGGCGCCACTACGAGGTCCTGGCCTCCGAGATCGACCGGGCTCTGCGCTTCATGGCCGCCTGCGGCATCGACCTGGGCGCCGATTCCCCACTCCACCAGGTCGACTTCTACACGTCGCACGAGGCGCTCCTCCTCGACGACGAAGAGGCCCTCACCCGCCAGGACAGCCTGACCGGCGACTGGTACGACTGCTCTGCCCACCTGCTGTGGATCGGCGAGCGGACCCGCGAGCCCGACGGGGCCCACGTGGAGTTCCTCTCCGGGGTGGGAAACCCGGTGGCGGTCAAGCTCGGGCCCCGGGCCACCCCCGACGACGTGGCCGCCCTGTGCGCCCGTCTCGACCCGCACCGCACCCCGGGCCGGCTCACCCTCATCGCCCGCATGGGAGCGACGGCGGTGGAAGAGGCCCTGCCCCCACTGGTGAAGACGGTGGCCGACGCCGGCCATCCCGTGGTGTGGGCCTGCGACCCCATGCACGGCAACACCTTCCTGGCCGACGACGGGCACAAGACCCGTCATTTCGACGACGTGATGACGGAGATCAAGGGCTACTTCGCCGTCCACCAGGGGCTCGGCACCTGGCCGGGTGGCATCCACATCGAGCTCACCGGAGACGACGTGACGGAATGCCTGGGTGGTTCGGATGAGATCTCGAACCTGGCCCCCCGCTACGAGACGATGTGCGACCCCCGCCTCAACGCCCGCCAGTCCCTCGACCTCGCCTTCCAGGTGTCGGGGCTGCTGCGGGGCCTCTCGTGGGAGACACAGCGATGAACATCGAGGACTTCGGGCCCAACACCGGGATGGTGGAAGAGCTCTACCGCCAGTGGCAGGAGAACCCGGCGGCGGTATCCGAGCAGTGGCGGGACTTCTTCGAGGACTACGTGCCGCCCGGCGGCAACGGCGAAGCGGCGATCCCCGCCGACCCTCTGCTGGCCGACCTGCGTTCCTCAGCCCCGGAGACAGGGGCTGAGCCGCGGCAGT
This sequence comes from Acidimicrobiia bacterium, assembly GCA_044870155.1. Classification (GTDB taxonomy): domain Bacteria; phylum Actinomycetota; class Acidimicrobiia; order IMCC26256; family BP-133; genus CAWBJP01. The sequence goes on along the minus strand of JBIOYN010000457.1, from coordinate 1,980 downwards.
TGGAGAAGCGGCAGTTGGAGAAGACGGACCAGCAGGACGGCATCAAGCCCATCCGGGGGGCGGCGGCCCGCATCGTGGAGAACATGGAGGCGTCCCTCGGGGTGCCCACGGCCACCTCCGCCCGGGTGATCCCCGCCCGCCTCCTGGAGGTCAACCGGCGGGTGGTGAACAACTACCTGACCCGCATGCAGCGCTCGGGCAAGGTCAGCTTCACCCACCTCATCGGCTACGCCATCATCAAGGCGCTGGGCCGCATGCCGGTCATGAACTCCAGCTACGCGGTCATTCAGGGGGACACCCCCGGGCCCCCGGGCGACGGCAAGCCCGGTGTCATCCGTCACCCCCACGTCAGCCTGGGGCTGGCCGTGGACGTCACCCGCTCCGACGGCTCCCACAGCCTGCTCGTCCCCAACATCAAGGACGCCGACACCCTCGACTTCGCCTCCTACTTCTCGGCCTACGAGGACGTCATCCGCCGGGTGCGGGCGGGCAAGATCACCCCCGAGGACTTCGCCGGCACCACCGTCACCCTCACCAACCCGGGGACGATCGGCACCGTCCACTCCGTTCCCCGGCTCATGCCCGGCCAAGGCGCCATCATCGGTGTGGGGACCATCGACTACCCGGCCGAGTACCAGGGGGCCGACCCCCGGACCATCGCCCGCCTGGGCGTGGGCAAGGTGGTCACCCTCACCTCCACCTACGACCACCGCATCATCCAGGGGGCGGAGTCGGGCGAGTTCCTGCGCCACGTCCACCAGCTGCTGCTGGGGGACGACGGCTTCTACGACGACATCTTCGCCAGCCTCCACGTGCCCTACGAGCCCGTCCGCTGGCGCCGGGACGACAACCCCGAGCACGACGCCGAGGACGAGGTCGACAAGCAGGCCCGCGTCCTCCAGCTCATCAACATCTACCGGGTCCGGGGCCACCTCATCGCCGATCTCGACCCCCTGGGCCGCAAGGGCGTCCGCAGCCACAACGAGCTCGACCCCGCCTACTACGGCCTCACCATCTGGGACCTGGAGCGGCGCTTCGCCACCGGCGGCCTGGCCGGCACCAAGGTGATGACGCTGGCCGACATCCTGGGGGTGCTGCGCGACGCCTACTCCCGCACCATCGGCGTGGAGTACATGCACATCCAGGAGGCGGACCAGAAGGCGTGGATCCAGTCCCGGCTGGAGGGGGCCAAGGTCGACGTCCCGCCCGAGGACAAGCGCCGCATCCTGGAGCGCCTGGGAGCGGCGGAGGCCTTCGAGCGGTTCCTGGCCACCAAGTACCTGGGCCACAAGCGCTTCGGGCTGGAAGGAGCCGAGAGCCTCATTCCCCTCCTCGACGCCCTCCTCACCGACGCCGTGGACGCCGATGTGGACGAGGCCGTGCTGGGCATGGCCCACCGGGGCCGCCTCAACGTGCTGGCCAACACGGTGGGCAAGTCCTACGGCCAGATCTTCCGGGAGTTCGAGGGCAACCTCGACCCCGCCCTGGCCCAGGGCTCGGGCGATGTGAAATACCACTTGGGCGCCACCGGGGTGCACGCCACGCCCGACGGTCGGACCCTCAACCTCACGCTGGCCCCCAACCCCTCCCACCTGGAGGCCGTGGACCCCGTGGTGGAGGGCATGGCCCGGGCCAAGCAGGACATCAAGAGCGACGCCGAGCACACCTCCACGCTGGCCGTCCTCATCCACGGCGACGCCGCCTTCGCCGGTCAGGGCGTGGTGGCGGAGACATTCAACCTCTCCGGCCTTCCCGGCTACCGGGTGGGGGGCACCGTTCACGTGGTGGTCAACAACCAGCTGGGGTTCACCACCGCCGCCGAGCTGGGCCGGTCGTCGGTGTACGCCACCGACATCGCCAAGATGGTCCAGGCGCCCATCTTCCACGTCAACGGCGACGACCCCGAGGCCTGTGTCCGGGTGGCCCGCCTGGCCTTCGACTTCAAGCGGGAGTTCCAGAAGGACGTCGTCATCGACATGG
>JBIOYN010000456.1:0-7130 GCA_044870155.1 Acidimicrobiia bacterium | reverse complement strand
CGCCCCGGGCGGCGGCCTCCATGGCGGCCGCCGTACCGAGGAGGGGCGCGGTGGCGTGCTTGAGCTCGAGGTACCAGTCGGGCACCCGCCAGCCGGATTCGATGGCCACCTCGTCGACCCGGTCGCGGGCGTCGCTCTGGCTGGCGTTGGCGTACACGTCGGCCAGGATGGCGCCCCCGGGACGAGTGACCCGGCGGAGCTCGGCCAGGCCGGCGGCGGGGTCGAGGAGATGGTTGAGGACGAAGGCGGCCACCGTGTCGTCGACCGCCCCATCGGAGAAGGGGAGGAAGCGGATGTCGGCCACGGCGCAGGGCGGCCGGACGGGGGCGTCCCAGGCCAGCATGTCCAAGGAGAGGTCGGTGGCCACCGGCCGGGCGCCGGCGACGGCCAGGGCGGCACTGGCCACGCCCGTGCCCGCCCCGACGTCGAGCACGGTGCGGCCCGCCAGCGGGTGCGGGCAGAGGGCGACGAGTTCGGCGGCGATGGGCTCGTAGACGAGCACCGCTCCGGTCGCCCACCGGCGCCCGGAGCCGGCATAGCGGTCGACGGTCAGGTCCCCACTCCGGGCAGGTCCAGCCCCTGGCGGGCGAGCGCCTCCTCACACCGGCGCTCCCACCAGCGGAACTCGTCCTCGTCACCGAGCGCCTTCTCCCAGCCGATGGTGGCGAGGATGCCGACCATGCACAGATCGAGCTGCGTCTGGAACCAGCTGTCGGTGGCAATGCCGGCGGCCTCCAGCGCGGCCCGGAACCGTTCGATGGCCGCCTCCTTGGACTCGGGCAGCCGGGCCCGGTTGAGGGCGAGGTACCAGCACAGGTCAAAGCACGGGGGGCCCGAGCCGGGGTAGGCCCAGTCGATGAGGATGGTCCGCCCATCGGGGTGCGTCCCCAGGTTGCCCATCTTCCAGTCCCCGTGGAGGAAGGTGGCGGGCGTGGCCGCCAGCGGGTCGGCCAGCAGCGCGGGCTGGTGGTGCAGCGCCCGGACCACTTCCCAGAGCCGGGGGGAGCGGTCGGGCAGCACGCGCCACCCGGCGTCGGCGGCGGCGATGGGCCCCGGCACGTCGTCGACCAGGAGCTCGGGGGCGATGTTGTCGGGGGCGAAGAACCGCAGGCGCTCCGCCATGGTGGTGAGCCCGCCGACATTGTCCTCCCATCCCCAGAAGGCGGCGCTCAGAGCGGCGAGATGCTCCATGAAACCCCGATGGTGGGCGTCGGGCACGACGTCGTCGCCCTCGGGGACGAGGTAGGGGCCGACATCATGCATGAGCACCGACAGGACGGCGTCGTCGCCCTCACCGTCCACCGCCATGGCCACCACGGTGTGGTCGATGCACGCCGGGGCCTGGTCCATGATCCCGGCCCGCCAGATGAGAAAGGGCCGGTGGACGTGGTCGTTGGTGACGCGCATGATCCAGTCCGACGCCGGGCTGAGACGCTTGAGGAAGTAGCGCTCGCCGTCGATCTCCACCTGCTCGAACTCTGAGCCGCTCCGGGCGTCGCCGGTGCGAAGCACGGTGCGGGCCGTCGCCCGGGCCAGGAGCTCGGCGAGCGATTCCGCCACGGCCGTCAGCTACGGCCGAACTTGGCGAGAAGGACGGTCTGGGCGTCCGCGCCTTCTGGCGGCTCCACGGCCGGGCCGATGGCGCCGGCGGAGCGGTAGGCCGCCTCCATGGGCTCGAACCACCCGGCGCACGCCGCCACCAACTCGGGGTCGAGCTGCTCGTCGGCCCCGATGGCCCGGGCCAGGTCCCAGGCGTGGATGAGGTGGTCGGCGAAGAGCTGCATCGTGTACTCGCGGCCCGGAAAATCGCCGAAGGACAGGTGGACGGTCTGCTCCATCGCACCCTCGCCGTGGATGGCGGCGATCGCCGGCGCCGCGGCCTCGTCGTAGGCCTTCTTCGGGTCGTCGCCCAGCATGTCGCCCTCGAAGCGGCCGCCCACCTCAGCGATGGTGCTGCCCTCCATGAGCGGCGGCGTCCACAGGTTCTCGTCCACGAGGTGGCGCACCAGCTCCTTCACGTCCCAGTCGGAGCACGGCGTGGGGAGGCCCCACTGATCCTCGCCGATCATGTGCAGGCGCCGGCCGAACTCGGCGCTGGCCCGCTGGTGAAGGTCGGGAACGTCCATGGCCGCGACTCTGTCATCTCTTCGGAGCGGTTGCCAGTAGGCCCCGGGGGAGGTACTCCTGCACCAGGGGATCGGTCACGAGCGTGGGCGGGGCCCGAAATGGTGTCATCCGTCCCGGTAACCGCCTGGTTATCCCCCGGCAACCGGCGCGCGGGAGGATTGGCGCGAGAGAGGGAGGATGACCATGCGCCCCACACTGAACCCGAGGTCCGTTCTCTTCAGTTGCCTCGTCCTGGCCGCCGCCGGTCTGGCCGGCGTCCCCGCCGGCGCCGGAGCCGCGGGCCTGGCCGGCGGTCTGCTGGCCGATCCGGATGACACCCTGGCCTGGAGCGGGTCGTTCGAGGATGCGGCGGCGGTGTCGTCCCCCGAGCTGTACGCCGTCCCTGCTTCCTGTCCGGGCCTTCCGTGCCGGGAATTCGTCGTGGACGTTGTATTGCCCGCCGGAGTCTGGGACCGGGGGGCGGGAGGCGTGCAGCTGGCCATCGACTGGTTCCCGGCGGAGGACAACGACCTGGACCTGTACGTCTACGACCCCGCGGGTTCGCTGGTGGCCCGCTCCGACGGCCCGTTCGCCAGCACGGGCGAGTCGGTGCGCCTCGAGCACGCCCCCAACGGCCGCTACCGGGCGGTGGTCGTCCCCCGCTTCGTCTCCGGAGCCATGATGTTCCGGGGCTTCGCCGAAGTGGAGTGGGCCCCGGCTCCCGAGCCCACCCGCCAGTTGCTGCCCAACCTGGTGGCGCTCCCCTCCCGCAATCCGACCATGCGCACCGGCGCCTACCTCTACGACCACGAGGTCGAGGGCACGCCCAGCTGCTACCCCGAGGAGACGAGCGAGCAGGGGGCTCGGCGCTGCCTGCGCTTCGACCAGATCATCGCCAATGAAGGCGAGGGGCCCTTCGAGCTGCGCTACCGCATGGAGGGCCTGGCCACCGACCAGCAGCTGCGCCAGCGGATCTACGCCTCCGACGGCACCTTCGTGGACGAGCAGGTCGACACCTACGAGTTCCACCCCACCCACGCCCACTTCCACTACAAGAGCTTCGGCCAGGCCTTCCTCTACCGCGCCCGCCCCGACGGGTCACTCGAACTCGTGCGGGAGAGCAGAAAGAACGGCTTCTGCATGGTGGACGTGGAGAACACCCGCTTCGGCACCGACAGCCTGGGCCGGCCCTACCGGGGCGAGGCACCCCGCCGGTACCACTTCCCCAACTGCAACGTCCCCTCCGAACGCGACAGCTCCGGGGTCTCCATGGTGAACGGCATCTCCGCCGGCTGGGCCGACGTCTACAACTGGTTCCTGGCCGACCAGTACATCGAGATCACCGGTGTGCCGGATGGCGAATACGTCCTCGAGACGGTGGCCAACCCGGCGCAGACGGTCCATGAGACCACCCTCGAAGACAACACCGCCCGGGTCGCCATCCGCCTGACCGGCGACACCGTCGAGCTCGTCGGTTGACGGCCGTCCTGGCCGCTGGGCCGAGCTCTACCAGCGCACCATGGGCAGCGGCCGGGACAGGTGGCGGATGGCGTAGCGCCCGATCATGGGCAGGGCCACGCCCCGGTAGGCGTCGTTGATCGGGAGCGCCTCGGACATCTCCCGGATGAAGCTGCGGGGGATGCCGAAGCGCAGGCCGGTGAAGGACACGTCGATCCAGTCGGCCTTGCGCATGGCCTCGACCATGGGCTCGTGGGGGCCACGGTAGCGGCGCACCTTGTGGTGGTTGCAGATCATGAGCCGCATCTCCGGTTCCCATTCCGGACGGCCGATCTTCTCCAGGTAGTCCCGGGCCCAGTCCGAGGCCCGGCCCAGGTAGTCGAGGTTGCCGTCGAGGAAGAAGGGAAGGTCGTGGAAGGCGGCCATGATGGCCAGCCGGTCGTCGCGATCAGGCTCGTCGGGGACGAGGTAGCGGCCGATGTTCACCATGCGCAGGGCGTGGTTCCGGTATCCCCGGAAGGCGAACTCCCCGAGGTCGGCCCGGTGCGGTTCAAGGATCTCGTCGACGAGCGCCGCTTCGGTGATGAGGTCCATGGGCTCCGGACGATACTTCATAATGGAGTATTCTGCCAGGGCGTGCGCAAGCTGACCACCACGTCCTACGCCATCCTCGGGCTGCTGGCTGTCCGGCCCTGGTCGGCCTACGAGCTCACCCGGCAGGTGAAGCGCAGCCTCCACTTCTGCTGGCCCCGGGCCGAGACCCGCCTGTACCAGGAACAGAAGAACCTGGTCGAGCACGGCCTGGCCCGGGCCAAGGTCACCATCCACGGGCGCCGCCCGCGCACCGTCTACTCCATCACCCCGAAGGGGCGGAAGGCGCTGACGCGGTGGCTGGAAGAGCCCTCCGCCCCGCCCCGGTACGAGTCCGAGGCCCTCCTGCGGCTCTTCTTCGCCGACCACGGGACCAAGGAGGCGCTGCTCGCCACCCTGGCCGAGCTCGAGGCCCAGGCCGACCGGCTCCGGGCCCAGACACTGGCGCCGGCGCCCGAATACCTCGACGACGGGGCGCCGTTCCCGGAGCGCATCCACATCCTCGGCCTGGTGGGGAAGTTCGCGCTCGACCAGACCACCCTCGTCGCCGAGTGGGCCCGCTGGGCCCGAGCCGAGGTCGAGGGTTGGCCCGACGCTGCCGGCGCTCCTCCCAGCCCCGCGGCAGTCGAGGCTTTCCGCGCCGCGTTGGCCGACCCAGCTGGGTAGCGTCTGGCCGTCGAGACACAAAAGGGGGCCTCACATGTTCATCCAGCTCATCCAGGCGGAGGTGTCCGACCCCGGCCTGCTGCGTGCCCAGATCGAGCGCTGGCAGTCCGAGCTCAAGCCGGGCGCCACGGGGTACCTCGGTTCCACGGGCGGGATCACCGACGACGGCCGCTACCTCGGTTGTGTGCGCTTCGAGTCGACCGAGGCGGCCCAGGCCAACGCTCAGCGTCCCGAGCAAGGGGCGTGGTTTGAGGAGACCCAGAAGGCGTTCTCCGGGCCTCCCACCTTCCACAGCTGTACCGACGTCGACGTCTACCTCGGTGGGGGCTCGGACAGCGCCGGCTTCGTCCAGGTCATCCAGGCGCAACCCACCGACCCGGACCGGGTCCGCCAGCTCGACGTGGAGTTCGAGGGCCTGGCCCGGGAGTACCGGCCCGACATCCTCGGCTGGATCGTGGCCTGGCACCCCGACGACAACGGCTTCACCTCGGTGATCTACTTCAACTCCGAGGAGGCGGCCCGGAAGGGCGAGACCCAGGAGCCGCCCGAGGACCGCAAGCACGTCCTCGACGACTGGCAGGAGGCCGTGGGCGATCTCACCTTCTACGACCTGAAGGACCCCTGGCTCTTCAGCCCCTAGGCTTTCGCCGGCCGGCCTACGAACAAACCGGCTATCGGGGGACCCCGAGGTAGCGGCGGATGCCCGCCTCCCTGGTGCCATGAGAACCTAGGGGTGCGAGCGGACCCCGTCCTCCGTACCGGTACGGAATTGACTCCCTGGACCGCCGACTTGAGGTAAGGCCAATCGGGCGGGGGCGACGGGGCTCGTACGCAGCTGGACCACGGCCGGCCAGGCGAGGCCGAGGTGGCTCGGTCGGTCGCTCAGGTACACGGCCAGGCGGAGCACGTGCCCGGCGGGGAAGGTCTTGGCGGTCGGCCAGACCTCCACCTCGTAGTCGCGCCATTCGCCGAGGGGTGGCGGGTCGAGGGCGGCCTCGGTGTGGAGGTGCAGCGGCGCCACGACGTCCTTCCCGATCGAGTACGACGAAACTGGGTCGCTGGCCCGGTGTGAGGCCCGGAGAAACCCTTGTGTGACGACGGTCGAGGTGCCGTCGGGAGCGACGTCGCTGAGTTTCGCCACGAGATCGAAGTCGGGATGCGGCGGGGCCACCCCCCAGAGCTCCCGGGGAGTGGAGGCGGCCTGGCCGGCGAGGAGACGCGCCTGGAGACGCAGGCCGATCGGGCCGGTGACACGGAGGTTCTCCGCCAGCGGGCCAGTGCTGAACGTCAGCGCCTTGACCTCGTCGGGCCGCTGGTCGCGGTCGGGCTGGGGGAACGACTGGCCGTTGTCCCAGCGCCCGAGCGCGTCCATCGCCCCACCCGACGGCTCGTGGACGAGCGTCCCCAGGACCTCGGCACCGTCGGGAGGCAGGACGGAGAGCCCCGACGGACGCAGGTGGAGCGGGGTGACCCACGTGCCCGGCACCGGCCAGGCGTCGGCCGTCCGCCAGGACCCGGACCACTCGGAGGGTTCGGCCTGATCTCCGAGCGGCAGCTCCGGGAGTGACGGTCCGCCCGGCGCCACCGGCAGTCGAGGCGTCGAACCCTTCAGGTACTCGAGCCCCCCGTCCATCTGGAAGTAGCGGACGCGCGGGCCCGAGAGCCACGGAGGGGCGGGCGTGCCGCGCAGGTAGTGGCCGTAGAACTCGAGCAGGCGCTGGCGCAGGTCGGCGTAGTGGGCGAAGTGCGTTCCCGTGTGGTTCCAGGGGCCGACGACGAGGAAATTCGGCCCCCGCCCGTCGGCGCGTTCCCGTTCGAGGGCGAGAGCCCGGGAGAAGGTCAGCAGCTGGCCCCTCGTGAACGTGTCGAACCATCCGGCGAGGTGGAAAGTGGGGACCCGGAGCTGATCGATCCGCTCCAGCGGCGACGAATCGGCATAGAGCCGCTGCTCCTCAGGGGTTCCCGGACGGTAGATGGCATCGGCGAAGGGGGCTAGGTAGTAGGGGGTGCCGAAGACACCGTTGCCCCCCAGATGGTCCCCCCACGCCAGGGCGGCCTGGTCCCGCGCCCGGTTCTGGGGCGGGACGAGAGTGTTGGCGGTCATGCGGGCCGAGAAGTAGCTGAGCACCGAGGCGATGGGCTGCCCGCCGTGATAGGCGAGGTCGCGGTAGAAGTCGCCCAGGGCACGCTGGGGGGCGATGGCGGCGAGATGGGGCGGGGAGTCGGCGGCCGGCAGCGTGGCCACCAGGTACTGGATGATCCCCGAGTAGGACCCGCCGAACATGCCAACCTTGTCGGTGCAGTAGGGG
>JBIOYN010000455.1:0-2331 GCA_044870155.1 Acidimicrobiia bacterium | reverse complement strand
CCGAGGGGACGTCCATCGTGGTCGACGGCGTTGACGTCGTCCCCGAGGTCCACGAGGTGCTGCGGCGGATGGCCGGCTTCTGCCGGCGGGTGCGCTCGGGCGAATGGCGGGGCGCCACCGGTGAGCCCATCACCGCCGTGGTCAACGTCGGTATCGGCGGATCCGACCTGGGGCCGGCCATGTGCACGCTGGCCCTGCGTCCCTACGCGCTGGCATCGCTCGAGGTGCGGTTCGTGTCCAACGTGGACGGCGCCGACCTGGCCGCCGCCGTCGCCGGCCTCGACCCCGCCCGCACGCTGTTCATCGTCTGCTCCAAGACCTTCACCACCCTCGAAACACTGACCAATGCCAGGAGCGCCCGGGCGTGGCTGGTCGGGCACCTCGGGGAGGAGGCGGTGGGCGCCCACTTCGTGGCCGTGTCCACCAACGCGGCCAAGGTGGCCGAGTTCGGCATCGACCCGGCCAACATGTTCGGGTTCTGGGACTGGGTGGGGGGGCGCTACTCGGTCGATTCGGCCGTGGGCCTGGCCCTCATGCTGGCCATCGGCCCCGAGCACTTCGCCGAGTTCCTGGCCGGCTTCCGGGTCATCGACGAGCACTTCCGCACCGCGCCGCTGGAGGCGAACCTCCCCGTCCTCCTGGGGCTCATCGGCTGCTGGTACGTGAACTTCTTCGCCGCCGAGTCGCACGCCGTGCTGCCCTACGCCCAGGACCTGGGCCGCTTGCCCGCCTACCTCCAGCAGCTGGACATGGAGTCCAACGGCAAGTCGGTGACGAGCGACGGCCGGGCCGTGGCCGGGGACACCGGCCCGGTGGTGTGGGGCGAGCCCGGTACCAACGGCCAGCACGCCTTCTTCCAGCTCCTCCACCAGGGCACCCGGCTGGTCCCCGCCGATTTCCTCGGCTTCACCCGGCCGGCGCCGGGGCGCGGGGTCCCCGGGGCCCGGGGTGTCCCCGACATGGCCGCCCATCACGACCTGCTGATGGCCAACTTCTTCGCCCAGACCGAGGCCCTGGCCTTCGGGAAGACCGCCGAGGAGGTGGCGGCCGAGGGGGTCCCGGCCGAGCTGGTGCCCCACCGCACCTTCCCAGGGAACCGGCCCACCAACACGATCCTGGCTCCCGTCCTGTCGCCGTCGGTGCTCGGCCAGCTCATCGCCTGCTACGAGCACAAGGTCTTCACCCAGGGCGTGATCTGGGGGATCAACTCCTTCGACCAGTGGGGGGTCGAGCTGGGCAAGGTCCTGGCCGGACGCATCGCCGGCGAGCTGGCGGCGGGCACCGATGCTCCGCTCGACCACGACAGCTCCACCGCCACCCTGATCCGTCGTTACCTCGAGGCGCGCCGAGCGTGACCGGCGGTTGGGACATAACGGAGATTTGACGTAGACCTCACGCGTGGTTGGGGCCGTGACCGCCACTCTGGGTGACACCGGCAATCCCGCTCACCACCACGGAAGGACCGTCCCGATGACTTCACCCGCCCGTATCGGCGGGCTGGTTGGCGCCGCAGTGCTGGGGCTCAACCTGCTCGTCGCCGTTCCCATGGCCCACGCCGCCCCTCCCGACCGCGAGCCGCATGTGTTCACCTGCACGGAGGACACCGCCACCGACGCCCCCGCCGACTCCACCGACGACGAGGTCGGGACCCACCCCTCCGGCAAGGAGGGCAAGGGCGAGATCGAGCCCGGCAACTCCGGCACCCAGGGCAAGTCGGACAGCGACCCCGACGGCATGGACAACCACGGCTCGGACAAGCCCGGCTGCGACGGCGGCTACGACGACGACCGCGACGGCAACAACGGCTGCGGCAACGACGCCGACTTCGAGGACGACAACAACGGCAACTGCGGCAAGGGCAGGAGGAGCGCCCCCGCCGACGACGGGACCGTGGCCGCCTTCGGCTCCCCCGACGACGCCCCCGCCGACGACCCCGCTCCGGCGCCGGCCGCGGTGGATGACGACCCCGCCCCCGTGGTGGAGAAGCCCGCTCCCGTCGTCGAGGAGCCGGCCCCCGTCGTCGAGGAGCCCGAGGGCCCGATCGTGTGGGCCGACGAGGACCCCGCCGACGACCCCAACCCCGACGACGAGTACGGCGACGACGACCCCGTCGTGGTGCAGGAGCCGGCGGCCACGGCCACCGACTCGCCTGACATGGACCTCGCCGCCCACCGCGACCTGACCCACACCGGAGGCGCGCTGGCTGCCCTGGGCCTCGCCGCCGCCGGCGCCGCCTTCGGCAGCCGCCGGCTGGTGGTGGCCTTTGCCCGCCGCCGCCTGATGGACTGACCGACCCGGCGTTGGCGGGCTGGACCGGGGGCCGGCGGGTTT
>JBIOYN010000454.1:0-4836 GCA_044870155.1 Acidimicrobiia bacterium | reverse complement strand
CACCCGCGTCACGGTGCCGGATAGGTGGTGTCGAGCTGGAGGGTGTTGCTGCCACCGGAGCTCGACACCACGAGCCGGTAGTTTCCGGCGGCGACCGTCCGCGACAGGTTCACCACCGGACCTCCCGAGGTGCTGGCCAGCACCGAGCCGTCCGGCCGCACGACGGACAGGGTGACGGTGCCGCGCTTGGCCAGCTGCAGCCGCAGCGTGAGGGTTCCCGAGCCCGTGGTCAGCGGGAAGGTGGCGGACGACGCCTTCCGGGTGAGCGAGCCGGTGAAGGTGGCCGTGAGCGGCGGCGGCGCCGTGGTGGTGGATGTGGATCCGCCACCCGTCGCGTCCGGCGGTGAGGTGGCCAGGAACCCGCTGGCGGCCGTGTTCCAGTGGGCGGCCAGGTAACTGCCCGCCGGCGGTGAGGTGGAGAAGTAGTCGTCGCTGTTGCAGTCGAACAGCCGGCCCGAGGCCGACGGGCACACGTAGTTGATGGGCAGGCCCGACGAGTCGGAGTAGCACATCAAGTCCTCGCCGTCGGTGCAGTGGGACTGTCCGGTGGTGTGCGGAGCGCTGTCCTGCACCGCGCCCAGCGTGTGCATCAGCTCGTGGGCCTCCACCGGTTGGGCCTTTCCCCAGCAGATGTTGTCGACCCGGGCGACGCTGGGCCCGTAGTTGTTGGCGTTGGCCGAGCCGGCCTGGTCGTCATTGCGGATCTCCGCCATGCCGCAGAAGGCCCCGGCGTCCATCCACACCAGGTACTTGCGGTCGGTGCGGTTCAGGCCGAGAGCGCGCAGCTCGTTGATGGTGTCCGACATGTTGTCGTCCCCGGCCGTGCTCAGGGTCACCCGCTGCACCACCAGCGCGCAGCTCGGATCGGTCACCCACCGCACGTGCCGGAGTCCTCCGGTCTTGGCCGCACTGTCGGCGAAGACGGCGTCCGTCGCCGCCGCCCACTGGACGATGAGCGGGGCGAGGTCCGGGTACCGGTCGGCCACGTCCGCCGCATGCGCGTAGACGGCTTGCACGCGGTTGCCCGATGTGCCGTCCCCGTAGCACCCCACGGTCCCGGTGGTGCCACTGGTGGCCGTGGTCGAGGACGACCCGGCGGCCCGGTACAGCTCCTCCGTCGTGGCCCCCCGGTCGGCGCTCCCGCCGGGGGGAGAGACGTCGGGGCCGTGGGTGCAGCTCAGGCCCTCGACGTTGGCGACGGCGAAGCCGTGGCCGCACCGTGTGTCCCGGACCAGCCCGGGCCACTCCTGCGCCGCGGCCGCCCCACCCCGGGGCGGGGCGCTCCAGGGCGCCATGCCGGCGCCGGATACCGCTGGCGATGTGATGACGGCGGCAAAGAGGGTGCCCGCGGTGACGGCCGCGCCAAGCGCCCGCCGCCGGACCCTTCGAGCATCACTCAGCATTTCGACTCCCTCAACTCGTAAGCAGCACTGGCCAGACAGCGCGCCGAGGTACAGCCCGCGGGGTGACCCGTTGCCGCCTCTCGGCTCTGGCTCCCGCGTCGCCTGGCTGCGCACTGCGGGAACGGCACTTCCGATGGCCTCGGTGCGGTGGACAATCAGCTTGAGGGACGTCTCGGACGAATGCTTCGGGCGTGTCCGCCAGCCGGGACAAAGGGTTCCCAGCTTCCCGCCCGGCTTCAGGAGCGGTTCAGGGTGGGATCAGGAACGGATCAGCGCTGCCTCCCAGGATGGGCGGACAGGGCGCTCAGTCGGCGTACTGGCGTCAAACCTCCCCCAGTCAGTGCGCCGACGAGTGCCCGAACGAACTGAGGCCCGTTCTGGACCAACGGGCGGCCAAGGGAGGACCCCAGAGCGCCATGAGCACGAGAACCCGTCCCCGCCCCGCCCGTATGGTCGCTGTCGCCGTCGCCCTCGGCGTCCTCCTGGTGGCATCCGCCGCCTGGGCCGACACCGGCGTCCAGGGCCCGTCCTACACGGGGACGGGGGGGACGGCCAGTGCCCCCACCGGAGAGAAGCCCCAGTCGAAGCTCTGGGTCCACGACGGACTGTGGTGGGGAGTCCTGTTCAACGCCATCTCCGGGGACTACGAGATCTACAAGTACGACAAGAACGCCTGGAGCTGGACGAGCACCAACGTCATGGTCGACCCCCGGAGCACGTCCCGGGTCGACGCCCTGTCCGATGGCGCCACGCTCCACACCGTCGGGGCGGTCCGCACGAGCTCGGTGTCGGACAACAACGTCTACGTGAAGACGTTCAACTACAACAGCGTCCTCAAGATCTTCGAGATCGACAGCTCCGTCGTGATCCACACCGGGGCACTCGAAGAGGTGGTGCTGGCCAAGGACTCGACCGGAGTGCTGTGGGCCAACTGGACCGACAACGGGACGGTCTGGGTCACCCACTCGTCCGGCGCTTCCTGGCTCGACCCGTACCCCCTGGTCAGTGGCCTTGTGCCCGGCAACCCCGACGGAGACTCCTCCTCGATCGTCGCCTTCGACGGCAACGTGGGCGTCCTGTGGTCGAACCAGGTCGTCGGCGCCTGTGATCTTTTGGCGATTCCGCCCGTCACCCTCACCTGTGAGGGGTTCCACTTCGCCTACCACCCCAACGGGGCAGGCGACGATCCGGCCCTGGACTGGACCTTCGAGCTGGCCCTGGGGTCCAGCGTCGCGAACCCCAAGCCCGCCGACGACCACATGAACCTGAAGGCCGTGGGGGGAACGGTGTACGCGGCGGTGAAGCACTCGAACGTGGCCAGCGGCACCCTGCCCGAGATCAGCGTGCTGCGCCGCAACGGCGCCAACGACTGGACCCAGAAGATCGTGTGGCAGCACTCCAGCAACGGGACCCGGCCGATCCTCGAGATCGACACCGGAGCCAGCCGGGCCTACCTGTTCATGTCCCAGCCCTGCTGCACCGGCGGCACCATCTACCGCAAGGACGCCGCCCTGGGCACCCTCGACTTCGGGACCGGGTCGGGCCTGGGCACGCCGTTCATCGCCCTGTCCACCGACCTGTCGTTCAACAACCCGACATCCACCAAGCAGAACCTGGGTTCTTCCACCGGGCTAATGGTCATGGCCGGCGACGACGTCACCGACCGCTACGGCTTCAACTACCTGACCCTGGGCGGGCCCGCCGTGGTGCCCGCCTGGCCCACGGGCGTGAGCGGCGTCCCCGCCAACACGGCCACGGGCGGCGCCTCGGTGGCGGTCAGCTGGTCGCCGCCCGGGAACGACGGCGGCAGCGCCATCACCCAGTACGAGGTGACGCCCTACCTGGCCGGCGTGCCCCAGCTGCTGCTGGTCAAGACGTTCACGCTGGCCCAGCTGACCCAGACGAACGGGGTGTGGACGGGAACCGTGCCCGGCCTGGTCAACGGTCTCGCCTACACCTTCACGGTGAGGGCGAAGAACGGGGTCGCCGCCGGGTTCGGCCCGGCCTCGGCCGCCTCGCTGCCCGTCACGCCCTACACCGTCCCCGGAGCGCCGACGGCCGTGGTGGCGGAGCCCGGCGACCGCTCGGCCTCGGTCACCTGGGTCCCGCCCCTCAGCAACGGCGGGAGCCCCATCACCGGCTACAGCGTGGTGTCCTCGCCCGGCAACGTCACCGTGAACGCCGGGGCGGCCGCTACCAGCGCCACCCTGAGCGGGCTCACCAACGGGACCACCTACACCTTCACCGTGAAGGCCATCAACGTCGCCGGCGCCAGCGCCGGGGCGACCTCCAACGCCATCGTCCCCCGCACCCTCCCCGGCGCCCCCACCAACGTCAGCGCCGTGCCCGGCGACGCCTCCGCCACCGTGAGCTGGAGCGCGCCGGCCAACACCGGCGGACTCCCCCTCATCGGCTACCTGGTCACGCCCCTCCTCAACGGGGTGCTCCAATCGCCGCTCACCTTCCTCTCCACTGCCACCACCCAGACGGTGACGGGCCTGGCCAACGGCACCTCCTACACCTTCGTGGTCAAGGCGACGACCCTCTCCGGGAACGGCCCGGCGTCGGCGGCGTCCAACGCCGTCACCCCCCGCACCGTCCCCGGCGCCCCCACCGGCGTCACCGCCGCCGGCGGCGACGGCTCGGCCACCGTGAGCTGGACGGCGCCCGCCTCCGACGGCGGCGCCGCCATCACCGGCTACACGGTCACGCCCATCGCCAACGGCGCGGCCCAGTCGCCCAGGGCCTTCTCGTCGACCGCCACCACCCAGACCCTCACCGGTCTGACCAACCTCTCCTCCTACACCTTCACGGTGGCAGCCACCAACGTCGCCGGCACGGGGCCGGCGTCAGCGGCATCGGGAGCGGTCACGCCCCACGGGCCCGGATACTGGATGCTGGGCGCCGACGGCGCCGTCTACGCCTTCGGCGGGGCCCAGGACGTGGGTGAGCCGCTGGGCATCCTCGGCGCCAACCCCGCCGTCGACCTCGAGCCCACCCCGTCGGGCACCGGCTACTGGATCGTCGACGACATCGGCCGGGTCTACGGTTACAACGCCCCCTGGTTCGGCAACCTCGACGCCTCCAAGCTGCGCCGGGACGAGAAGGTGACCAGCCTGTCGCCCACCCCTGCCGGGGACGGCTACTGGATCTTCACCAGCCGGGGCCGGGTGTTCCAGTTCGGGGCGGCCAAGTGGTTCGACGACCTCCACGACGTCACCCTCAACGGACCGGTGCTCGACTCCATCGCCACCCCGTCGGGCAAGGGCTATTACATGGTGGCCTCCGACGGCGGCGTCTTCACCTTCGGGGACGCCGTGTTCCTCGGTTCGATGGGGGCGACGCGCCTCAACGCCCCGGTGCAGTCCCTGGTCCCCGACCCGGACGGCACCGGCTACTGGCTCGTCGCCTCCGACGGCGGGGTGTTCACCTT
>JBIOYN010000453.1:0-3863 GCA_044870155.1 Acidimicrobiia bacterium | reverse complement strand
CCCGGAGACCCCGGGCTGGGGCGGCTCGCCGGCGGCGTAGACGTCGGTGAGCACGACCATGTCGGCGTCGTCGAAGGCGTCGCCGAAATCCCGCCACAGGCGGGCCGTGCGGCTGTACCGGTGGGGCTGGAAGACGGCCACCACCCGGGACCAGCCGCCCTCCCGGGCCGCCGCCAGGGTGGCCCGCACCTCCCCCGGGAGGTGGGCGTAGTCGTCCACCAGGCTGACCCCGTCCACCTCGCCGTGGAACTGGAACCGGCGGGCGACGCCGGCGAAGCGGCCGAGGGCGGCGCGCACGGCGGAGAAGGGCACGCCGATCTCCGTGGCCACGGCCGCGGCCGCGGCGGCGTTGCGGGCGTTGTGGATGCCCGGGGCGGGGACCACCAGCTCGCCCAACTCGGTCCCCGAGCGCGACAGGAGGAAGCGGCTCCCGGAGCGCTCCCCGGCGTAGCCGGTGATGCGGTAGTCGGCGGTCTCGGCCGTCCCGTAGGTGACCGTCCCCCCGACCTCGGCCCCCAGGCGGGCGGCCACCGGGTCGTCGGCGCACACCACCCGGGGCCCGGGGGCGGCAGCCAGGTAGCGGGCGCAGGCCGCCTCCAGGGCGGCGAAGTCGCCGTAGTGGTCGAGGTGGTCGGGCTCCACGTTGGTGAGCACGACCGCCTCGGGGGCGATCTCGATGAAGGTGCCGTCGCTCTCGTCCGCCTCCACCACCAGCCACTCACCCTCGTCGTAGGCGGCGTTGCTCCCCACCTCGTTGGGCTCGCCGCCGATGAGGAACGACGGCTGCCAGCCCGCCGCCCGCAGCACCAGCGTGGTCATGGTGGAGGTGGTCGTCTTGCCGTGGGTCCCGGAGATGGCCACCGTGCGCCGCAGGTCGACGATGGCGGCCAGCGCCTCCGACCGGCGTAGGACGGGGACACCCCGCTCCCGGGCCGTGACCACCTCCGGGTTGGAGGCGGGGATGGCGGTGGAGACGACGACGGCGTCGAGGCCGGCGGGCAGCCGGCTGGCGTCGTGGGGCACGTGGATCGCCACGCCGGCCAGGCGCAGGCGCTCCAGGCCCCGCCACGCCTTGAGGTCGGACCCTGAGACGGTGTGGCCCAGGCGGGTGAGGATGGCGGCGATCCCGCTCATGGCCATGCCTCCCACACCCACGATGTGGATGCGGCGGGGCTCCGAGAGGTCGAGGCTCACCTCGCCACTTCCTCCACCAGGTCGGCCAGGCGGTCGGCGGCGTCCGGATGGCCGACGGTGGTGGCGGCCCGGCCCATGGCGCCGAGGTGCTCCGGGTCGGACAGCAGGGCGTCGAGCTCCTTGGCCAGGCGGGCACCGTCACATTCGGCGTCGGGCACGAGCACTCCGGCGCCCGCCTCCACCAGGGCCCGGGCGTTGTGGGTCTGGTGGTCGCCGGGGGCGGCGGGCAGAGGCACCAGCACCGAGGGGACTCCGGCTACGGCCAGCTCCGCCACCGTGGTGGCGCCGGCCCGGCACACCATGGCCGTGGCCGTGGCGTAGAGCCGCGGCATGTCGTCCTCGTAGCGGACGAGCCGGTAGTCGAGCGCGTCCCCGGGACGGCGCAGGGCGCCGAGGGCGGCGACGGTCTCGTCGTGGCCGGCGGCACCGCTCACGTGGTGAAGGGCGACGTCGCTCCGGGACCGCCACAGGTCGTAGAGGCCGAGGGCGGCCTGGTTCAGCCGCCGGGCGCCCAGGCTGCCCCCGAAGATGACCACCAGGGGCGGGGACAGGGCGTCCGGCTTCCGGACCACGGCAGCCACCGCCGAGCGCACCGGGTTGCCCGTCACCACCGCCCCCGGCAGCGGCGTTCCCGGCAACGCCACCGCCGCCCGGGAGCCGAGGCGGACGGCGATGCGGTTGGCCAGGCCGGGGGCGGCGTTCTGCTCGTGGACCACCACCGGGATCCTTGAGGCGCGGGCGGCGATGATGCAGGGCAGCGAGGCGTAGCCGCCCACGCCGACCACCACCCGCGGCCGGCGGCGCCGCACCAGGCGGGTGGTCCGGGCCACGGCGGCCACCGTCTGGCCGGCCACGGAGATGTTCTCGGCCGTGAGGCGGCGCTGGAGCCCCCGGCCCGGGAGCAGGTCGACGGAGAAGCCGGCGGCGGGCACGGCCGTGGCCTCCAGGCCCCGGGCGCTGCCCACCCAGTGGATCGACGACCGGTCGTGGCCCCGGGCCACCAGCGCCTCGGCCAGTGCCAGCCCCGGGTAGACGTGCCCCCCGGTCCCGCCCCCGGTCACCATGGCGAACGTCTCTCCCACCTAGCGGCCGTGGCGGGCGACGTTGAGGAGGATCCCGGTGGCGGCCATGGTGAAGAGCAGGGCCGAGCCGCCGAAGGACACGAACGGCAGGGGGATGCCGGTCACGGGCAGCAGGCCGGTGACGGCCCCGATGTTGACGAGCGCCTGACCCACCACCCAGCCGGTGATGCCGGCGGCCAGCAGGGTCCCGAACCGGTCGGGCGCCCGCAGGGCGGCGCGCACCCCGAAGACGGTGAGGGCACCGAACAGGAAGACCACCAGGGCGCAGCCCACCAGGCCCAGCTCCTCGCCGATGACGGCGAAGATGAAGTCGGTGTGGGCGTTGGGCAGGAACAGCCACTTGGCCCGCCCGGCACCGAGGCCGACACCGGTCCAGCCGCCGCTGCCCAGGGCGATGAGGGACTGGGCCACCTGGTAGCCGCCGTTCAGGGCGTGGACCTCGGAGAAGGGATCGACGAAGGACAGGAGCCGGGCCCGCCGGTAGGGCTCGACCACGGCCAGGACTGCGCCGGCGGCCAACCCCCCGGCCCCCACCAGGACCAGGTGGCGCATCCGCAGGCCCCCCACGAAGAGAACCGTCCCGGTGAGGATGGACAGGACGATGGTGGTGCCCATGTCGGGCTGGAGCATGACCAGGGCGGCGAAGAAGCAGAACACCACGCCCACGGGGCGCAGGACCTGGCGCCAGTCACCCACCTCGGGGGCCCGGCGGGTGAGGACGTCGGCGGCATAGACGAGGATGGCCAGCTTGGCCAGCTCCGAGGGCTGGAAGCGCATGGGACCCACGCCGAGCCAGCGGGTCGATCCGTTCACGGCGATGCCCACGTGGGGCACGAGGACCAGGATCAGGAGGCCGGCGGCCAGCACC
Organism: Acidimicrobiia bacterium; assembly: GCA_044870155.1. Classification (GTDB taxonomy): domain Bacteria; phylum Actinomycetota; class Acidimicrobiia; order IMCC26256; family BP-133; genus CAWBJP01. The sequence goes on along the minus strand of JBIOYN010000453.1, from coordinate 719 downwards.
AGGAGGAGGCCGACGTGGCGCCTGAGCCGCCGGTAGTCGAACCGGGAGGCGGCGGCCATGGCCGCCAGGCCGAGGACGGTCCACAGCAGCTGGCGCTTGAAGAAGAGCCAGGACGAGCCGTAGTTGGCCAGGGCCTCGACCGACGACGAGGACAGGACCATCACCAGCCCGACCAGGTTCAGCACCAGGATGTTGGAGAGCAGGGCGTAGTAGGCCGGCGGCCGGGCATGGCCGCCCTCCCGCCACGCCGAGCGGGCGGCCCGGACCCTCCGGCCGATCCCCGAGGCCGGCGGCCGGGGGGGAGCGGGCGCCGTCCGGGCGCGCCGGGGCTCAACCCTGGTCGCCACCGGACTCCTGTGCATAGGCAGCCACGCAGGCGGCGAAGTCGTCGCCCCGGGCGGCGTAACCCTGGTACCAGTCGAACGTGGCGCAGGCCGGGGACAGGAGCACGGTGTCGCCCGGCTGGGCCAGCGCCGCCGCCGTCCGGACGGCCTCGGCCATGGACCCGGCCTTGACCACGGGCACGCGGCCCTCGAAGGCGGCGACGACCTCGCCGGCCGCCTCGCCGATGGCCACCACGGCCCGCATCCGGTCGGCCCGGGAGGCGAGAACGGACAGGTCGAGACCCTTGTTCCGCCCGCCGGCGATGAGCACCACGGAGTCGTAGCCGGAGATGGCGGCCAGGGCGGCATGGGGGTTCGTGGCCTTGGAGTCGTCCA
>JBIOYN010000452.1:0-4207 GCA_044870155.1 Acidimicrobiia bacterium | reverse complement strand
GGGGTGGTGCCAAGCCGCCCACGCCCGGGTGACCCGGCCACTGGCCATGGACGTCATGGTGCCCGGCAGCATGACGGCCGACAGCTGCACGTGGATGATGAACCCGCCCACCATGAGCAGGAACGCCACGTGGTGGACCAGGCGGGCGAACTGGTTCACCCCCGATCCCAGGAGCCAGGGGTACCACAGGGGCAGGCCGGTGACGAAGAGCACGACCCCGAAGATGACCGAGAACCAGAAGTAGCCCTTCTGGCCGCCGTTGTACCGGCCGATGCCCAGGCCGGTGTGGCCGGTGGCGGCGTAGGTCCGCAGGCGCCGGCGCCACATGCGGTCGGTGGCGTCGAAGCGCATGTCCTTGGCCCAGGCGAAGAACATGCCCACGATCCCGACCGTGAAGCCCACGCCGATCCACGGGTGGAGGAACCGCATGCTCTGACCACCCCCGAAGAGGCCGGACAGGAACGCGACCCGGGGATAGCCGAGGGCGAACCCCGACAGCATGAGGGCGATGAAGGTGAGCGCCGTCCACCAGTGGAGGAGGCGCTCGGCAAAGGTGTAGCGCTCGATGGTGGCCTCGGCCTCACCGGCCGTCCGCGAGTGGAGAACAGTCATCGCTCCTCCCCTCCTTCGGGAGCACCATTGCCCGGCGGGGGGCTCCCGGCCGGCCCGGGCAGCGGCCCGCCGGGCGGGTCCACCGGGAGGTCGGACATGCGCACCGGTTCCGCCGTCCGCGCCGGGGGCACCATCTCCTGGTGGCGCCGGCCCGCCTCGTAGGCCTCCTCCACCGCCTGGTCCTCGGGCGGGGGGCGGTGCCGGCCGGTGCGCAGCCAGAAGATGGCCGAGGCCAGCAGGCCGCCCCACACCGACAGGGTGCCCAGCTTGCGCAGCGCCGAGAGGGCGGAGAAGAACGTCCCCGGCACCTGGGGATCGGCGGGCAGGCCGTAGTCGCCCAACATCTCGCCCCGGGGCACCACGTACATCATGTGGACGCCGCCCACGCCCTCGGGGTCGTAGAGCATGGCGTTCTCGAAGCCCCGGTCCTTGAGCTTGCCCACCTTGGCGGCGGCGTAGTCGAGCATCTCCGGCTTGCCCCCGAAGCGGATGGCGCCCGTCGGGCACGACTTCACGCACGCCGGCTCCAGCCCCGCTGACACCCGGTCCACGCAGAGCGTGCACTTGTAGACCTTCTTGGTCTGGGAGTCGAAGCGGGGGATGTCGAAGGGGCACCCGGCCACGCAGTACTGGCAGCCGATGCACTTCGACTGGTCGAAGTCGACGATGCCGTTGGTGTACTGGACGATGGCCCCCGGGGCGGGGCAGGCCAGCAGGCAGCCGGGCTCGTCACAGTGCAGGCAGGAGTCCTTGCGGATCAGCCAGGCCAGGTCACCGCCGTCGAGCTCGACCTCCTTGAAGCGCATCAGGTCCCAGGTGTTGGCGGTCAGGTCGTGGTGGCTCTGGTAGCTGCCGAAGTTCGACGTCTCCTCGGCGGGCAGGTCGTTCCACTCCTTGCACGCCACCTCGCACGCCTTGCAGCCGATGCACAGGTCGATGTCGACCAGCTTGGCGACCTTGGTCGTGTCGGAGCGGATGGCGGTGGACGAGGCGGGGGTGGCCGACTTGCGGCGGATGGCCAGTCCCAGTTCGGTGGACATCGCTCCCCTCCCCCCTACGCCTTCTCGATGTCGACGAGGAAGCCCTTGAACTCCGGTGTCCGCACGTTGGCGTCCCCCACGTAGGGCGTGAGGATGTTGGCCATCTCCGGGACCTTGTTCTTCTTCCCGGCGGCAAAGTGCCAGTGGACGGGAATGCCGATCTGGTAGACCGTCTTGCCCGCCACCTTGAGGGGCCGCATGCGCTTGGTGACCATGGCGGTGCCGATGACCTCGCCCCGCATCGAGCGCACCTTCACCTTGCCGCCGTTTTCGATTCCCTTCTCCTCCGCCAGCTCGACGGGCAGCTCCACGAAGAAGTCGGGCATGGCCTCGAGGAGGTAGGGGACGTTGAGGGTGACGTAGTGCTCGTGCTCGGTGACCCGGTAGGTGGTGGCCACATAGGGAAACTCGCCGTCGACGGGGGCGAAGGTGTCTTTGGCGTCCTTGTAGAAGAACACCGCCGGATCCCGGTCCGTACCCGACAGCGCGTTCTTGACCGGTGACTCGGTGGGCTCGTAGTGCTCGGGGAAGGGCCCGTCGGCGCACAGCACACCCGGGGCGAAGAGCCGGCCGACGCCCTCGCCCGTCATGATGAAGGCGCCCTTGGCCTCCTCGGGGGGAGAGGTGGCGGGGAAGTCGGGCACGTCGCCCACCCACTTGGAGCCGTTCCAGCGGATCCCGGGACGCTGGGAGTCCCAGGGCTGCCCGGCGGCGTCAGCCGACGCCCGGTTGTACATGACGCGGCGATTGAGCGGCCACGACCAGGCCCAGTTGTGGAAGTAGCCGAGCCCGGTGGGGTCGTCGGTGCCCCGCCGCTGCATGAGGTTCCCCTCAGGGGGATACGAGCCCGAGTAGATCCAGTCGCCGCAACTGGTGGTGCCGTCGTCCTTCAGCACCGAGAAGTCCTTCACCCGCAGCCCGGTGGTCAGGTCGAAGCCGTGGATCTCCTGGGCCAGCTCGTCCAGCGACGGGTTCCCGGGATCGGTGTAGCCCCACTTGAGGTTGAGGATCGGGTCGGGCAACGTCCCGCCCTCCTTGCGGTACAGCTCCCGGAGGCGCAGGAACAGTTGCCCGAGGATCCAGTTGTCGTCCTTCACTTCCCCGGGGGCGTCGAGCACCTTGTACTTCCACTGCGCCCAGCGGCCCGAGTTGACGAAGCTGCCGTCTTTCTCGATCCAGTGCGTGGCGGGGAAGTAGAAGACCTCGGTCTGGATCTCTTTGGGATCGACACCTCCCGGTTGGTTCCAGAACTCGGAGGTGGCGGTGGGCAGCGGGTCCATGACCACCAGCCACTTGAGGTTGCCCAGCGACTCGCTCATCCGCCGGGAGTCGGGCCCGATGCTGACGCCGGACATGCCGCCGGCGAACAGGCCGTCCAGCGTCTTGGACCGGGCCTCGTCGTGGATGGTGAGCCACGAGGAGTTCTTGGCCGGCTTGGGGATCCACGAGTAGCGGAACTCGTTGTCGGGCTGGGCGGCGTCTCCGTACCAGCTCTTGAGCAGGCTGACGAGGAACTTCTTGTAGTTCGTGCCGAAGTAGTTGATCGAGGTGGGAGACGACGGCTTGGAGGGAACCTTGGCCAGATAGTCAGCCATGGTCGCCATCTCCGGCTTGGGGATGGCCAGGTAGCCGGGGAGGATCTCCCAGCTGATGGCGTTGTCGGTGTTTCCCTGGATGTTGGCGTGGCCCCGTTCGGCGTTGACGCCGCCGCCGGCCCGGCCCACGTTGCCCAGCAGCAGCTGGAGCAGGCCGATGCCCCGGATGATCTGCACGCCGGTGGTGTGGTGGGTGAGGCCCACGGCGTAGACGACGCTGCCCACCTTCTCGGGCACGCCCGTGGCCCCGAACCACTGGGCGATCTTCTCGAACTTCTCCTTGGGCATGCCCGTGATCTCGGACACCTTGTCCGGGGTGTAGCGGGCGTAGTGGGCCTTCATGAGCTGGAACACGCAGCGGGGGTCGGCCAGGGTGGGGTCCGTCTTGGCGTAGGCCACGGGTGTGGGCGGGGCGGCGGGCGCGGCAGCCCCGCCGGCGGCCGGCCCCAACGACGAGGCCCCGCCCGAGGGCGACGCCGGGACGGCCGGCACGACCGGCGCCTCCCGCTGGTAGTCCCACGTCGTGGGGTCGTAGGTGCGCTTGGCCTCGTCGTAGCCCGAGAACAGCCCGTCGTTGAACTGGTAGCCCTCGGCCACCAGGAAGCTGGCGTTGGTGTGCAGCTTGACGTAGTCCTCGTGGTAGAGCTTGTGCTCGAGCACGTAGTTGATCAGGCCGCCGAAGAAGGCGACGTCGGTGCCGGCCCGGATGGGGGCGTAGAGGTCGGCGATGGCCGACGTGCGGGTGAAGCGGGGATCGACGTGGATGATCTTGGTGCCCCGGGTGTCGCGGCCCACGTGCGCCCACTTCCACCCGCAGGGGTGGCACTCAGCGGGGTTGGCGCCGATGACCAGGATGACGTCGGAGTTCTTGAAGTCCCGCCAGTGATTGGTCATGGCCCCTCGGCCGAAGGAGGCGGCCAAACTGGCCACCGTGGGGCCGTGTCAAACGCGGGCCTGTTG
>JBIOYN010000451.1:0-17128 GCA_044870155.1 Acidimicrobiia bacterium | reverse complement strand
CGCCGGCTACGACCTGCGGGCCCGGGAGGCGCTGGTGCTCACCCCCGGCGGGGGACGGGCGGCGGTGCCCACCGGGATCGCCGTGTCCATCCCCGAGGGGTTCTGCGGCCTGGTGCTGCCCCGCTCGGGCCTGGCCCTGCGCCACGGCGTCACCTGTCTCAACGCCCCCGGGCTGATCGACTCGGGTTACCGCGACGAGATCCGGGTCATCCTCGTCAACCACGATCCCGCCTCGCCCTTCGAGGTGGCCCGGGGGGACCGGATCGCCCAGCTCGTGCTCGTCCGGGCGGAAGCTGTCGAGTGGCTGGCGGTCGACGATCTCGACGACTCCGCCCGGGGGACCGGCGGCTTCGGTTCCACCGGACGCGAATAACGCGGGGTAATCAGCGGGTAATTCATCCTGACCCCGGTTCAGCTCATTTTGGCTTGAGATGTGCCCCCCGGCTCCTTCCCGTGGGCACGCTTGGTTGAAATCCTTGGGTCCGGAGATGAGGACGACCCAGGAATCGCCCGTCCGTTCGTAGAAAGTTTTAGGAATCCAGTGCTCTACCCGGCGACCATTTCAGGGTGACAAGCCTCATGAACAGGACCTTATTTGGGCAAAGCTCACTGCGGGCGGCGACGTCCGACGAGCTTGCCGCCATCGCCGACCTCGTGGTGGGCTGGTCCTGTGATCTGCGGGGCATGGCCCTCGACGACCAGGGGGGCAAGGTCCACGTCCAGCTCGTCGACCGGTCGTCCGACACCGGCGCCGTCTCCGAGCTGATCGTGCGTCGCGTGACCGAGTTCTCGGCCTACGCGCCCCGCGGCAGCCGTCTGTTCGACATCGACGGGCTGTCCTACGACGAGCGCTCACGGCGGGTCCTGCTGCGATCGGACGGCGGGCTCGACGTGATCGTGACCGTCGACCGCCTCGACGTCGCCCTCCGCCCCCGCCGTCGTCGCCGGAGCTAGCCGGCCGAGCCGCCGATGGCGGCCAGCAGGTCGTCGAGGGCGTCGAGGGAGTGCCCGCTGACCAGGGCGTCGACGTGGGGGAGAGCGGCGGCCATGCCCGCCACCAGGGGCTGGTAGCGGGCGCCGGCCGACCGGGGATTGACCCACACGATCCGGTGGGCCAGGCGCGCCAGGCGGGCCATCTGCTCGGCCAGGACGGCGGCGTCGCCGGTTTCCCAGCCGTCGGAGACGATGACCACCACGGCGCCCCGGGCCACTCCCCGGCGTCCGTAGCGGTCGTTGAAGGCGGCCAGCGCCTCCCCGATGCGGGTGCCGCCCGACCAGTCGGGGGCGGCGGCCGCGGCCCGGGCCAGGGCGGTGTCGGGATCGCTGGTGGCCAGCGCCCGGGTCAGGCGGGTGAGGCGGGTGGCGAACACGAAGGCCTCGGCCCGGGCCGCCCGTACCGCCCCGTGGAGGAGGTGGAGGTAGGCCCGGGAGTAGGGCTCCATGGAGCCGGAGATGTCGGCCAGGAGAACCAGCCGGCGACGACGGGGCTTGGGCCGGCGCCGGATCCACTCCACCGGGTCGCCACTGCGGCGCTGCGCCCGGCGCAGGGTGGCCCGCAGGTCGGGCCGATGGCCCTGGTGGTGGCGTACGTGGCGGCGGCTGGGGCGCAGCGGCGCCGCCGGGCCGAGGTCGGTGATGAGGGCCCGCAGCGCCGCCAGCTCGTCAGGCGTGAGGTCGGCGAAGTCTTTCTGGCTCAACCGCTCCTCGGCGCTGGCGGTGGCGACGGGAGTGGCGGGGGCGGCGGGATCGCCTGCCGCCGGACCGGCAGCTTGCTCCCGCCGGACCCCGGGGGTGCCGCCCGCGGGCGGGTCCGACCCGTTCGCCGGCTGGGGCCGGGGCCGGCCGGGGCGGGCCTGGGGGGGCGCTGGCACCCGGGAGTCGCCCCGGGCCTCGGCCGGGTCCACCAGGCCCCGGAACACCTGGCCGAAGACGGCGTCGAAGGTGGCGATCTGATCGGCGCCGGTCAGGAGCGTGACCCGGGCCAGCCAGTACAGCTCCTCGACGCCGAGGGGGCGGGCCAGGGCCACGGCCCCGGCGAAGCGGCCGCTGCGCTCAGGGGTCACGGGCACACCGGCGGCGTGGAGGAGCTGGCCGAAGGCGCCGGCCAGGTCGGCCAGATCGGCGGTGGGCAGCGTGCTGGGGGACATCCCCGAAACCCCCGTCCTCTCGGGGGACACCCCCGCGCCCCCGGGGCTCAGGGCGAGGCCACCCACGCCAGGCCCCGCTCGCGGGCCAGGTCGAGGTCCTCGCGGTACTTGAGCACCGACCCCAGCGTCTGCTCCACCGCCGCCTCGTCGAGGTGGCCGATGCCCAGCAGGGCGGCGGCGGCCACCCAGTTGATGGCCTCGGCGATCCCGGGCGGCTTCTGGAGATCGAGGGTCCGCAGGCGGGCCACCGCTGCCGCCACCTGCTCGGACAGGGTGGTGGAGGCGTCGGGCACCCGGCGGCGGATGATGGCCACCGCCCGTTCGAGCGAGGGGTAGTCGATCCAGTGGTAGAGGCAGCGGCGCTTCAGGGCGTCGTGGAGGTCCCGGGTGCGGTTGGAGGTGAGCACGACCACGGGCGGGAGGGCGGCGTGGACGGTGCCGAGCTCGGGGATGGTCACCGCCCCCTCGGCCAGGAGCTCGAAGAGGAAGGCCTCGAACTCGTCGTCGGCCCGGTCGACCTCGTCGATGAGGAGCACCGCCGGCCGGGGCCCCGGGTGTTCGATGGCGGCCAGCAGCGGCCGCTCCACCAGGTACCCGCGTTCGAAGAGGTCGGTCTCGACCAGGTCCCGGTCCCGGCTCTCGGCCAGCCGGATGGCCAGGAGCTGACGGGGGTAGTTCCACTCGTACAGTGCCTCGGCGGCGTCGATCCCCTCGTAGCACTGGAGCCGGATGAGGGGCGTGTCCAGGGCGCCGGCCAGGGCCTTGGCCGCCTCCGTCTTGCCCACCCCCGGTTCCCCTTCGAGCAGCAGTGGCTGGGGGAGGCGCACGGCGCAGAAGAGGGCGGTGGCCAGGCCGTCGTCGGTCAGGTAGCCGACCTCGTCGAGCGCGCCCCGGAGAGCGGACACGTCGGGAACGAGGTCCTCCAGCGGGCTCACGTCGAGCCCAGGGGTGCCGGACGTCCATAGGCGCCGGGGTTGTCAGCGAAGGCCCGGAGGCAGCCGGTCCCGCAGAACCAGTGCCGCCTGCCGTCGTGGTCGAGGTGCAGGGAGGTCGGTCCGGTGTCCACGGCCATGCCGCACACCGGGTCGGTGCCCGTCCCCAGCCCCGGTAGCTCCTCCTCGGCCGCCAGGGCCCGCCCGGTCGGTCGGGGCCGGGTGGTGACGATCTCGGCCAGGATCGACAGCGCCACCTCCTCGGGCGTGCGGGCGCCGATGTCCAAGCCGGCGGGCGTCCGTACCCGGCTCCTGACGTCGGCGGCGGCGTAGAGCGAAGCCACCACGGCCTCGCCCCGTTTCCGGCTGGCCACCAGCCCAACGTAGGAGACACCGGCGGCCAGGGCTGCTTCCAGGACCCGCTCTTCCTCCCGCCCGTGCGAGGCGACGACCACCGCCGCCGCCTCTGCTCCCCGCTCCGGGTCCCAGGCCACCGTGTGGTAGCCGAGCGGTCCCCCCAGGGCGAGGAGGGCGCGGGCGATGGGGGTGTCGCCGTGGACCGCCACCAGCGGGTCCGGGATGACGGGCTCCAGGAAGATCTCCAGCGCCCCGCCCGAGAGGCAGGGGTTGTAGGCGGTCACGGTGCCCGGCTGGACCGCTTCGTCCTCGACCGGTGTGATCCGGAGCACCACCGTCTCGCCCGAGTCGAGGACGGCCAGGCTCTGCGCCCGCACCGTGGCCTCGGCGCAGGTTCCCCCGACGAAGCCGACCATGCTGCCGTCGGCCAGGACCAGCGCCTCGTCGCCGGGCTTGGCCGACGTCGGCCGCTCGGCCCGGACCACCCGGGCGTGCACGAACGGGACGCGGTCCCGCCGCAGCGCCCCAGCCTGCTCCTGCACTTCCGGTCGGCCCATCTCGTTCGTTCCAGCCTCAGGTGAAGGCGAGGTCGGTGCGGGCCGGCCGGCCCTGGGTGGCCAGCCACACCTGCGCCGGGGTGAGCGGCATGTCGGCGTGGCGGACCCCGAACGGCTCCAGGGCGTCGATCACGGCGTTGACCACCGCCGCCGGCGAGCCCACGGTGGCCGATTCGCCCACCCCCTTGCAGCCCAGAGGGTGGTGGGGGGAGGGCGTCACCGTCTCGCCCAGCTCCCAGCTCGGGCACTCCATGGACGTGGGCAGCAGGTAGTCCATGAAGGACCCGCCCAGGCAGTTGCCGTCCTCGTCGAAGGCGATGGCCTGCATGAGGGCCATGCCCACCCCCTCGGCCAGGCCGCCGTGGATCTGCCCCTCCACGATCATGGGGTTGATGCGGGGACCGCAGTCGTCGGTGGCCACGAAGCGCCGCACCTTGACCCCGCCCGTGCCGGGGTCGACGTCGACGACGCACAGGTAGGCGCCGTAGGGGTAGGTGAGGTTGGGCGGGTTGTAGACGGCGGAGGCGTCGAGATGGCCCTCGACACCTTCGGGCAGCTCCAGGCTGGAGTGGGCCAACAGGGCGATCTCCTGGATCGTCCTGCCCTTCTCGGGGTCCCCCTTGACCTGCCAGCGGCCGAGCTCCCATTCCAGGTCGTCGGGTGACACCTCGAGGGCGGCGGCAGCGACGATCCGGGCCTTGTCCCGCACCCGCCGGGACACCACGGCGGCCGCCGCGCCGGAGACGGGCGTGGACCGTGACCCGTAGGTGCCGAGCCCGAAGGGGGTCTGGTCGGTGTCGCCGTGGACGACCTCCACATCTTCGGGGGGCAGGCCCAGCTCATGGGCCACGATCTGGGCGAAGGTCGTCTCGTGGCCCTGCCCCTGGGTCTGCACCGAGAGGCGGATGACGGCCTTACCCGTGGGATGGACCCGCAGCTCGCAGCCGTCGGCCATCCCCAGGCCGAGGATGTCCATGTGCTTGCGGGGCCCGGCTCCCACTCCTTCGGTGAAGAAGCTGAGGCCGATGCCCATGAGGGTCCCCTCGCCCGTCTCGGCGAACCGGGCCCGGCTCTGCGCCTGCTCCTCCCGGAGGGTCTTGTAGCCCGCCATGTCCAGCGTCTGGGTGAGCGCCAGGGGGTAGTTGCCCGAGTCGTACTCCCAGCCCGTCTTGGTCGTGTAGGGGAACTGCTCGGGCTGGATGAGGTTCTTCATCCGCAGCTCGGCCGGGTCCATGCCGAGGTCGTGGGCGAGGATGTCGACCATGCGCTCCACGAAATAGACGGCCTCGGTGATGCGGAACGAGCAGGCGTAGGCCACGCCTCCCGGTGCCTTGTTGGTGTACACGGCCGTCACCTTGCAGTGGGCGGCTTCGATGTCGTAGCTCCCGGTGAAGATGTGGAAGAAGCCGGCCGGATACTTGGTGGGCTGGGCTACGGCGTTGAAGGCGCCGTGGTCGGCCAGGGTGTCCGTCCGGATGGCCAGGATCCTGCCGTCGCGGGTGGCGGCGATCTCGCCGTGCATGTGGTAGTCCCGGGCGAAGCCCGTCGTCATCAGGTTCTCGGAACGGTCCTCCATCCACTTGACGGGCGCCCCCGTGACGATGGAGGCGACCACGACGCACACGTAGCCCGGGTAGACGGGGACCTTGTTGCCGAAGCCGCCGCCGATGTCGGGCGAGATGACCTGGATCTTGTGCTCGGGCAGGCCGGCCACCAGGGCGTACACCGTGCGGTGGGCATGCGGCGCCTGGCTGGTGATCCAGCACGTGAGCTTGCCTGTGACCGTGTCCATGTGGGCGATGGAGCCGCACGTCTCCATGGGGGCGGGGTGGGAGCGGGGGTAGAGGATGTCGGCGGTGGCGACGACGTCGGCCCGGGCGAAGACCTCCTCGGTGGCGGCGGCGTCACCCGCCTCCCAGTCGTAGATGTGGTTGTCGGCCTTGCCTTCGATGTCGTCGCGGATGACCGGGGCGCCGGCGTCGAGAGCCCTGGTGGCGTCGGCCACCGGCGGGAGCACCTCGTAGTCCACCTCGATGAGCTCCAGGGCGTCGCGGGCCGAGTAGCGGTCCTCGGCCACCACGAACGCCACCTCCTGGCCCTGGAAGCGGACCTTGTCGGTGGCCAGGACGGCCTGTACGTCGCCCGAGAGGGTCGGCATCCAGGCCAGGTTCAGGGTCTCCAGCACCGCCCCGGTGATGACCGCCTTGACCTTGGGGTGGGCCTCGGCCGCGGCGGTGTCGATGGAGACGATGCGGGCGTGGGCATGGGGGCTGCGCAGCAGGGCGCCATGGAGCATGCCGGGCAGCTGCACGTCGTCGAGATAGCGGCCCTTGCCCCGCAGGAAGCGCGCGTCCTCCTTGCGGAGCATGCGCCCGAAGCCGATGGGGTTGCCGGCTGGGCTGATGGGCACAGGACTGATCGACACGTCAGTCATACGGTCACCTCCTCGAGCGCCGGGTGCTCGGCGGCCCAGAGGATGGACCGCACGATGTTCTCGTAGCCGGTGCAACGGCAGGACGTGCCGCAGATGGCCTCCCGGATCTCCGCCGGGGTCGGATCGGGGTTGGCGTCGAGCAGGGCCCGGGCCGTGATCATCATGGCCGGGGTGCAGAAGCCGCACTGGAGGCCGTGCTCCCGCATGAACCCCTCCTGCACCGGGTCGAGCTTGCCGTTGCGGGCCATGGCCTCGACGGTGGTGATCGACCGGCCTCCGGCCATGGCGGCGAGCACGGTGCAGCTCTTGACCGGTATCCCGTCCATGGCCACGACGCAGATCCCGCAGTTCGAGGTGTCGCAGCCCCAGTGGGTGCCGGTCAGCCCGAGGTGGTCGCGCAGGAAGTGGACGAGGAGCAACCGCGGTTCGATGTCCCGGGTCACCTCCTCGCCATTCACGGTCATGGTGACCTGCATCGTCACGCCTGTTCTCCTCTCGCCCGGGCCACGGCTCGGCGCAGCGCTCGCTTGGTGAGCTCCCCGGCCAGATGGCGCTTGTAGTCGGCGGGACCGCGCTGATCGGTCTGGGGGTTCGTGACCTCGGCCGCCCGGGCGGCGGCGGCGGCCAGGTTCTCCGCCGTGGCCGGCCGGCCCCGCAACATGTCCTCCGCCTCAGCGGCACAGAAGTGGGGCGCCCGCACCGCCGTGAGGCCGATGCCGACGTCGGCCACGATTTCGGGGACACCCCGAACCCCGGGCGTCTCGCCGTCGGCGGCCAGGATGACGAAGCAGCCCCCGGCGGTGGCGCCCCAGTCGCCGGCCCGGCGCTCCACCTTCTCGTAGGCACTGCCCGCGCCCGGCCGGAGCGGCACCCGCACCTCGGTGAGGATCTCGGCCGGGCCGAGAACGGTCTCGTAGGGGCCGGTGTGGAACTCCCGGACCGGGACGGTGCGGCTCCCGTCGCTTCCCCGGATGACCATCGTCGCGCCCAGGGCCGACGCCACCGCCGAGAGATCCTCGGACGGGTCGGCCTGGCACAGGGAGCCGCCGATCGTGCCCCGGTTGCGGACGATCGGATCGGCGATCACCCGCTCGGCGTCGGCGAAGATCGGGTAGTGCTCGGCCAGGACGGGCGAGGACAGGAGCGTGGCGTGACGGGTCATCGCTCCGATGGCGATGGCGTCACCGTCCACCCGGATGTAGTCGAGGTCGGTCAGGTCGTTGATGTCGATGAGGAACTCCGGCGTGGCCAGCCGTAGCTTCATCATCGGCAGCAGGCTGTGCCCGCCGGCCACCAGCCGGGCTTCCGGTCCGTGTCGCTCCAGGAGGGCCAGGGCGTTCTCCACGCTGCTGGCCCGCTCGTACTCGAACGGCGCTGGTGTCTGCATGCACCCTCCCGTCCTCAGAGGTCGTCTGAGGAGTTTCTATGACCCCGGCGGACAGGGGTCCACGTCGAACTAAGCGATTGCTTATCGCCTACCTTGGCGTCTCGTGACTCTGACCCAGTTGGAGGCATTCGTGCTGGTGGCCCGGCTCGGGTCCGTCAAGGCGGCGGCCAGGGTTCTGGGCGTGACGGAGCCGGCGGTGTCGGGTGCCCTGGCCGCCCTCCGACAGCATCTGGGCGACCCCCTGGTGGAGCGGACCCCCACCGGGATGAATCTCACCGCCGGTGGGAAGCGGCTGGTCACCATTGCGTCCCAGATGGTCAACCTGGCCGTCGAGGCCGAAGCCGCCATCCGGGATGCCCAGGGGGCCCCGGAGCTGCTGCGGGTCGTGGCCACCAGCACCGTCGCCGAGTTCATGGCTCCCAGCCTCCTGGCCGTGTTCACTGGCCGGGCGGGGGCGGTGGAGGCGTCGGTGGGCCTCAGCACCGAGGCCGAGATGTCGGCCCTCCTCCTGGAACGGCTGGCCGACATCGGGCTCGGCCCCCGCCTTGCCGATCTGGTGAGCGAGCCGCTGATGCGCTACCGCCTCGTGGTGGTGGCGAGTCCCCGGCACCGCCTGGCGGCGGCGCGCCCCGTGGCCGACGCCGCCCTGGCGGGCCAGGATTGGCTGGTGGGCCCGGCGGGCGCCGACCCGTCGAGCGATGTGGCCCGCCTCCTGCGCCGGCTGGCGGTGCCCGAGAGCCGCTTGCGGATCTTCGGGAGCGAGTCCGCCGCCTGGGTGGCGGCCGCCGAAGGCCACGGCGTGGCGCCGGCCGTCGCCCACCTGGTGGCGCCCGAGGTCGGGCGGGGCGCACTCGTCCCCCTGGCGGTGGGGGGCACCCCGGTCGAGCTGCTCTGGTACGTGAGCACCCTCAGTTCCGACCGCCGATCGCCGGCCGCCACCCGCCTGCGGCGCTTCCTCGCCACCCCTGACGCCATGCACCTCATGCACCGGGCCGACGGCAGCGTCCCCGCCTCCCGCTTCCGCCCCCCGGTCTACGTCACGCTCTGGAGCTGAACACCGGGCTGGCGTCACCCGGAGGCAAGCGCCGGAGCGGCCAGGCCGTGGATGGGACCGTCGGTGTCGCGCAGCGAGGGGGCGCCCCGCCCGGTGCGCACGGCGATGATCTCGGCGCCGATGGCCACCGCCGTCTCCTCCGGTGTGCGGGCGCCGATGTCGAGGCCGACGGGGGCCATGACCCGGGCCAGTCCGATGTCGTCCACGCCCGCCTCCCGGAGGCGGACGATGCGCTGGTTGTGGGTGCGCCGGGATCCCATCGCCCCCAGGTAACCGACCCTGGTGCCGAGGGCGGCCTGGATGGCGGGGACGTCGAACTTGGGATCGTGGGTGAGGACGCACACCGCGTCCCGGGGACCCAGTTCGGCCCCCACGCCGGCCAGGTAGCGGTCGGGCCAGTCGACCACCACTTCGTCGGCCATGGGGAAGCGGGCCCGGGTGGCGAACACGGCCCGGGCGTCGCACACGGTGACGTGATAGCCGAGCAGCTTGCCCAGCCGGGCCAGGGCGGCGGTGAAGTCGATCGACCCGAAGATGACCATGCGGGGCGGCGGGGCGAACGACTCGATGAAGACGGCCACGCCCTCCTCCCGGCGGGCCTCACCGTGGAGGCCGTAGTGGCGGACCCCGCTGCGGCCCGCCTCCAGCTCGCCGAGGGCGTCGCGGACGACCACCCGGTCGAGGTCGGGATGACCGAGGGTCCCGATCGGGTCGGCGCCGGCCCGTACGAACAGCTTTTTCCCGACACCGGGTCCTTCGTAGATGGTGGCCAGAGCGGCGGGCTCGCCGGTGTGCAGGGCGTCCTGGATGGCGTCGCCGGTCTCGTCCTGGGGGTCGATCAGGATGTGGATGGTGCCGCCGCAGGTGAGGCCGACGGCGAAGGCGTCCTCGTCGGCGATGCCATAGGTCACCAGCTTGGCCTCGCCCCGACGCAGGACTGACAGCCCCTCGGTGAGGACCGCTCCCTCCACGCAGCCCCCTGACACCGAACCGATCACCTCGCCGTCCTCGCTGACGGCCATGGCCGCGCCGGGGTCGCGCGGTCCCGAGCCCTTGATGTCGACGACGCGGGCCACGGCGGCCCGCTTGCCCGCCGCCCGCCAGCGCGCCAGGTCCTCCAGCAGCTCTTTCACCCGGCCGTTCCTTTCGTCAGTTCCACAGCGTCACGTAGATGGGCGGCTTGAACCGGTTGGGTGGGACGCCCCGGGCGGGCTCGAGCATGATCTGGGTGGCGAGGGGGGTGGTGAGAAAGCGACGGAAGGCCCGGGCCGTGGCCGAGGAGCGGTCCGGGGACAGGGTGGAGACGTGCCACAACATCGGGAGTGGGAAACCGGCCACATCGATGGGCACCACGGCGTGGCGTCGCACCTCGGCCGCCGCCAGGTGGGTGACCGCCGGAGCGATGCCGGCGTCGGCGTCGGCGGCGGCCGCCAGCGCCGCCGTTTGGCTGGGGAGCACGAAGACCCGGCGGTCGGGAACCCGCAGCCGGCCGATGAGCTGGCTGACGGGTGACGAGGGATCGGTGCCGGCCGGGTCGACGAGCCAGTCGACGTCGGCGAGGGCGGAGGGGGCGAGGCCCCGGACGCCCGCCAGCCGGCTGTGGGGGCTCGTCAGCAGCTGGAGCGAGCAGCGCATGACCGGTTGGCTGTCGAGCTGGACGGAGCCGTCACCCGTCAGCTTCGGTCCCAGGGCGATGTCGGCCAGGCGTTCCTGGAGGAACGCCTCCATCTCGGCCGTGGTCGCCACCCCGACGCTGGCCTCCGTGGGTCCGCCCTTCTTGGTGAAGGTTTCGATCAGCGACGGAGCGACGAACTCGGCGATGGTGCTGGATGCGAGGATCCGCAACTCGGGGACGGCTCCCAGAGCCTGACGCACCGTGGCCTGGGCTTCGGCCCCCAGGTGGATCATCTGCGAGGCGATGGGCACCAGGCGCCGGCCGGCGGCCGTCAACTCCATGCCCGTCGGGCCCCGGGCCAGGAGCGGATCGCCGAGGTGCTGGCGGAGGGCGCCGAGCGTGCTCGACACCGCCGGCTCACTGACGCCCAGGGCGCGCGCCGCGGCTGTGACCGAACCAAGTCGCGCCACCAGCACGAAGCACTCGAGCTGCGTGAGCGTCACACGGACGATCTAACACAGAATCTCCCGGTACGAACCAGGCAGATAACCAATCCCTTATTCGGCTCTGGTGTCCCCGGTCACGCGGCGCGATTGTCATGACAAGAGGGGGAGGCGGCTCCCGGGGGAAGACGCGATCGCGTATATAGAGCGCGCTCGCGCCCTCTGGCATGACTGCTGGGACGGGCCTGAATTCGGTCCTCTGTTCGGCAGAATAACCATGTCCTTATAGTGGCCTTTTCGTTGTCAGCCGCCCGATATAGGTTGAATTCCAGGCAATCAAAAGGGGGGGTCAGAAGTGACTGATCGGTCGGAAGACGCGCGCGGGACCCCACGCATTTACGACCTCATCAAGCACGTCCCCCAGGCCAGTGAGGGCAAAAGCCCGAGCATCTGGGCCTGGCCCGAGGTGATCGGTCTGTTCAAGGTCGCCGGGCGACCGGTGCCCGGTCCCTGGCCTCCCCATCAGGAGGCGCGGCCGGACCCGGAGGCGGAATCGGCGCCGGTGGCGATCTCCGAGCAGCGCGCCCGGCGCGTGTCGTTGCCCCGCCGGCCCATCAACGATTGAGGAGGGGGACGCCATGTATCCGCCGCGCTTTCACTACGAGGCGCCGTCGTCGATCGACGAGGTCCTCCAGCTGCTCACCATGTACCAGGGCGAGGCCAAAGTCCTCTCCGGCGGGATGAGTCTGATCCCGCTCATGAAGCTCAGATTCGCCAGCCCGTCGGCGATCATCGACGTCAACAACGTCCCCGGCCTCGAGTATCTGACGGAGACCGACGGACAGTTGCGGATCGGCGCCCTGGTACGGAACCGGACCATGGTCCGGTCCGAGCTCATCCGGTCGCGCTACCCGCTGATGTCATCGGTGGCTCCCCAGATCGCCGACCCGCTGGTGCGCGGGCGCAGCACCCTGGTCGGCTCGCTGTGCCATGCCGATCCGCAGGGAGACTGGGGGGCCGTCATGCTCGCCATGGGCGGCGAGGTGGTCGCCCGCAGCACGTCGGGCGAGCGGCGGATCCCGATGACCAGCTTCCTGCTGGGGCCGTTCCAGACGGCGCTGCGACCCGACGAGTTCGCCGTCGAGGCCAGGGTGCCGGTGCCGGCGGGGCGTGCCTTCGGCGTGTACCACAAGCTCGAGCGCAAGGTCGGGGACTTCGCCACCGTCGGCGTGGCCGTCCACCTCGACCTCTCGGGAAGCTCGATCACCCGGGCGGGGGTCGGCCTCACCGGCGTCGGGGGCACCAACCTCAAGGCCATCGACGCGGAACGGGCTCTCGTCGCCGGAGGCCTGGACGAGCGCACCATCGAGACGGCGGCCCGCCTGGCCGCCGAGGCGGCGAAGCCCCAGACCGACCACCGGGGCAGCGCCGAGTACAAGCGGCATCTGGTGCACACCTTCGTGGTGCGTGCCCTGGAGACGGCCGCGGGCCGGGAACCCACCGACATCAGGAGACGCCGCTTCGAGACCGTCGCGGCCCGCGTCTAAAGGAGATCCTCGTGGAGGTCAAGCAGATCACCGTCACGGTCAACGGGGAACCCCGGCTCGTCGAGGTGGAGCCCCGGCTGCTGTGTGTGCACATGATCCGGGAGATCCTCGGACTCACCGGGACGCACCTCGGGTGCGACACGACGAGCTGCGGTGCCTGCACCATCCTGCTCGACGGTCTTCCCGTGAAGTCCTGCACCCTCTTCGGGGTGCAGACCGACGGCCACGAGGTCACCACGGTCGAGGGCCTCGGCTGGCCGAGCGAGCTGCATCCCGTTCAGGAGGGCTTCAAGGAGGAGCACGGCCTGCAGTGCGGCTTCTGCACGCCGGGGATGATGCTGACGGCGGCTGCCCTCCTGGAGGACAACCCCGACCCCACCGAGGACGAGATCCGGTGGGCGATCTCCGGGAACATCTGCCGCTGCACCGGCTACCAGAACATCATCAAGTCCGTGCAGTGGGCGGCCCAGAAGCTGGCGGCCCAGCGGACCGCCGTCGGGGCCTGACGGCCGAGCGCCCCAAGAAACTCGGGGCCTGACGGCCGAGCGCCCCAAGAAACAGAGGATGTCGGCAAGCGGGAGGAGAGGGAGATGGCCGTAGACGAGCTGTCCGTCGGAGGAGTCGGGGCGCGGGTCAAGCGGGTCGAGGACGACCGCTTCATCCGGGGCCGGGGCAACTACACCGACGACTTCAAGCTCCCCGGGATGCTGCACATGGAGATCCTGCGCAGCCCGCACGCCCACGCCCGGATCGTGTCGATCGACACCTCCAAGGCCTGGGCCATCCCCGGGGTCCATCTGGTGCTCACCGGCGAACTGATGGCCCAGCGCAACCTGGCGTGGATGCCGACCCTCTCCTATGACACCCAGGCCGTCATGGCCATGGACAAGGTGAGGTTCCAGGGCCAGGAAGTTGCGGCGGTGGTGGCCGACGACCCCTACATCGCCAAGGATGCGTGCGAGGCGATCGAGGTCGTGTACGACCCGCTGCCGGCCATCGTCAACCCCGCCCAGGCCGTGGCCCCCGACGCGCCGCTGATCCGCGACGACAAGGACGGGCAGTCGGACAACATCTGCTACCGCTGGGAGGTGGGCGACAAGGCGGCGACGGACCGGGCGTTCGAACGCGCCGAGCGGGTGGTCAAGCTCGACTGCTTCTACCCCCGCTCGCACCCCTCGCCCATCGAGTGCTGCGGCTGCATCGCCGACTACAACCCGGCCACCGCCAAGCTCACGGTCTACATGACCACCCAGGCTCCGCACATCATCCGCACCGCCTTCGCCCTGGTGGCCGAGCTGCCCGAGCACATGATCCGCATCATCGCCCCTGACATCGGTGGCGGGTTCGGGAACAAGGTCCCCGTCTACCCCGGCTACGTCATCGCCACCCTGGCTTCGATCCTGGTCGGGCGCCCCGTCAAGTGGATCGAGGACAAGACCGGCAACCTGATCTCCACCGGCTTCGCCCGGGACATGTACTTCAAGGGCGAGCTGGCCATCGACGGCCGCGGCAAGATCCTGGCCACCCGGATCCACGTCGACACCGACAACGGCGCCTTCTTCTCCGACGCCCAGCCGACGAAGTTCAAGGTCGGCCTCATGCACTCCGCCTTCGCCTGTTATGACATCCCCTACGGGCACCTGACCTCCCAGGGGCACTACACCAACAAGGCGCCCGGCGGGGTCGCCTACCGGTGCTCGTTCCGGGTCACCGAGGCGATGTTCTTCCAGGAGCGCTTGATCCAGGCCGCGGCCCAGGACATCGGCATGGACCAGGCCGACTTCCGCCGGGTCAACTTCGTGCGCGAGTTCCCCTTCCGCACGACCTTCGGGATGCTGCTCGACTCCGGGGACTACGACAAGTGCATGGACCTCGCCCTCGAAAAGCTGGGATACACCCAGCTCCGGCGGGAGCAGGCGGAGCTCCGCAAGCAGGGTCGGCTGATCGGCATCGGCATCTCGACGATGACCGAGCCCCTCGGCGCCGGGAACAGCCGGGAGTTCGACATCATCGGCATCAAGATGTTCGACAGCGCCGAGCTGCGGGTGCACCCCAGCGGGAAGGCCGTCCTCAAGATCGGGTCCAAGACCCAGGGCCAGGGCCACGAGACGACGTTCGCCCAGATCGTCACCCACGAGCTCGGCATCCCGTCCACCGACATCCTCGTGCACCACGGCGACACCGACAACACGCCGTTCGGGATGGGCACCTACGCCTCCCGGAGCACGCCCACCGCCGGGGCCGCCACCGCCATGGTGGCCCGCAAGATCCGGGCCAAGGCCCGCAAGCTGGCCGCCCATCTGCTGGAGGTGTCCGAGGACGACCTCGAGTGGGAGCTCGGGCGCTTCTACGTCCGGGACGCGCCCCAGCGGGGAGCGACGATCCAGGACTGCTCGTTGGCCGCCTACACCAACATGCCCGACGGGCTGGAACCCGGGCTGGAGAACAACGCCTACTACGACCCGCCCAACATGACGTGGCCCTTCGCCGCCTACATGGCGGTGGTCGAGATCGATCCCGACACGGGCGTGTGGGAGGTCCTCAAGTTCGTGGCCGTCGACGACTGCGGCGTGCGCATCAACCCCATGATCGTGGAAGGCCAGATCATGGGCGGCCTGACCGAGGCCTACGCCATGGCCAACATGCAGTTCATCACCTTTGACGGCACCGGGAACTGCATCGGCGCCAACTACATGGACTACCTCCTGCCCACCGCCTGGGAGACGCCGGAGTGGGAGCTGCACGAGGTCGTCACCCCGTGCCCGCACCACCCGATCGGTGCCAAGGGCGTGGGGGAGTGCGCCACCGTCGGCGGTCCCGCCGCCTTCGTGAACGCGGTCATGGACGCGCTCGCACCCCTGGGGGTCCGCAACATCGACATGCCGGTCTTCTCCGGGCGGGTATGGGAGGCGATCACCCAGCAACGGGACGTGGCCGGCACGCCGCCGCTGGCGGGACACTGAGGGTGGGTGAGGACATGGCGCTCGACGCCTTCGAGGTCGCCCGCAGGCTCTCGGAGCAGGGGGAGCACTACGCGCTGGCCACCGTGGTCTGGCGGCGGGGACCGTCCTCGGGCAAGGCCGGCTACCGGGCCGTGATCACGGCCACCGGCCAGGTCCGGGGCTGGGTGGGGGGCGCGTGTGCCGAGCCCGTCGTCATCCGGGAAGCCCTGCAGGCCATCAACGAGGGGACCCCCCGCCTGGTCTTCCTGGGGTCGCCGGACGAGCTGCGGTCCGAGGAGAGCGACGGCGTCATCCAGGTGCCGATCTCGTGCCACAGCGAGGGGGCGCTCAAGATCTTCATCGAGCCGGTGCCACGGGGCCCGGACCTCGTGGTCGTGGGCCGTTCTCCGATGGTGCACGCGCTGGCGGCACTGGCCGGGACACTCGGCTGGTGGACGACGGTGGTCGACGACGGAGGCAGCCGGGAGGACTGGCCGGAGGCGGACCGCGTGGTGACCACGCTCGACTTCGAGGCGGCGGGGGTGGGCTCCCGATCGGCGCTGGTGATCGCCACCCAGGGCCACTACGACGAGGCGGCGCTCGAAGCGGCGGTGCAGACCTCGGCCGGGTGGCTGGGTGTGGTGGCCTCCCACCGGCGGGCGGAGACGCTGCTCGGGTACCTGCGCGACCGGGGGTTCCCCGACGAGGTCCTGGCCGCGGTGCGCGCCCCGGCGGGCCTCGACCTGGGCCACGTCTCCCACGAGGAGATCGCCGTCGCCATCCTGGCCGAGCTCGTGCAGTTCAAGGCCGCCGGGCGCCTGGCCGGGAGTGCGGGGCGTGGGCGCGTCGTGCCGCTCCCGGAGGAAGCCACCGACCCGGTGTGCGGCATGACGGTGGCGGTGGCCGGCGCCCGGCACCGGGCCGAGCACGACGGTGAGACCTACTACTTCTGCTGCGCCGGGTGTCAGTCGAGTTTCGAGGCAAGTCACGAGGAGACAGACCATGGCCATCCATCTGGAGAACGAGTTCACGGTTCCGGCGTCGGCCGATGAGGTCTGGGCCTTCCTGTCCGACCCGCACCGCGTGGCTCCGTGCATGCCGGGGGCCGAGCTCACCGAAGTTCTGAACGACAACCAGTACAAGGGAAAGGTCCACATCAAGATGGGCCCGGTGTCACTCTCGTTCAACGGCGACGTCGACATCACCGAGCGCGACGACGCCGCCAAACGGATGGTGATGAAGGCGAAGGGCGCCGAGGCCAAGGGCAAGGGGCAGGCCAACGCCACCGTCACGTCGTGGCTGGAGCCGATGGCCGGAGGGACCCGGATGCGCATCACCCAGGACATCGACCTGTCGGGGCCTCTGGCCCAGTACGGCCGGGGGATGATCCAGGACGTCTCGGGGTCGCTCATGGACGAGTTCGCCGGCCGCATCCAGGCCGACCTGTCCCGGGGGCGGTCGGCGCCGGCTGGGAACGGCGCCCCCGCTCCCACCACGCCGGTGAAGCAGAAGAACTCGGTCAGCGGCTTCAAGCTCGGCTGGATCGCCATGAAAAACGGGATCGCCCGGTTCTTCAAGAAGCTGTTCGGTGCAGGCGGTTATTGATCACCGAGGGGGACGTCATGTTGTGGTGGGTTGCAAACGTCATCTTGTTCGTCGTCGTGCTCCCGTTGATCTTCACGCTCATCAACCGGGTGCTCACCCCGATCCTGG
>JBIOYN010000450.1:0-2432 GCA_044870155.1 Acidimicrobiia bacterium | reverse complement strand
CGAGCAACGGCTGCCACACGTCCTTCCCGCTCGGGAACCCGACGTACACGAGCGTCACGAGCGCGACGAACCCGCCCGCCTTGGAGGCCACCGACAGGAAGGCGGTGACGGGCGTGGGGGCGCCCTCGTAGGTGTCCGGCGCCCAGAAGTGGAACGGCACGGCCGAGATCTTGAAGGCGAAGCCCACCAGGGTGAAGAACACGGCCACGTCGAAGAGGGCGTCACCCCCGCCGCCGGCCACGAAGGCGGCGATGGCCGAGAGCCGGGTGTCACCCACGAACCCGAAGACGATGGACATGCCGTAGAGCATCACCGCCGTGGACAGCACCCCGAACAGGTAGTACTTGAGGGCGCCCTCGTTGGAGCGCAGGTCGTGCTTGCGCCAGCCGGCGAGCATGAACGTCGGGATGGAGATCGTCTCCAGGGCCACGAAGATGGTGATCAGGTCCCGGGCCGAGCCCATGATGGCCATGCCCAGCACCGACGACAGGATGAGGAAGTAGTACTCGCCCTGGTAGTAGTCGCCCTCCTCGACGTAGTTGCTCGACAGCAGGAGGGTGAGGTAGGCCGACCCGATGAACAGGGCCTTCATGACCAGGGCGAAGTTGTCCACCACGTAGGCGCCGCCGAACATGACCCGGTCGGCGCCGTCGGCGGCCAGGGTGAGGACGGGGACCATGGCGGCCAGCAGGCCGATGCCGGCGATGGTCGACGTGGCCCACTTCTCCCGCTCCTCGAAGATGAGGTCGGCGAGGAGCACGGCCACGATCGTGCCGGTGAGGATCAGCTCCGGCAGGAGGGCGTGGTAGTCGAAATAGGGCGCCGGCACCGTCTTCCCCTAGCCCCCGAACGCCTTGGCCACGATCTGGACGGCGCCGTCAGTCACGTTGAACAGGAGTCCGGGGAAGACGCCGAGGACGAGGATGAAGATGAGCAGGGGAGTCCAGGCGATCCACTCGGGGACGTGGACGTCGTGGACGTGCGCCTCCTCCCACTCGGCCGGGATCTTGCCCATGGCCACCCTCTGCAGCATCCACAGCAGGTAGCCGGCGGCCAGCACCGTGCCGACGGCGGCGATGACCATGAAGGTGCGGAACGTCTCCTCGGGCAGGCCCCCGGCCGGCTCGTAGGCGGAGAGGACAGCGGGAAACTCGCCCCAGAACCCGGCCAGGCCGGGCAGCCCCAGGCTGGCCATGGCGCAGAACCCGAGGATCCAGCCCAGACGGGGCGCCTGGAGCAGCAGGCCGCCGAGGCGGGAGAGCTCCCGGGTGTGGAACCGCTCCTGCACCGAGCCGGCCAGGAAGAACAGCATGCCGGTGATGATCCCGTGAGCCACCATGCCGAAGATGGCGGCATTGATCCCGAAGTCGGTGAGGGTCGAGATCCCCAGCATCACGAAACCCATGTGGGCGACGGAGGAGAAGGCGATGAGGCGTTTCATGTCCCGCTGGGCCAGGCACGCCAACGCCCCGTAGATGATGCCGATGACGGCCAGCAGCCCGATCCACGGCGCCCAGTCCATGGCGGCGTCGGGGAGGATGGGCAGGGCGACGCGGATGAAGCCGTAGGTGCCCAGTTTGAGGAGGATGGCGGCCAGGATGACCGAGCCGACGGTGGGCGCCTCGGTGTGGGCGTCGGGCAGCCAGGTGTGGAAGGGGAACATCGGCACCTTGATGGCGAAGCCCAGGAACAGCCCGGCGAAGATCAGGTTCTGGGTCCCCCGGGTCAGCCCTTCCCCCGCCTGCTGGGACAGCGTGACGATGTCGAAGGTGTTGGGATCGCTTTTGAAGAACAGGGCCAGGAAGCCCAACAGCATGAGCGCGGAGCCGAACAGGGTGAAGAGGAAGAACTTGATCGAGGCGTACTCCCGGTTGGGCCCGCCCCACACCCCGATCATGAAGTACATGGGGAGCAGCACCAGCTCGAAGAAGATGAAGAAGAGGATGAGGTCCTGGGCCAGGAAGGTCCCGACCATGCCCGTCTCCAGCACCAGCATGAGGGCCAGGAACGCCTTGGGGTTGTGCGGTTCCGGGAAGTGGTCCCAGGAGTAGATGACGCACAGCAGGGTGATGGCCATGGTCAGGATCATGAGCGGGAGAGAGATCCCGTCGACGGCCATGTGGTAGCGGGAGGAGATGACCTCGATCCACGTCTTGTTGACGTCGAACTGCAGGACGCCGGCGTCGACGTAGTCGAACTCGGCCAGGATGCCGAGCCCCACCACCAGGGTGAGCAGGGTGGCGGCCAGGGCCACGGCCTTGTGGGCGGCCTCGTTGGCCCGGGGGATGGCGAGGATCACGGCTACGCCCACGAGCGGGATGAACACCGCCAGGGTGAGCGCCCAGGAGTCGAACCAATCCATCGTGTGTGCAGCCTCCCGCGACCTAGTCGAAGACCACCAGCGCCAGGCCGAGGAGGCCCACCGCACCGAA
>JBIOYN010000449.1:0-4166 GCA_044870155.1 Acidimicrobiia bacterium | reverse complement strand
GCAGGCACAGCCGGCCCTTCCACTTGGGATCGTCCAGGGCGGCGTAGGTCGACAGCTCGGAGGGGTCGACCTTCTCGGGGTTGTAGATGATGGTGCGGGCCCGCAGGGCCAGGGCGGTCCAGCGGTTCTGGGGGTCCCGGTAGGGGGCGGGCACGGTGTCGGTGAGCTTCTTCGACTCCAGGGGGCGCAGCAGGTCGGAGTTGGCGGCCAGCGCCAGGTTGGAGGCGTCCACCGTCAGGTACACGTCGGCCAGGGTGTCCTCGCCCTCGGTCTTGAGCCGCTCGCGCAGGTCGGCGTCGCTCCCGAAGAGGAACTCCACGTCGATCCCCGTCTCCTGGCCGAACAGCTCGAACGCCTTCTCCGAGCCGTAGTGGCGCCCCGAGTACACCCGGACGACGTTCTTCTCCTCGGCCCCGAGCGCCGAGCAGCCGGAGGCGACGGCCAGCACGGCCGTGAGGAGCGCCAACGTTGACCACTTGGGGCTGTGCACGGCAGCCTCCGAACCCACCCGACACACTTTTGTTCGGCAAACCTAAACTTAGGAGATGACGAGGCTCGAGCGCCATCGCACCCACCGATTCGCATCCGTGGGGCTGTCGGTCCTCGCCGTCCTCCTGCTGGGGGCCCCGACCACGGCCCCGGCCGAGCCCACCCAGTTCGACTTCCACAAGGGCGTGGTGGCGGGAACCGGGACCGACCGGGTGACGACCCTGCAGTTCGGGCCCGACGGGCGGCTGTACGTGGGCCAGCAGAACGGGCTCATCAAGGTCCTCACCGTGGTCCGCCACGGCCCCGGCTCCTACGAGACGGTGGCCCGCCAGACCATCGGCGAGCTCGTCGACCTGCCCAACCACGACGACAACGGCGTCGAGAACCCCCGCTACGTGGGCCGGCTCCTGACCGGCCTGGTGGTGACGGGCTCCGCCACCCGGCCCGTCATCTACGCCGTCACCACCGACCCGCGCATCGGGGGCGGGGTGAAGAAGTTGAACCGCAACCTCGACACCAACTCGGGCGTGCTGTCCCGCCTGACCTGGGACGGCGCCGCCTGGCAGCGGCTGGACCTCGTCCGGGGCCTGCCCCGCTCGGAGGAGAACCACGCCGGCAACGGCCTGGCCCTGGACCACTCGGGCCGGCGGCTGTTCCTGGCCCAGGGGGGCAACACCAACAACGGGGCCCCGTCGGAGGAGTTCGTCCTCACCCCGGAGTACGCCCTGTCCGCCGCCATCCTGTCCATCGACCTGGCCACCATCGGCGATGCGACCTACGACCTCCCCACGCTCGACGATCCGGCCCGGCCCGGCGCCGATGACGCCGGCGACCCCTTCGGAGGGGCCGACGGGAACAACCAGGCCCGGCTCGTCCCCGGCGGTCCGGTCCAGGTCTACGCCCCCGGGTTCCGGAACCCCTACGACCTGGTCCTGACCGCCGGCGACGAGCTGTACACGGTGGACAACGGCTCCAATCCCGGCTTCGGCGAAGCTCCGGTTCCCGCCGGGGGGCGTTGCACCAACGATCCCCGTTCCGGTGGGGACCATGAGGTCGACACCCTCCACCAGCTGGCGCCCGGTTACTACGGCGGCCATCCCAATCCGACCCGGGCCAATCCCGAGAACCGCTTCGCCGGACAGTCGCCGGTGGCGGAGGCACGTCCCCGGGAGTGCAGCCACCGGGTGGGGGCGACCGGGGCGCTGGCCACCTTCACCGCTTCCACCAACGGCATGACCGAGTACCGCAGCCGGGCCTTCGACGGGGCACTGGCCGGTGCCCTCCTGGCGGCCAGCTTCGACAACCGCATCTACCGCCTGGAACCGGCGCCCGGCGGGAAGCGCTTCCACGCCGACGTGCTCTTCGATGAGGTCGGCTCGGCCCCCCTCGACGTCACCACCCAGGACGACGCCGGGGCCTTCCCGGGCACCATCTGGGTGGGCGACGTGGGCGACGGCTCCATCACCGTCTTCGAGCCCGCGGGGGCGCCCTAGAGTCGAGGCGTGCCGCCGGCGAGCGCGGGTGCGGAGCACGAGGGGCCCTGGGCCAACCTGCTGGCGCCCGAGGCGCTGGCCGATCCCTACGGCTTCCTGGCTGCCCTGCGGGAGGAGCACGGTCCCGTTTGCTGGAGCCGACGCCACCGGGCCTGGCTGCTGACCAGCTTCGCCGAGGTGAGCAGCGGCTACCGCGATGACCGCCTGTCCTCCGATCGGGTGGGCGCCATCGCCCGGCACCTGGACGCCGCCCGCCGGACGGCCATGGAGCCCACCCTGGAGCTGCTGCGGGGCTGGATGGTGTTCCGGGACGAACCCGACCACACCCGGCTGCGGGACCCGGTCCGGTGGGCGTTCACCCCCAAAGCGGTGGAAGCTCTGCGGGCCCGGGTCCAGACGCTGGTGGACGAGCTGATCGACGGCGTGGTGGAAGCAGGGACGTGCGACCTGGTGGCCGCTTTCGCCTTTCCCCTGCCGGCCATGGTCATCGCCCATCTCCTGGGTGTCCCGGCCGCCGACCGGGACAAGTTCGGGACCTGGTCGAAGAAGCTGGCCGCCGTCGTCTTCGGGGCCGCCGACGACCCCGCCCGCCGGACGCTGGCCACCGAGGGCAGCACCGAGTTCACCGAGTACTTCCGCTGGCTGGTGGCCCAGCGGGAAGCGGAGCCGGGCGACGACCTGGTCAGCGCCCTGGTGGCCGCCCGGGGCGAGGACGGCCTGTCCGCGGGCGAGCTGGCCGGCGCCTGCACCCTGCTCCTCTTCGCCGGCCACGAGACGACCGCCGACCTGCTGGCCAACGGCACCGTGGCCCTCGTCCGCCATCCCGCCGAGCTCGACCGGCTGCACCGGGACCCGGGGATGTGGGCGATGGCGGTGGAGGAGATCCTCCGCTACGACGCCCCCACCAAGGTCCAGGTGCGGGTGGTGACGGAGGATCACGAGCGCGCCGGCCATCACCTGGAGGCCGGCGACCTGCTCTACCTGTGCCTGGCCGGCGCCAACCGCGACCCGGCCGAGTTCCCCGACCCCGACCGTCTCGACGTGGGTCGGGACCCCCGCCAGCACATCGCCTTCGGCCTGGGCGCCCACCACTGCCTGGGCGCCCCTCTGGCCCGTCTGGAGGGCCAGATCGGCCTTCGTACCCTGTTCGAGCGCTGCGCCTCGGTCGAGATCACCGGCGACCTGGCCTACGAGGTGCTCATCGCCTCCCGGTCGCTCACGGCCCTGCCGGTGGCGGTGGAACCGGCCGAGCAGACCGTTCAGATAAAGAATCCCTGATCATTAGTCGGGAAAGTCTTCATCGACAAATGAAGTGTCCGCGCTGACACTGGGGTGGGCGCGCCACCAACCGAAGGGACCTCGACACCGATGACCGTCGACATGGTTCAGGCATGAAGACGGCGGTGCGCGTCCTGTTCGCCGACACCGTCGCCACCCTGGACGAATACGTGACCCGACGGGGCGGGCAGGGCTTGGAGGCCGCCCGGAGGGTCGAGCCTGTCGTGCTCATCAAGGAACTGGAGGCCTCCGGCCTGCGAGGACGGGGTGGCGCCGGCTTCCCGACGGGCCGGAAGTGGCGCACGATGGTCGAGAACCGCTCCACCGTGGAGCCCACCACGGTGGTGGTCAACGGCGCCGAAGGCGAGCCCGGCACCTTCAAGGACCGCAGCATCCTGCGCAAGAACCCGTACCACGTCCTGGAGGGGGCCCTCATCGCCGCCCTGGCCGTCGGCGCCGACCACGTGGTGGTGGCCCTGAAGCGCTCGTTCGAGCCCGAGGTGGCCCGGGTGCGGGCCGCCATCGGGGAGATCGAGGCCGCCGGCTGGGCCCCGGGCGTCGGGTTCGAGGTCTTCGAGGGCCCGGAGGAGTACCTCTATGGCGAGGAGAGCGCGCTCCTCGAGGCCATCGACGGGCGTCACCCCTTCCCCCGGATCGCCCCACCCTTCCGCCGTGGTGTCGAGCGGGTCTCGGTCAGGAAGGCCGGCGAGGCACCCGGCAGCGGCCTGTCCGCTCGGGTGGATATGGCCGGACCCCTCGAGGAACAA
Organism: Acidimicrobiia bacterium; assembly: GCA_044870155.1. Taxonomy (GTDB): domain Bacteria; phylum Actinomycetota; class Acidimicrobiia; order IMCC26256; family BP-133; genus CAWBJP01. The sequence goes on along the minus strand of JBIOYN010000449.1, from coordinate 139 downwards.
CTCGCCCCGCCCGCACTGGTCGACAACGTGGAGACGCTGGCCAACGTCCCGCGCATCATCGCCCGGGGGGCGGACTGGTTCCGCACCGTCGGGACGCCGGAGTCGCCCGGAACCATCGTGTGCACGGTCACCGGCGCCA
>JBIOYN010000448.1:0-7495 GCA_044870155.1 Acidimicrobiia bacterium | reverse complement strand
CTGATACGGAGGTGGGGGCGACGGCCGCTCCTTACGGTCGACGGGATCGGACCGACCCCGTCATGAGGGAGGAGATGCCATGACCGCCTCGACACCGACCTATGAGGAGATGACGGATGCCCTGACCGAGGGTCTGCAGGCGTTGGAGGACACGCTGTCGGGTCTGTCCGAGGAGGACTGGGGGCGGCCCACGAAGCTGCAGCCCGCCACGCCCGACACCGCGCCCTGGGACGTGCTCACCCTGGCGGCGCACTTCGACGTGTTCATGGGTCTGACGCTGGGGCTGGTGGGGGCGCCCACCGACGCCCCTCCGGGACGGGACCGGCACAGCTTCTGCATCTCGGTGGCCGACCGCAGCCAGGTCGCCCCGGCCATCTACAACTACGTGGTCGACCACGCCCAGGGGCACACGCCGGACAGCATGCTCGACACCGTCCGCCAGACGTTCAAGAGTTCCCTCGACGCCATCCGCACCACTCCGCCGGACACCGTCGGCCCCGGGTTCTTCGCCCCCATGCGTCTCGACGAGTTCGTCGCCACCCGTCTGGTGGAGACCGTGGTCCACGGCCTGGACCTGACCGACGCCCTGGGCCGGCCTCCGCTGACCATGCCCAGGGCCACGCCCCTGGCGGCGGGGATCCTCGACGAGGTCCTGGCCCGGGTGACGGTTCCCGGCCGGCCCGCCGATCTCGTCGACGACGATCTCGCCTTCATCCGGGCCGCCGCCGGCCGCGGCGACCACGCCGACCCCCGCTTCCCTGTGGTGGGCTGATCGGAGCCCGGCGCCGTACTGTTACGGAGGTCGGTCCGTGGAGTGGCGTCGGCAGTTCGAAGCGAGGGGGAGGCGACCATGGAGAGCACACGGAACCTGATGGGTGGCCGGCGTGTCCTGGTGGTGCTGACGCTGATGCTCCTCAGCTCCCCCGGGACGTCGACCGTCCCCGCCGGTGCGGCCGGCAGTAGTACCCAATGCTCGTTCGAGATGAACCTGGTGGCTCAGCCCGGCCTCACTTCGTCGCCGAGCTCGGGGACGATCACGAGCAACGGTGAAACCGGCACCGTCAGCTGCAAAGGTCCTGTCAACGGCAAGGACCCGACCGGCGAGGGTACGGCCGGGACGGAGGGGACTTACGGCACCAAGGACGGCGACAGCTGCCAGTCGGGCGGCGAGGGTCAGGGCGTCCAGTCCTTCACCATCCCCACGGCCTCCGGGGACGAGCACATCAAGAACAACTTCACCTACAGCTACGGCGCCTTCAAAGCCGGTGGCCTCAGCTCCGGGATCTTCGGCGGTGATCGGATGTCGGGGACCTTCGAGGCTCAGCCGATGGACGGTGACTGTGCGTCGGTGCCGGCCACGAAGTTCCATGTGACCGCCGTCGGCACACTCAAGTAGACGGCGGACCCGAGCAGCAGGCAGAAAGGGTGACGGGAATGTTCCACCCACGGTTGGCGGCGGTACCCATCCTGTTGACGGCCGGGGTCCTGGCCCTGTCGTCACCTCCGGGGGCGGGGGAGGCCGGGCAGGAACCCGTGCGCCGCCCCATCCCCGCCAACATGCTGGAGGCATACGCCGAAGGCCAGGTGGTGGCGCTCGAGTACCACCAGCTCTACTACTGCCCGACCAGGCCCGACTCCGACCTCGAGCCGCCCTTCGGAGCCGGCGACGGCCATCCGCAGTCCGAGGATCCGACCGAGTACCAGACGCCCAACTGCTTCTTCGGCGACACCGGGACGGGTTCGGTCCTCCCCGACGACCTGCGGGCGGCCGCCTTCCCGGGTGTCAAGACCTTCTATGGGATCGCCCCGTTCTTCGGGACCGCCCTGGGGGACGCCAACAGCCCGGCCAGCGACATCCAGACGCACTGCAGCGAGCCGGGCCCGCCCATCACCCACCACCAGGGGGAGCGGGGCACGTGCCTCATGCACCCGTCGATCCTGCGCTTCGCCCACATCTTCGACGATCCTGCCAAGCAGCCGGCGGACCCCATCGCCCTGCCCCAGCACAGCCATCTCATCACCGAGACGTCGTCGCCGGCGGGCTGGTGGAACCAGCGGGGCGTGGCCGTCTACGACCGGGCCATCTGGCCCGACTGGGACGGGAACTGCCCGGCCGGGCCCCCGGCCTGCGTCACGTCGCTGGCGGCGCTGCGGGAGGCGCAGAAGACCGGCCAGGCCTCCATTGACGTCCCGTCCAACGTCTACTTCTACCTCTCCGTGCACCCCGAGGTGCCCTGAGCCTTCTCCCTACGGCAGCACCTCCACCGACCCCGAGGTTCCGTCCACCCTCACCAGCTGGTCGTCGCGGAGCAGTGCGGAGGCGTTGCCGGTGGCGACCACGGCCGGGATGTTGAACTCCCGGGCGATGATGGCCGGGTGGGAGAGGACCCCGCCGGTGTCGGTCACCAGCGCGCCAGCGTTGGGAAACAGGACGGACCAGGCCGGCGAGGTCACCGGGCACACCAGCACATCACCGGGCTGCAGCTTGCCGAAGTCGGCCTCCCCTCGGAGCACCCGCACCGGTCCCGTGTACGTCCCGCCTGACGCCGCGATCCCGGTGAGCTTGGGGTCCTGCTGCCGGGTGCTCTCCGACACGGCGAAGATCCGCTCGACGAGCCAGAGCAGTGCCTGATTGGCGAACCGGGCCTCGGCCGGCAGTGCGTCGAGGGGCGGGATTCCCGGATCCCGGCCGTAGGACGCCGGGCCCGGGTGTGACTGGGCCCAGGCCCGCTCCTTCCGGCGCTGTTCGACCAGCTCCCGGCGGTCGGCCCCATCGCCGTCGATCCGTGCCGCCATTGTCGACCGCAGCTCGTCGAGCTCGAGGAAGAAGACGTCGTCCTGATAGTCGATGGTGCCGCCCTCCACCAGGCGCCGGCCCATCTCCAGGGCGACCTGGCGGAGGAGGGCCACCGGCTCGCTGAAGGTCATGGGGGCGTTGTCCTCCCGGATGGGGTAGAAGCGCTCAGCCCGCACCAGAGCCCGCTCGAAGCGGGACTGGTCAGCCGTGGAACGAGAGCGCAGCTCGGCTCGGGCCTCGGCTCGGGCCTCCTCCCGCCGCCGGGCCACGTTCCCGGCGTGGACGCCGGGGTCGAAGCCCGAGCGCAGCTGATCGGCGATGAGCCGCAGGGTGAAGCCGGGGTTCTCCGCCACCGTGGCCGCCGCCACCTCGTAGCGGATGGCTCGGAACCCGAACTCGTGCTGGTAGGCGGCGAAGCCGGCGGCGAACGCGGGGTCCGCCTCCTCGAGGGCGGCTTCGGAGACGCTGCCGTTCTCGAACAGCGTGCGGACCGCCGGTCGGTGCCGGGCCATGGCCGCCAGCTCGGCCAGTCGGTCGGCGGGGGCCGTGGAGGCGGTCGACAACCCGCACAGCAGCTCGAGTGTCCGGGCGTCGTCCCAGCCCAGGAGGTCACGGCAGGTGAAGGCCAGGTCGCCGAGGATGTAGGCGTTGACGCCGTGGAGCCGGAAGTGCGTCCCCCCAGGCCCGGGCCGTGAACTCCATGACGGCGCCGAGATGGCCGGCAAGCTCGCGGTCGTCCAGCGCGGGCAGGTCGACCGCCCGCAGCTCGGCGATGCGTGCCACGAGCTGAGGGCGCCACTCCGTCTCCCAACTATCGATGTGGCCGCCGAAGCGATCGGAGCGCACCGCGGCGGCGGCTCGCTTCACGCTGCGGCGCAGGGGCGGAACGACCCTGACCAGGAGCGGCATGAGGAAGCGGGGCGGCGGCTTGCGGTCCTTCCCGCCCGGCGGCAGCACCCGGGTGTAGACCCAGCCCCCGATCTCGCGCCATTCCAGCCCCTCGGGGAGGACGCCCATCTCGGCGAACATCTTCTGGAAGCCGGCATTGGCCAGCGGGAGCAGGCTGCGGAACAAGGGCGAGAGCGGGTGCGGGACGTGGCTGGCCTCCCGCTGCCAGTAGCCCGGAGGAATGTCGATCGTCATGCCCCGAGTCTCGGGCGTGGACGACCGGTCGTCATCGGTCGAAATACGGAAAGTCGGCCGCCGCGCCTATCCGCCGTCGCCGGAGGGCTGGTCGAGGTCGGCCAGCCAGCGGGTCAGGGCGACCCGGGAGGAGATTCCCAGGCGGCTATAGATGTGGTCGAGGTGGCTGGCCACCGTCCGGCTCGAGATGACCAGCCGGGTGGCGATCTCGGCATTGCTCAGACCCTCGGCCACGAGGCGGGCCACCTCCAGCTCCCGCCGGCTGAGCTGCTGGCCTTCGTCGCGGCCGCTTCGGCGAGTCGGTGGTCGGACTCCCAGAGCCCGCAGCCCCCGCCGGCTCCGGTCGGCGTACCGGGCCGCGCCCAGGTCGTCGAAAGTGGTGAGCGCCCGGGACAGGGACTCCACGGTTCCGGCGTGGAACAAGGAGATGGCCGCCTCCAGCGGCAACCTGAGATCATCCAGTGCCGCCGCTGAGCGCTCCAGATGCTCCCGGGCGGCGTCCGCGTTGCCTGCCGACTGTTCCACCAGACCGAAGACACGGTCGGCGAGCGCCACGGCATATGACCCCTCGGGGTTGTTGCCCGCCATCTTCCGGGCGGTGGCCCGGGCCGCCTCCAGATCGCCGAGGAGAACCTGGGCGGCGCCGGCCAGGACCCGCCCCCCCGGGTTGCGCAGGCGTCGGGCGGCGACCAGGGCGCCGGCGGCGTCATCCCGCTCCAGGGCGAGCGTCGCTTCCGGCATGTGGATGAGGTGGAACATCCGGTCGCCCCCCAGGACCCCCACATCCCGCATCCCCGATCGGGCTTCGTTCAGGCACTCGTCGGCGGAGTCGAGCGCCCCTCGAAGGGCGTGAGCCATCGCCAGGGTCCCGAGAACCAGGGCCACGTTGCGGCCCTGGCCGTGGCGGCGGGCCTCGGCGGCGGCTGCCTCCGCCCGTTTCACCACCTCCGCCAAGGGGACCGTGTACAGGTCGTAGAGCACGAACTGGATCCGGGAGAGCGGCTCCTGGGCAGGCGCACCGAGACGCCGGTCGAGCTCGAGCTGGGCGGCCGCGTGGCGGTGGCCGGCGCCGTAGTCGGCGACGAACCACGTCACCCAGGCCAGATCGCGATGGGCCCGCTGCACGAGGTTCCAGTCACCGGTTTGCTCGGCGATCGACAGTGACTCCTCGGCCTTGGCCCGAGCCAGGTCGTAGTTGCCCAGGGCGAGATGCAGCATGCCCTGCCCACTCAGGCTCTCCATGACGCATCGAGGAGAACCGAGGGCCTCGGCCAGCCGGGAGAGCTCGGCCACGGTGCCGGCGGCGCGGTCCGGGTCGAACAGCGGGCTGTCGACAAGAAGACGGGCGTGATGGAGGTCCACCAGCTCCTCCGACGGCGGGAGGTCGTGCAGAGCTTCGATGCCGGCCAGAAGGTGCTCACGGGCCGAGTCGGCGTCGCCCACGCTCCGGGCGGCGATCCCGAGCCGCCGGCGGAGGCGGGCAACCCCGAGCAGGTCGCCCTGGCGCTGGCGTTCGGCTGCAGCCTCGTTCCATGCCTCGATCGCCGCCGCCGTCTGGCCCACCGGGTCCAACGACTGGCCCAGACGTTCGAGGACTTCGGGGAGCAGCTCGGGACGGCGTCCGTCCCGGATGAGCGAAAGGGCGGCGCCGAAGTGGCGGGCCGCCTCGTCGTGGGCGGCCAGGCCCTGGGCGCGCTCACCGGCCTCGAGGAGCACCTCGAGCACCCGGTCACCGTCCACCTCACCACCCGCCCGGGAGTAGTGGTAGGCGAGGCGGTCGAGGTCCCGCGGCCCGACCCGCTCTGCCCCCTGCGCCAGGCGGGCGTGGATGCGTCGGCTCGTGACTTCCGGCAGCTCGGACCCCGCGACTTCTTCGATGAGGGGGTGGGAGAGGCGATAGAGGACTTCGGTCCCCGCCACCTCCTGGACGAGCAGGCCGGCGGCAACCAGGCGGCCGATGACAGCCAGGAGCTCATCGGGGTCGATGCCCGAAGCCCGCTCGAGGAGGGCGTGGGACAGGCCCTGCGCCCCGTGGGCGATCAGCTCGAGGGTCGAGCGCTCGTCAGGCTCGAGGAGCTCGAGCCGGTCCATCACCAGGTCCCGTACGCTGCGAGGGAGGGTGCCTGGGCCGGCGCCGGCCAACGTCCAGCCGGTGTCGGACCGCACCAGGGTCCCGGCGTCGAGCAGTCCCCGGACCAGCGCCTCCACGAACAGGGGGGTCCCGGCCGCCCGGGCCGAGAGCTCGACCAGCGATTCGGGTGGGGCATCCCCCAGGATCCCGGCGGCGAGGGCGGCGACCTCTTCCCGGTCGAGGCCCTGGAGGGGGATCTCGGTGGTGAAGCCCAGACGCTGGGTGTTGGCCACGAACTGGCGCAGGACCCTGCTCTCGGCGATCCCCTCCGGGCGGTAGGCGCCGAGCAGGAGGACGGGCAACCCCGCCACGTTGGGGGCGAGGTAGCCGAGCAGCGCCAGCGACGGCGCGTCGGCCCAGTGGAGGTCATCGACGAAGAGGGCCACGGGCGACTCGCCGGCGAGTCGTTCCAGCAGCCGGGCCACCGCTTCGAAGAGCAGGGTCCGCTCGAGGTCGGCTTCTCCCACCGGAGCCGGCGCCGACAGGCCGAGCTCGGGCCAGAGCCGTCCGAGGTGGAGCAGGTCGCCGACCAGGGCTGCGCGGTCCCAGGGTTCCCGGCTCCGCAGCACCGTCCCGAAGGCGGAGAGGAGCGGGGCGTAGGCCAGGCCGCTGCCGGCGCCCGGGGTGCGCCCGACGAGGACGCGGAATCCCCGTTGGTGGGCCAGCGAGAGCGCCTCCTCGGCCAGGCGGGTCTTGCCCATGCCCATGGGGCCGACGACGAAGGCGATCTGGCCCCGTCCCTCGGCCGTTTCCGACAGGACGTACCGGAACCGGTCGACCTCTTCCTCCCGGCCGACCAGGACCCGCGCCGGTGCCAGTGTCAGTCCCGGTGGTTCCTTGCGGTCGGGACCGGCCCTCGGCGGTCGGGGGGCCTCCGGCCGGGTCGGCTCCCAGTCCAGCATGACCGTGGGTGTCGGTTCGGAGAGGCCCTTCAGGACGAGGCGTCCGACGGGGCGAAAGCGGAACACTCCCCGTCTGCCCACCAGCCCGGTGACGATCTCACTGGCGAGGATCTGGCCGCCCTGGGCGTGGTCACACAGGCGCCTGGCCACCACGACGGCGCTGCCGTGGAAGTCGTCGCCGTCCCGGAGTGGCTCCCCGGCGTGGATCCCGACGCGGATCTGGAGCACCCGCCCGGGCTGCTTCCGGTTGTCCTCGGCGACGGCCGTCTGCATCGCCACCGCGCACTCGAGGGCAGCGACGGGGCTGGCGAAGGACACCATGATCCCGTCCCCGAGGCTCTTGACCTCGGTGCCCCCCGCCCCGGCCACGGCCCGCCGCAACAGCGCGAAATGACTTCGTCGCAGGTCCTCGGCGACGTCATCACCCAGCCGGTCGAGCAACTGTGTCGAGCCGACCAGATCGGTGAAGAGGAACGTCACCACACCGTCCATCCGGGCCGAGCCTAGGGACAGCGGTCCTGC
>JBIOYN010000447.1:0-6422 GCA_044870155.1 Acidimicrobiia bacterium | reverse complement strand
AACACCGCCGACGGCTCGTCGGCGGCCGAGGTGGTGGTCGGCCCCGTGCTCGGCGGCGGTTTGGACCTCGCCGATGTCGAGGTCGTCTTCTCCCGCAACGGGGAGCCGGTGGGTTCCGCCCGGGGGTCGGCGGCCATGGGACACCCCGCCGAGAGCCTGGCCTGGCTGGCCCGACACCAGCCGCTCGAGGCCGGCCAGCTGGTCATCACCGGCGGCCTGACCGCGGCCGTGCCGCTCCGCCCCGGCGACCTGTGCTCGGCCGTCTTCGGCGGGTCGGCCCGTGTCACCGTCCGCGGTCCGGAGCCCGCCCGGCCCGTCTGAGTCGCCGGCGACTCCTTCGCGTGGTGGGGCGAGCGGGGCGGCGATCAGATCATGTCCGGCCCCGGCGGGCTCGTCCTCCGCTTCAAGGACCGGTCCCGCCAGCTCGCTCCGGAGGTCGCGGCGTGCACCGGCACGGTGAGGAGACTCAGGGTGTCGCCGGGTTCGATGACGGTGTCCCCCTCGGGGAAGAGCAGCTGGCTGCCCCGCTGGATGCTGACCACCAGGGACCCGGGCGGCCAGTCGGCGTCGGCCACCCGCTTGCCGCCGAAGGGTGAGGACCGGCCCACGGTCTGCTCGACCAGGAGCGACGTCGGGCGGTGCTTCCCAGCCGGTGGAGGCTGGAGCGGAGGGCGTGGCGGTAGGCGTCGACGACCTCGGTCATGCCCACGATGCCGGCCACCCTGCGGTCGGCGTCGAGCACGCTCACCCAGCTGACCCGGTTCATTCAGGCGGGGGCCCGTGCTGGTGGACCGGGCGGTCGACAGGGCCCTCCGAGTCCCAGGAGAGGGCGAAAGTCGCCGCTGACCAGCGAATTCGTCTGAGTACGCCCCCAGGGACTCGAACCCTGAACCCGCGGATTAAGAGTCCGCTGCTCTGCCAGTTGAGCTAGGGGCGCCCGTCCGGCCAGAAGCGGCCGGACCGAGGCATCTTACCTGCCGGTTCCTGGCGGCCGGCCGGCGGGCGCGAGGATGAGCCACGGCCCTCCGCCGATCTGGGCACGATCTTCTCGGCATGCGAGAAGATCGGTGACCAGAATCGCCACGGGAAGGAACCTGGAGATATGGATGTGGCCGTCACCGGCGCCAGCGGGCTCATCGGCACCGCCCTGCGGCCGGCGCTGGAAGCCGCCGGTCACCGGGTGCTGCGCCTGGTCCGGCCCGGGAGCGCCGGCGCCCCCGGGCCCGACGCCATCGCCTGGGATCCCCAGGCCGGCACCATCGACGCCGGCGGACTCGAAGGGGTGGGGGGCGTCGTCAACCTGGCCGGCGAGGGGATCGGCGACCGGCGCTGGAACGACGCCCAGAAGGCGGCCATCCGCGACTCGCGCATCAAGGGCACCACGCTCCTGGCCGAGACGCTGGCCACGCTGACCAACCCGCCCGGAGTGCTCGTCTCCGGCTCGGGCGTCGACATCTACCGGGACCGCGGCGACGTGGTCAGCACTGAGGACACCCCGGCCGACGACCCCGGGTTCCTGGGCGAGGTGTGCCGGGCCTGGGAGGCGGCCACCGCCCCGGCGGAGAAGGCCGGCATCCGCGTCGTCCACCTCCGCACCGGGATCGTGCTGTCTGCTCAGGGCGGCGCCCTCAAGAAGATGATCCTCCCCTTCAAAGCGGGCGCCGGCGGGCGCATGGGGTCGGGAAAGCAGTGGATGAGCTGGGTCAGCATCGACGATGAGGTCGGCATCATCGTCCACCTCCTGGGCGAGGGCGCTCCCGCCGGGCCCGTCAACGCCACCGCCCCCACGCCGGTGACCAACGCCGAGTTCACCCGGGTGCTCGCCGGCGTGCTCCACCGCCCGGCGGTGATCCCCGTTCCGGCGGCCGCACTTCGGCTCGCCCTCGGCGCCCAGATGGCGGACGAGCTCCTCCTCACCGGCCAGCGGGTGGTGCCCAAGCGCCTGGAGACGTCGGGTTACGCCTTCAAGAGCCCCGAGCTGGAGCCGGCGCTCCGGCTGATCCTCGGCGCCTGAGCCGGTGCGCCTCTGGATTGACACCGATATCGGCACCAACCCGGATGATTCGATCGCCCTGCTGTGCGCCCTCGTCCACTCCGACGTCGACCTCGTCGGGGTCAGCACCGTGGGCGCCGACGCCGAGTGGCGGGCCGACATGGCCCGCCGCCTGATTCCCGAGAGCGTGCCGGTGGTGGCGGGTGCATCCGCCGCCGTCGAGGCCGTGCCCGCCGCCGAGCCCGAACTGGTGCTCGGCATCGGCCCCCTCACCAACCTGGCTGCCCTGGCTGTGGCCGGGTGGCGCCCGCCCAACCTGGTGGTGATGGGCGGGGCACTGCACCCCGTGGAGCACCGCGGCCGGGTGCGCGAGGTGGAGTCCAACTTCGCCGCCGACCCGGCCGCCGCCGCCGTGGTCCTCGAGGGCCCGGAGGTGACGGTCGTCCCCCTCGATGCCACGGTTGCGACCCGCGTCAGCTTCGCCGCCCTCCAGCTGCTGGTGGGGTTGGCGCCCGAGGTCATCCCCTTCCTCGAGCTGTGGTTCGCATCGCAGTCCCGGGCCCGGGTGCCTCCCAACGCGCGGGGGGTGCACCTCCACGACCCGGCCGCCCTGCTGGTGGCGCTGGGGGAACCGGTGGCCAAACTCGAGCGCAAACGCCTGGTCGTCGAGGGCGACGCCGTCCTGCGCGAGCACGCCGACGGGATGAGCCATCAGGTGGTCGTCGACCTCGACGGCCCCGCGGTGGTGGACCGGGTGCTGGAGCTGCTCCGCCGTCAGTAGGTGATGCCGAAGGTGTTCTCGAGCGTCTCCGCCAGCCGGCCCTCGAGCAGGGCGCCCCTCCCCACGTCGATCAGCTTCCCGTCGGCGTCGTAGAAGGCGTTGAGGGGCATGCCCCGGCCCAGGGAGTCGTGGAGGAGCGAGCCGGCCCGGCCCCCGACATCCCGGCCGAGCGTGATCCCGGACTCGGCCAGGTGGTGACGCTCGGCCATCTTGACGGCCTCGGCGTGGCTGAGCTCCTGGGCGTTGACGGCGATGAAGCGCACCTTGCCCTCGAGCTTCTTGGCGGCGTCGGCGAAGAACGGCAGCTCGAGGTTGCACGGCCCGCACCACGAGGCGAAGAAGTTGACCACCAGCGGGGTCCCCTTGAAGTCGGCCAGGCGCACCCGGCCGTTGCCCTCCAGGGCCGGCAGGTTGAACCTCGCCGGGTCGGCGACGTCGGCTTCGGGGGCGCTGCGATCCTGGCCCGCCCCCCGGAAGGAGAAGAACCCGACGACGCCCAGCACGGCGACGGCCAGCGCCGCCACCACCAGCCGCAGCCGGCCGGGGGTCATCCCCACCACCGCAGCGTCACGAGCCAGCCCAGGCCCAGCGTCACCAGCCGGCCCAGGCCGATGGCCTCCAGGGTCCCCTTCAGCTTGTCGGTCAGCCACACCAGCCGGTCGAGCGACAACAGCACCCCGAAGACGGCCAGGGACAGTGCCGAGACGGCCGTCAGACCCCGGGAATGGCGGGTGACCCAGCGCAGCGCTCCGGCCAGGCGCCCGAGCGCCAGCCCGGTGGCGAGGAAGCACACCCCGAGGCCGGCGGAATAGGCGAGCAGGAGGGCGGCGGCCCGCCCCAGGCCCGACGAGGCGGCGGCCAGGGCCAGGACGGAGGTGAGCACGGGCCCGATGCACGGCGTCCACCCGAAGCCGAAGGCCACCCCGGCCACCGGCGCCGCCAGGGGACCGAAGCGGGAGAGGTTGGGCTGGAAGCGCCGCTCCTGGTAGAGACCGGGAGCGGAGAGGACCAGGGAGCCGAGGACGTAGAGCGCCATGGCCAGCATGATCAGGCCCGAGATCCGGGTGATGGTCGACTGGTTTCGCAGGGCAGCCCGCCCGATGGTGGTGGCCGAGAGCCCGAGCAGCACGAACACGGCGGAGAAGCCGGCCACGAACAACCCCGTGTGCCAGGCGATCCGGGGGAGGTGGCGGGCCTGTCCCGAGCGCACCTCGGCCATGTCGAGGCCGGTGATGATGGACAGGTAGGCGGGCACCAACGGCAGCACGCACGGCGACAGGAACGACACCACGCCGCCCCCGAAGGCGGCGATGTAGGTCAGGTTCTCCGCGGCCATGGCAGAGAGCAGGCTAATGGGAGGCGGTAGCCTGGTGACCTCAGGCGGGGAGCAAAGGGGAGGGGCGACAGTGGCCGGGGGACATTCCAAGATCGCCGCCGCAATCACCGGGCTGGTTCTGATGCTGGGGCCGGGCGGCACACCTGCCTCCGCCTCCAACGACGCCTCCTTCGACAAGCTCTGGGGCCTGGCCCAGATCGGCGCCCCCTCGGCGTGGACCAGAACCACGGGCGAGGGCATCCGCATCGGCATCGTCGACACCGGCGTCGACCTGACCCACGAAGACCTCGCCGGACGGGTGGCGGACAACACCAGCTGCATCGGCACCCAGGGCGATCAGGCCAAATGCGAGGGAACGGCCCAGGACGTGTACGGCCACGGCACCCACGTGGCCGGCATCGCCGCTGCCGTGCGGGACAACGGTGTGGGAGTGGCCGGCGTGGCCCCCGACGCCACGCTGGTGGTGGCCCGGGCCTTCACGGAGAGCGGGAGCGCCCAGGAGGCCGACGTCATCGCCGGGATCAAGTGGGTGATCGACCACGGGGCCCGGGTCGTGAACCTGTCGCTCGGCGAGGCGACGTTCGTCACCGCCGCCACCCTGGGCAGCGGCCTGGTGGAGGGCATCGACTACGCCTGGTCCCACGGGGCGGTGCCCGTGGTCAGCTCGGGCAACGAGGACCTCTTCGGCCTCGGCATCGGCTCCAACGAGTACGGCGATCTCAACGCCCTGGTGGTGGGCGCCACCGGCCCCGACAAGCGGGTGGCGAGCTACTCCAGCCCCACGGGCAACGCCAAGTGGGCGCTGGTGGCGCCGGGCGGCTCGGGGGGCGACAGGGAGGAGAACGTGCTCTCCACCTGGTGGGCCAAGGGCAAGCAGAACCAGTACGAGTACCTGGCGGGCACGTCCATGGCCTCTCCCCACGTGGCCGGGGCGGTGGCCCTGCTGCTGGCCCAGGGCCTCACCCAGCAGCAGGCCGTCGACCGCATCCTGGACACGGCCGACAAGAGCGTGGAGTGCGGCCCCAACAGCCCCACATGCGTGGGCGGCCTCGACGTGGCCGCCGCCACCGGCGCCCGCTGAGCCTTCGCCGCCGGCGCCCGCCGGACTCGGGAACCATTCCCAGGAGCGGGTAGCGTGGTGCAACTCACTTGATCCGGGAGAACGCATGGCAGGGCTCGTCGGCTACGGCGCCTACATCCCCTACCTCCGCCTGAAGCGCTCGGAGATCGCCGCCGTGCTCGGCGAGGGCGGCGGCACGGGGACCCGGGCGGTGGCCTCCTACGACGAGGACGCCACCTCCATGGGGGTGGAGGCGGCCCGCACCGCCCTGCGCTCGGTGCCCGAGGCCGCCCGTCCCCAGCGGGTGTTCTTCGCCACCGCCAGCCCGCCCTACCTGGACAAGACCAACGCCACCGTGATCCACGCCGCCCTCGACCTGCCGTCCGCGGTCCTGGCCGTGGACATGGTGGGGTCGGTGCGCTCGGGGGTGGGCGCCGTGTTGGCGGCGGTGGACTCGCCCGTCCCCACCCTGGCCGTGCTGGCCGACGTCCGCACCGGCCTGGCCGGGGGCACCGACGAGCGCGACGGCGGCGACGGGGCCGTGGCCCTGCTCTTCGGCGGCACCGGCGAGGGCTCCGACGGGGGTGCCCCGGTCCTGGCCCAGGTGGTGGCCAGCGCCGCCGCCACCGACGAGTTCCTCGACCGCTGGCGCCTGCCCGGGGCCGTCGCCTCCCGGGTGTGGGAGGAGCGCTTCGGCGAGCACGTCTACGGCCCCCTGGCCGACGCCGCCTTCGCCGACGCCCTCAAACAGGCCGGCCTCGCGCCCGGTGACGTCGACCATCTCGTCGTCTCCGGCCTCCCGTCGCGGGCCGTGCGCCGTTTCGCCACCACGTCGGGGGTACGGCCCGAGGCGCTGGTCAACGACCTCTCCGCCGCCATCGGCAACGCCGGCACGGCCCAGGCCGGCATCGTGCTGGCCGACGTGCTCGACCGGGCCACCCCGGGCCAGACCATCGTGGTGGTGGTGCTCTCCGACGGAGCCAGCGCCCTCGTGCTGCGTACCACCGACGCCATCGCCGCCCACACGGCGGCCAAGCCGCTGGCGGCCCAGATCGCGGCGGGGCGCGACGACCTGCGCTACGCCCAGTTCCTGTCGTGGCGGGGCGCTCTGGTCAAGGAACCGCCCCGCCGGCCCGACCCCGCCGCCCCCGCCGCCCCGCCCTCCCACCGGTCCACCCGCTACAAGTTCGGCTTCGTGGGCAGCCGCTGCGAGGCGTGCGGAGCCGTCCACCTCCCGCCCGTGCGGGTGTGC
>JBIOYN010000446.1:0-6007 GCA_044870155.1 Acidimicrobiia bacterium | reverse complement strand
GCGCTCCTCGAGGAGCACCTCCAGCCGCCGCACCCGGACGGCGGCACTCCCATCGGCGTGCCCGTCGCCGCTGGTCATGGAGCCTCCTCGTCGGGGCGCTCGAGGTAGGGCTCCCACAGGTCGACGATCACGCTGTGGTCGCCCTCACCCCAGAGGTCGACGGCCTTGAAGCGCACGGCGTAGACCGGGGTCACGGCCGGCGGGTCGGCCCCGCGCAACACGTCGTCGGGGAGACGGTGGTGCCCGTGCACCTCCACCACACGTCCGGTGCGTCCCCGGACGTAGCGGGGAACGCGGGTGTGCACCGTCGGATCGTCCAGCCGGACCCGCACCCGGGAGCCCGGGGGATAGCGCTCAGCCATGAGCGGCGTGGTCCGCGCCCTCCGGCGCGGCGTGGAGGTCGGCGGCGGAGATCACGCCTTTTTCGACCAGGAGGGTTTCGGTGGCCTCCACCCACCGCTCGTAGGCGGAGGCGGCCAGGTAGCGGGCGGGTGGAAGGCGCTCGATGGCGTCGCGGTGCTCATCGAGGCCGTAGACGCCGTGACGCAGCAGGGCGAGGTGCAGGGCGTAGATCCGGGCCTCCCAATCGACCTCGAAAGGCTGCCCGTCATCCGCCGGATCGACCGGCCCGAACCCCTCCATCCCCCCGAGGTCGTTGATCCGGCTCATGGGCCCAGACGTTAGCCCTGACGCTGATTCGGCCGGTACGTTCGGGGAGATGCAGCGACCCCTCCACACCCTCACCGTGACGGAGGCGGCGGCGCGCATCCGGCAAGGGCGGCTGTCGGCGGTGCAGCTGGTGGGGGCGCTGGTGGATCGGATCGAGGCCCTCGACCCCCAGATCCTGGCCTGGGTGACCCTCGACCGGGACGAGGCGCTGGCCACTGCCCGCCAACGCGACGCAGAAGGGCGGGCTTCCCGGTTCCGAGGTCCTCTGCATGGCATCCCCGTGGCGATCAAGGACATCTTCCACGTGGCTGGGATGGTCACGACCGCCGGGGCTGCAGCCTTCGCTCATGAGCAGCCGGCGGAAGACGCGGTGGCGGTCACCCGGCTGCGCCAGGCGGGGGCGATCATCCTCGGCAAGGTCGCCACCACCGAATTCGCCTTCCTCGATCCGACCACGACGCGCAATCCGTGGAATCTCGAACACACACCCGGAGGCTCCTCTAGTGGGCCGGCGGCCGCCGTGGCCGCC
The DNA here is from genome assembly GCA_044870155.1 of Acidimicrobiia bacterium. Taxonomy (GTDB): domain Bacteria; phylum Actinomycetota; class Acidimicrobiia; order IMCC26256; family BP-133; genus CAWBJP01. The sequence continues at coordinate 4,809 of JBIOYN010000446.1, read as the reverse complement.
GGCATGGTCCCCTTGGCGCTCGGTTCCCAGACCGTCGGCTCCACGCTGCGGCCCGCCGCCTACTGCGGGGTCGTCGGCCTCAAGCCCGGCCACGGCAGAATCAGCTGCCGGGGCATGGTGCCCCTCACCTGGCAGTTCGACCATGTCGGGATCTTCTGTCGCTCCGTGGCCGACGCCGCCGTCGCCCTCGACGTCCTCGCCGGGTACGACCCCGCCGACCCCTTCTCCCGCCCCGACCCGCCGGCGGACTCCACCGCCGCCCTCGACGCGGACAGGCTGTCCGCTCCACGCTTCGGCTTCGTGCGGCGACCGCTGCTGGAGCGGGCGGGCCTCGACGTCGCCGCCCACCTGGAGGCGACGGCCGAAAGGCTGGCCGGCGCCGGGGCGACCGTCGAGGGGGTCGACCTGCCCCCCAGCGTGAACGGGCTCTACGAGTCCGGCTTGCGGGTCATGCAGGTGGCCGCCGCCACCATCCACCGGCAAGGGTTCGCCCACCACTCCGACCAGTTCGGGCCGAAGATCCGCGCCCTCATCGAAGCCGGCATGCAGATCGCCGGCGTCGACTACGCCGCCGCCGAACAGCAGTGCCGCCAATTCAAAACCGACGTCGCCCCCCTCCTCGCCGGCGTCGACGCCCTCTTGATGCCCGTCGCCGATTCGCCCGCACCCAAAGGGCTCTCCTCCACGGGCGACCCCTCGTTCTGCGCCCCGTGGACCTTCACCGGTTTCCCCTCCATCGCCCTGCCCTCCGGCGTCGCCGCCGCCGGCCTTCCCCTCGCCATCCAGCTCGCCGCCAGCGACGAAATCCGGCTGCTCACCACCGCCGCCTGGTGCGAGGCGGTCCTCGGCTTCGCGGGCACTCCCCCCCTCGACTCGCCCGGGCGATGAGCTGGCGGCGCCATCGCCGGTCCGGCCTGCCCGCCGGCTGGGAACGGGTGACGGCGGGCGCCCTGTCCCACTGGGCGTTGCTCGACGATGACGAGCGGCTCCGCCTGGGTGAGCTCATGGAGCTCCTCGTGCGCCACAAGCGGTGGGAGGCGGCGGCCGGCTTCAGCCTCACCGACGAGATCCGCATCGTGATCGCCGCCCATGCCGCCCTGCTCATCCTCGGCCTCGAGTTCGAGTACTACCGGGACGTGCAGGCCATCATCGTGCACCCCACCACGATGACCGTGACCGGCGTCCGGGCCGGGCCGGTCCAGGGCGTGGTCACCGACAGCCCGCTGGCCATCCTGGGCCAGGCCAACGACCGGCGGGGGCCCGTCATCATCGCCTGGGACGCGGCCCGGGCCGGGGCCCGCCATCCCGAGCGGGGCCACAACGTCGTCTTCCACGAGTTCGCCCACAAGCTCGACATGCTCGACGATCTCATCGACGGGACACCGCCGCTCCCCGATGCCGCCGCCCGCCAGCGCTGGCAGGAGGTGTGCACGGCGGAGTACGAGCTCCTCCGGTCGGGGATGGGCGACGAGCTGCTCAGCGACTACGGGGCCGTGAACCCGGGCGAGTTCTTCGCCGTGGCCACCGAGGTCTTCTTCGACCTCCCCGCCGAGCTTCGGGCCCGCAAGCCCGCTCTCTACGCCGTGCTGTCCGACTTCTACCGCCAGGACCCGGCCCAGCGGACGGCCGCTAGGGAATGACCAGCGCCCGCACCCGGTGGGTGGAGGGGTCGATCTCGGCCCGGAGCAGGCCGGTGTCGGTGGGGCTCTTCACGCCGTGCGCCAGGCGCAGCACGGTGCCGTTGCGGAAGATGGCCCGCCCGCCGTCGATCTTGAGCAGGTAGCCGTTGTAGTAGACCGTCGGCGGCTTCCCCGGGGCCCGGACGATGACGCCGATCCCCGCCATCCACGTGGCCGTGTCGCCTCGCAGGCCGAGGTGGACGTACTGGCCCTGGCGGTGGAGCATCGGCGTGATCGACAGGTCGTAGGTGGAGAAGCTGGCCAGGTCCTTGGCCACCTTGTAGGTGCGGCGCCCGTCGAGGGTGATGCGGTCGAGTGAGATCTCTTCGACCACCCCCTCGGCGTCGGGAAACCGCGGGCTTCCATCCAGCGCGAATGCCGGCTCGTCGCCGCCCCGCGAGCAACCGGCGCTCCCCAGCATCACGCCGAGCGCCAGCACGAGCGCCCCGACCCCCACGAACCGGCGTTTCTCAGCCCCGGATGCCGGGGCTGAACGGAGCCGGATCGGCATGACGAGCAACTTACAGATGAATCGGCGTGCCTCAGCGCCACATGGCGGGGGTGAGGAACGCCGGTTGGGGGAAGGCGGCACAGGCAGCGGCCGGCTGTCAGCCGGAGGGTGGCTCCGTCGGGGTGCCCGGAGTGCCGGTGCTGCCGGGGCCGGGAGTGCCGGTGCTACCGGGGCCGGGGGTGGCGGCGGTACCTGAGGCGTCGGCCGGGAGGGCGTCGAGAGGGCGGGCGGCCAGGGCGGCCCGGTACTCGTTGGCCAGGGCGGCGCCGGCGGCTTCGTCGGCGGGACGGCCCCGGTTCTGGAGCACGGCCAGGCTGGTCTCGACCACCTCGGTGGGCATGTCCACCTTCACCGCCTCCCCCAGGTCCTTCAGGTTGTAGGACATGGACCGCAGCCGGATGGGGTCCTGCCCCTGGCCGGTGCGGATGGTGTTGAGGGCGTCGATGGCGATGGCCGCCACTTCGGCGGGCTTGCGGTCCTTGGGGTACTTCGTCTCGTACACCTCGGCCAGGTCGTCGAGGCGGGCGGCCACGTCGATGACCTCGGAGATCTGGAGGACCCTGCTCTCCTTCACGTACACGGCCATCTTGCGGAAGTGGCGGGCGTCGGGCGTCACCTGGTTGCCCCCGGCCCGGTCCGAGGCCTTGGGCAGCTTGGGGGCGGCGAAGTCGTAGCGGATGACCCCCGAGCCCTTCTTGGGCTTGTCGAAGGGGTCCTCGTCCCGGCGGTACACGGGCTCGATCGACTCTTCATTGAACTCGGCGATGTAGTCGGCCTCGTCGATGGCCCGCTCCACGTGGGCGAAGACGTCGAGGGCGTCGAGGACGGGATCCTCGCCCAGGGCCCGGTCCTCGGCCGGGTTGGCGGAGAACACGGCCGGCGCCCCCGCCTTGTCCAACACCCAGCGCCGGGAGCGCAGCGCCGCCACCGGGTCGGGAGCGTCGCGGTCGAGATCGACGGTCGAGGCCGGCGCCTCGGTCCCGCTGCCACCCACGCCCGAGCCGCCCTTCCCCTTCTCCTGAGGCGTGCGGATGAAGTCGGCCAGCGCCGGAGGCTGGATGAGCCGGACGGCGAGGGCGTCGTCGCTCACCGCCTCGTCGAGGACGGCCACCCCGTTCTCCGACACCCGGGCCTTGTAGCGCAGGTCGTCCTCCACCAGACCCTGCACCGCCGTCTCGTGCTTGCCATCCTTGTCGGTGAAGGCCTCCTTGTAGGCGAAGCGGTGGGCCAGGTGCTCGGTGCGGTCCAGGGCGGCGCGCAGGGTCTTCTCGGTCGTCTTGGCCTCGCTGGTGCAGCCGGCCAGGCCCAGGGTGCCGAGGAGCGCCATGAGGGCCAGGAGGGCGCGGACGATGCGGCCGGAGGCGTTCACGCCTTGATCTCCAGGGCGGCCCGCAGCAGCGTGCGGGGCTCGTCGTAGTCGGAGCGGGAGGCGAGGACGAACAGGTAGGCACCCTTGAACCACACGGCGATGCTCTGCTTGGTGCCGGTGGTGAGGTAGACGGTACGCGAGCCGAGGCGGAAGGTCCGGGGCCGGGCCGAGCCGATCTGGTTGACCACGCTCTGGCGGAAGTCGGCCTTGTCGTAACGGGCGCCGTCGCTGAACCGGCTGACCTGGAGCGTGGCCTGCACCAGGTCGTCGGACCGCAGCGACCACAGGCCCAGAGCGTCGATGAAAGTGGAGTTGACCTTGGCCACGCTGCCGGCCACGTCCTCCTTCTGGACGGCGAGGCCGAGGATCTCCGTGGGCAGCGAGGAGAGCTCGAGGACCTTGACCTTCGTCCCCGCCACCGGCTCGGTGGCCGCGTCCGACCGGCCGCAGCCGGCCAGGGCGACGGCCGCCAGGGCCAGGGCCACCACCACGGACGCGGGCCGGCGCATCATTCTTTGGGAAGCACCTCGAGCGTGGCGTTCACGTAGGGCCGGGTGGAGTCCCCGTAGTCGAAGAGACCGGCCGCCGTGGGCTTGAAGTCACAGGAGCCACCCGGGGCGATGGTCTCGCACGGGAACCGGGTGGTCGTCGCCTTCACGCCCCGGGGAACGGTGTCCTTGTTGATCCAGCGGACCAGGCCGCCCACGAACTGCCGGGCGTAGGCAGGCTCGATGGCAGCCGGGGCGTTGTCGTCGTAGATGAAGATCTCCAGCGCCGGCAGGGCCTGGGGCGCCGCCGTGGTGGCGGTGGTGGCCACCGGCTGGGTGGCGGTGGTCTTCCGGGTGGTGGTCGTGGCCTGACCGGCGGGCCCGCCCCCGGGCGCGGTGGCCTGGGTGGCTCCAGCCGTGGTGGTGGTCACGGCCGGAGCGGTGGTGCTCGTCGTCTCTCCCAGGCGCTGGCCCACCTGCTCGTCGAAATCGAGCAGGCGCTCGTCGCCCACCTTGTTGTCCTGACCGCAGCCGGCCCCGGCCGTCACCAGGGCCACGATCACCAGGGCCCGCAGGTACCGCCTCATACCGAGCTTCCTCCCCCGCCCTCCACGTCCCCTGAACGTCTCACGGCCTCTTCCGACGTCCCCAGATACGACTCCACCACCCGGGAGTCCTCCAGCACCTCGCCCGGACGGCCCCGGACCACGAACCGCCCCTGGTCGAGGGCGATGAGCTCGTCGGCCACGGCCGAGATCAGGG
>JBIOYN010000445.1:0-6154 GCA_044870155.1 Acidimicrobiia bacterium | reverse complement strand
TGCGCTACACCGACGCCCTGACCATGGCCGACAACATCATGGCCTTCCGCACGGTGGTGAAGGAGGTGGCCCAGTCCCGGGGCGTGTACGCCACCTTCATGCCCAAGCCGGTGGCGGGCTGGCAGGGCTCTGGGATGCACAGCCACCTGTCCCTGTTCGAGGGCGACGTGAACGCCTTCCACGATCCCGGCGACGAGTACAGCCTGTCCAAGGTGGGGAAGTGCTTCGTGGCCGGCCTGCTCCAGCACGCCCCCGAGATCACGGCCATCACCAACCAGTGGGTGAACTCCTACAAGCGGCTCATCGCCGGCTACGAGGCGCCCGTCTACATCTGCTGGGCCCGCAACAACCGCTCGGCCCTGGTGCGGGTGCCGATCCCCCGTCGGGGCGAGTCCGGCAGCCGGGTCGAGTATCGGGCCCCCGACCCGGCCTGCAATCCGTACCTGGCCTTCTCCCTCATGCTGGCCGCCGGCCTGAAGGGCATCGAGGAGGGCTATCCACTTCCCCCCGAGGCCACCAACAACATCTTCGAGATGACGCCCGAGGAGCGCCTGGCGGAGGGGATCTACAACCTCCCCAACTCGCTGGCCGAGGCCCTCGACGCCATGGAGAAGTCGGAGTTCGTGGCCGACGTGCTCGGCGAGCACACCTTTGACTACTTCATCCGCAACAAGCGGCTGGAGTGGGCCGAGTACAAGTCCTACGTGACGCCCTTCGAGCTCGACCGCTACCTGGGCGTCCTGTGATCATGGCTCTTCACCTGGCGGCTCATCGCGGTGCGGCCGGGGGCCCCAACCCCAGCCGCCTGTCACTGCTGGCGCGGTGCCAATGAGGGGGGACCTCATGGGCGAACCACTGCTGGTGTTTCCTGATCCGCCGCCGCCCCTGCTGGTCCAGACCCTGGACCTGGCCGGGTACTCGTGGAAAGCGGCGATCAACGCCTCGGTGGCCACGCAGCTCGAGCCCGTCGAGGGCTGGGCCGGCGCCGTCGTGAGCGCGGAGACCGACCCCGAAGGGGCATTCGTGGTGTGCCGGTCGCTGCGCCGCCGGGACGTCCCCGTCTCCCCGGTGCTGCTGCTGGTGTCCGGCACCCAGCTCGCCGACCTGGAGCTGCGCGAGGACCTCTTCGACGACTTCTGCCTGACCCCGTTCCATCCCAAGGAGCTGGAGGCTCGCCTGCGCCTGCTGGCCTGGCGGGCGGGACGGGCCACCGGCCCCGAGGTGGTCGAGTACGGCGACCTCCTCATCAACCTGGAGACCTACCAGGCGGCGGTGGCCGGGCGCCCCCTCGACCTCACCTACATGGAGCACGAGCTGCTCAAGTTCTTCGCCACCCACCCGGGCAAGGTCTTCACCCGGGAGACGCTCCTGTCGCGGGTGTGGGGCTACGAGTACTACGGCGGCGCCCGGACGGTCGACGTTCACGTGCGGCGCCTGCGGGCCAAGCTGGGCGAGGACCACGCCGGTTGGATCCAGACCGTGCGCTCGGTCGGCTACCGCTTCGGACAGTCGCGCTGGGGAATTCCCGGCAACGACCGGCCCTAGCCCCCCGGAGGCGAGGTCTCCGAGGCCTCCCGGGCGCAGGTGTCGACGGCGGTTCCGATCAGGGCGCACCAGGCCGCGCCGCCAGCGAACAGAAGGAACGGCCCCACCAGCACCATCATCAGCACCAATACCAACGCGCCGGGCACATCGATGACGTTAACCGCTGTCTCCGGTTGCGCCAGGAACTCGGCCCTGGCGGTGAGAAGATGGAGGTGATGTCAGGTCTGGGGTTGGTAGGCGAGCACTTCGATCTCCACCTTGGCCCCCAGGGGCAGGGCGGCCACACCGATGGTCGTCCGGGCCGGACGGTGGCCGGCGAAGGCGGTGGCGTATGCCTCGTTGAGCGCCGGGAAGTCGCCCATATCGGTGAGAAAGACCGTGGTCTTGGCCACGTCGGTGAGCGCCGCGCCGCAGTCACCCAGGATGGCGGAGATGTTGGCCATGGCCTGACGGGCCTGGGCCTCGACGCCCCCGTCGACGACCTTGGCCGTGGCCGGGTCGAGGCCCAGCTGGCCGGCCAGGAGGATCCAGTCGCCGGCCCGCACGGCCGGCGAGTAGGGGAGGCCGGTGCCGGGCGCACTCGGCGTGGGTACAGGCTCGACAGGCATGCTCGGCCTCCTCGGGGACAGTGGTGAGAGCGAAGAAGAAGACGCTAGGCGCGTCCGGCAACGGGCTCGACCCGGGCACGGCGGCGGCCCTGGCCGCCGACCTGGCCGGAGCCCGGGCCGAGGCCGCGGCGCAGCTGGCGGCGGCCAAGGCCCAGCTGGCCGAACTGGACGCTGGGCCCCAGCCGTGCCCTCCCGTCCCCGACATCGTGCCCGACGTGCTGCGCGACGCCGCCCGGAACACACTCGACGCCGAAGCGGAGGCCGAGAAGGCCGAGCAGTTCCTGGCCGCCGTCCCGGCCGGGCCCGACCTCGCCACCCTCGATGCCGCCGAGCAGGCCCTGACCGATGCCAACAGCGCCAGCGCCGACCTTCCTCCCGCCTGGCGCCGGGCCGCCGGCTCGCTCATCAGCGCCACCGGCATGGTGATCGTCATCGCCGCCCTCAGCTGGCAGCCCTGGGTCTACCTGATCCCCGCCGCCCTGGTGGTGGTCATCACCGCCGACCTGCGGGTGGCCGCCTCCGCGCACCGGGCAGCAACCAGCCGGGCCGTCGAGGCCATGGCCGCCACCGGGCTGGCCGGTCCCGAGGACCTCCCGGGAGCCAAGGCCAAGGCGAAGACCGCGGCCGCCGCCCGGGCCCGGGCCGAGGCCGCCGCCGAGCGGCGCGACGAGGCCGCCGCCCACTGGGCCCGGCTGGCGCCGGGTACCTCGCCCCACGAGGTCGACGCGCTCATCGAGCGCCTGTCGTCGCCGATCGAGCCCGTGGTCGACCCCGAAGCGCAGCGCGCCCGGGCCGTGGCTGCCCGGCTCGTCGAGGAGGCCCAGCAGGAGCTCGACCGTATCGACGCCGAGTCCGCCCAGCTCGGCACCTTCCTGTAGTCGGAGCCGATCACCCCAGACATCGGGCGAAAAGCTGGAACGGTGAGTCGGCAAGGCCCTCCAGCGCCCTTGCGGACTCACAGTCCCGATCCGGGCCTCCCGAACCGGACAAAGCGGACAGCGGTGCGGAACTGTGCTCTCGGAACCACCACTACGGTGGTTACGGGTGCACGGTTCAGTGTTTTGGGCCGCGCCAGCCCCTTCACTGCGCCTTTGAGGTCCAGGGTGGAGCGCTCAGCCTTTGCGGGCGGCGGCGATGGCCTCCCGGAGGATGGCAAAGTCCTCGTCGGGGATCTGGCGCAGGTTCCCCTGGAAGGCGAGCTTCCAGTGCTCGGCCGGCCACTTCTGCACGTAGGCCAGCCCCGGGGCGACGACCTCGGAGGGCACCCACTCCTCTTCGTCGAGCACCACGTCGGCCGAAATCTTCACCCGGTAGGGATAGTCCTCACCGGGCTTGGACCTCCAGATGGGCTCGTGGTCCTCGAAGCCCTCGCTCTCGACGGTGACCGTGCCCCCGAACGCCTGGACGCCAGAGAGGTAGTAGACGAGCCCGTCACCGGGGCGCATCTGCTCCAACACCTTCTTGCGCTGGCGCGCCTTGAACCCCTGGAGGGAGAACCCCAGCTCCCGCGTCCGGCCAAAGTTCTCAGGCGAGCCGGTGACGAGCCAGGAGCTCACAGCCGCCGGGAATCTACGAGAACGACTGGCCGCAGCCGCAGGAGCGGGTGGTGTTCGGGTTGTTGACCGTGAAGCCGGCACCCATGAGCCCCTCCTTGTAATCCAGGGAGGCTCCGCTCAGGTACGACAGGCTGGCCGAGTCGACGACCACGTTCACGCCCGCGAAGGTCGCCTTCTGGTCATCGGCGGCGAACTCCGAGTCAAAAAACATCTCGTAGCTGAAGCCCGAGCATCCACCGGGGCGCACAGCGACCCGCAGAGCGAGCTCCGAATTGCCCTCGGCCTCGATGAGCTCCTTCACCTTGGCGGCGGCCGAATCGGTGAGGGTGATCACGAATCCTCCTTGAAGAGCTACGAGCGGTTGTTCCGGACCTTCAGACTACCCGGTGGTCACCGTGACATTGCACGGGTCCCTGTGTGCCAACGTACGGAAATCTTCCACCATTCCCGGGCCCGAGGCGGCCACGACCCCTTCGACGATCCCCCGGTGGAGGTTGCAGACCAGCTCGGGATAGGCCTCGGCCAGCTCCCGGAACGGACAGTGGAGGAAGTCGACGCGCACCCGGGTCCGTTCCCGCCCGACGGGCGCCTCCACGGGATCGAAGCCGAGGCGGTCGAGCTCGACCATCAGCGCCGCCAGGCAGCCCCGCCCGTCCTGGCGCCGGGCCACGGCCTTGCGTCCCCAGCGGCGCCCGAGGCCGGCGGCGTCGGCGCCGTCGGCGCCCTGACCCTCGGCCAGGGCGGCCAGCAGGCCGGCCAGCAGCGTGTGGGCGGGCGGGTCGAGCCCCAGCCCGGGCGCCCCCGGGGCCAGGGAGTAGCGGAGCTGAGGCCTCCCGACGGTGCCACGGTGGACGGTCTCGACCTCGATCAGGCCGGCGTCGCGCATGCGGTCGAGGTGGGGGCGGACGGTGTTGGGATGCAGGGTGAGCCGCTGGGCCAGGTCGCCGGCGGACAGGGGCGACGGCGAGAGCCCCAGCTCGCGGTAAATGGCGAAGCGGGTGTCGTCACCCAGAGCCTTGTAGACCGTCAAAGCGTCCATCTGTGATTGACCGTACCGCCACTGCGGGCATATTTTCAAGGTCACCACCGGTTTAATGAGGCGCATGAACGCAGAACGGCCCACCCCCGAAGAGGTTTGGCGCATGCTCGAGGCCGTCCTCGACCCCGAGCTGCACGCCAGCATCGTCGACCTCGGCATGGTCAAGGACGTCTCCGTCGACGAGGACGGGGTCGTCGGAGTGGAGATCGCCCTCACCATCGCCGGCTGTCCGATGCGGGCCCAGATCCGCAACGACGTCGAAGCCCGGCTGCGGGGCCTCCCCGGCGTGGCCGGCGTCGAGGTCAGCATGGGGGAGATGACCCCCCAGGAGCGGTCCGACCTGATGGGCCGGGCCCGCAAGAAGGCACAGGAGCGGGCGCCGGAGACGGAGATCCCCCTCACCACCCGGATCCTGGCCGTGGCCAGCGGCAAGGGCGGGGTGGGCAAGTCGTCGGTGACCGTCAACCTGGCGGCGGCGCTGGCCGCCCGGGGTCACACCGTCGGCGTCCTCGACGCCGACATCTGGGGGTTCTCGGTACCCCGCATGCTCGGCGTCTCCGGCCGCCTGGGCGGCAAGGACCAGAAGATCCACCCCAACGAGCTGCCCGTCCCCAACCTGCGGCCGGGAGGTGAGCCCGGGCTGCTCAAAGTCGTCTCCATGGGTCTCCTGGTGGAGGACGAGGGCACCGCGCTGATGTGGCGCGGCCTGATCCTCACGAAGGCGCTCGAGCAGTTCCTGACCGACGTCCGCTGGGGTGACCTCGACTACATGCTGGTCGACATGCCCCCCGGCACCGGCGACATCCAGATGGGCTTGTCCCGGCTCCTGCCCCGGGCGGAGATGGTGGTGGTCACGACCCCGGCACTGGCCGCCCAGAAGGTGGCCGCCCGGGTGGCTGACATGGCCCGGCGCTCGTACCTCAAGGTCGTGGGCGTCATCGAGAACATGAGCGTCTTCACCTGCGCCCACGGCGAGGAGTACCCGCTGTTCGGGTCGGGCGGCGGCGAAGCCCTGGCCCGCGACATCGGAGTGCCGCTCCTGGCCCGGATCCCGCTCGAGCCCGGTGTGGCCGCCGGCGGTGACCGGGGCGTGCCCCTGGCGCTGGAGCGGGCTGATAGCCCCGGCGGCCGTCCCTTCCACGAGCTGGCCCACCTGCTGGCCACCGAGCTGATGCCCCCGGTGGAGATGTCGGGCTGCACGGCGCGGATCTTCGCCGCCGCCGAAGCCAACCTGGCCGCCCTAGACGCCGCCAAGGCAGGAGACGCGCCGAGCTAACGCCGCTTCTTCCTCCCCTTGGCCCCCTTGGGGCGGGGGAGCCGGCCGAGGATGCTCTTCGGCTTGCTGCGCTGCTCGTCGAGGCGCTTGAACTCGTCGAGGATCTCGGGGCCGATGGCGTTGACGATGT
>JBIOYN010000444.1:0-2409 GCA_044870155.1 Acidimicrobiia bacterium | reverse complement strand
GGTCCCGCAGCAGGGCCGGGACCCGCTCGAGCTCGACGAAGTGGAACTGCATGTTCTGGCGGGTGGTGATGTGGCCCCAGCCCCGGGAGTACTCGTCGGCCACGTGGGCGAAGGCGTCGAGCTGGTCGGGGGTGACCGAGCCGTAGGGGAGCTTCACCCGCACCATCTGGTTCGTCCCGCCCTGGCGCTGGCCGTAGATGCCGTTGCCCAGCCGGAAGACCCGGAAGCGCTCCTCCTCCAGCTCCCCGGCCTGGTAGGCGGCCAGCATGCGCTCGAACTTGTCGATGTCGGCGGCGATAGCAGCGTCGATCGTCCGCTCCCCGGTGGTGCTCATGCCACCGCCTCCTTCCGGATCCCGGTGTCGGGGCCGGCGACGGCCCGCCGGACGACGGCCCGTACCTCGTCGAGGCGGCCTTCCCGTACGAGGCCCGCCAGGTCGGCGTCGAGGGCCTCTCCCCAGCGGCGGGCCCAGGTGGCGAAGTCGACCTCCTGGCGCGTGGGGAGGAGCTCGGCCCGCAGTTCCCCGAGCACGTCGGTGAGCACCCCGAGCTCCGGGCCCAGCTGGCCCAGGAGCTCGGTTCGGAGGCGCTTGGCCAGCGCCGGGGACCGTCCGCCGGTGGAGATGGCCACGGTGAGCTCCCCCCGGCGCAGGATGGACGGGGCGGCGAAGTGGCAGTGCTCGACGTCGTCGACGGCATTGCACAGCACCCGCTCGGTCTCGGCTTCCGCGAAGACGGCCTGGTTGATGGCCGGGTCACCGGAGGCGGCGATGACGAGGAAGGCGCCGGCGAGGTCGCCGCCGCGGTAGGCCGACGGGGCGATGACGGCCACGCTGGCCCCCGCCTCCAGCAGCCCCGCCACCTTCTCCTCGGCCAGTGGTCCCTGGCCGACGACCACGCAGCGGCGGCCGGTCAGCTCCAGGGCGACGGGGTAGCCGAAGGCCATCACGGCCTCCCCACGGTCACGGGCCGGGGTTGGGGGCGCTGGTGCAGGCCGCACTCGGCCTTGTCGGTCCCCGCCCAGCGGCCCTCCCGGCCGGCGCCGGGCCGGGTGCAGGGGGCACAGCCGATGGAGGCGTACCCCAGGTCCCGGAGCGGGTTCACGGTCAGGTCGTGGTCGTGGACGTAGCGGGCCACGTCGGCGTCCGTCCACGACACCAGCGGGTTGACCTTCACCAGCCCCCGGCCGGCGTCCCATTCCAGCGCCCGGGCGCCGGCCCGGGCCGGTGTCTCGTCCCGGCGCAGGCCGGTCACCCACGCCAGCTTCGTGGCCAGGTAGTGCTCCATGGGGGCCACCTTGCGGGCGGCGCAGCAGGCGTCGACCCCGTCGGCGTGGTAGACGCCGGCATCCGGTTCGGGCCGCAGCACGACCAGGTTCAGGCCGTAGCGGGCCTGCAGGCGGCGGGCCGTCTCCAGGGTCTCGGGGAAGTGGAATCCGGTGTCGAGGAAGAAGACCTCGATCCCAGGGTCGTGGCGCACGGCGAGGTCCACCACCACGGCGTCCTGCATGGAGGAAGCCACGGCGATGTGGGGCGAGAACCGGCCGATGGCGTAGGCCAGGATCGACTCGGCCGAGGCGGAATCGAGGTCGGGCAGCGGGACCGGGGCAACCAGCGCTTCAATGGACACGCGAGCGTGCTCCTTCCGGGAGAAGGTCGTCGCCCCCCACAGGGGGACGGCGGAGCGGGGTGCAGCCGGAGCCGATGGCTCAGACGGCTGCGAGGACGCCGCGACACATCTCGTCGTGGCCCTCGTGGGGCGTGCGGCCCATGAAGATGGTCGGCGCTCCGCGCTCCCGGATCATCGTCAGCGACGCTACCGCGCCCAACCCTAATTTGCCAGTAATTTGGTCAGGAATTTTTCCGACCATTCTGGTCAGATTTCATCAGCCCGACCGGCCGTTCGGCACAGAAGCGGTGGAAACGGCACGAACCACCCGTCCGCACACTCGGGACAAATCCTCTCGGACCAACCAAATCGGTTCGGGAGGTTTGGAAAACGCCGGGGGGCTACCGATGGGTGTGCGGGAGCCGGTCGTCCGGTTCCAACCATTTCCAGCCGTTCCGTCTTCGGGCACGTGTCCCCGAGGGCCTGGTGGGCGCAGTGAGGCCCGCGGAGGACACCATGTGGATGAACCCCGGGCGCGGGCGCGTCACCGTCGGCCTTCTGTCGATCGCCATCATCGCCACGGTCTTCGCCGGCCTGCCGGCGACGCCAGCCCTGGCGGTCGGGGGCGCCAGCATCAGTGGCACGGTGACCGCACCCACGGGTGAGCCCGTGGCGGGCGTGAGGGTCGTGCCGCTGGCCGGGGACCACTTCGTCGATATGGTCACGACCGCGGCGGACGGTACGTTCTCCATCACGGGCCTGGCGGCGGGCGAGTACCGGCTCGCCTTCGATCCGGGCGCCG
>JBIOYN010000443.1:0-9308 GCA_044870155.1 Acidimicrobiia bacterium | reverse complement strand
GCAGCTGGCCCCGCCCGGCGGATGTACCGCCTCAGCCCCGCGGGAGAAGTGATCCTGGAGGCAACAACGAGAGCTCTCCGGGACACCCATCTGGCCATCGAGCTCTTCCTGTGTCGCCATGAGCTGGCCTGCAACGGCGCAAACGACGCGGGCTACCACGACGACGTCCCGACCTCAGCGGGGGCCGCGCCACCGCGCTGAGCCGGCGCGCGTTGCCACTCAAAGCGCGATTCTGGCTCCTTTGAGCAGGATTTCCGCCTCGTCGCGAAGTACCTCATTGCGAGAAATCCCGCCAAACCTCCGGTAAAGGGCCAGTTGCGGGAATCCAATGGGGAGGGTCTGTGCCGGTCCATCGTGCCTTTCGTCGCCGTTCGCGCCGCGGTACCGCCGTCGCGCTCGCCGTCGCGCTGAGCAGCGCCCTTCTCTTCGGCGCGCCCGGCCGCTCCGTCGGCCAGGTCGCCCCCGAGGCGACGGCCGAGCCCACCGGGTACTGGCTGGTCGCCACCGACGGCGGCATCTTCACCTTCGGTGACGCCGCCTTCCACGGGTCGACCGGTGCCATCCGCCTCAACCAGCCCATCGTGGCCATGGCCCCCACCCCTTCCGGCCAGGGCTACTGGCTGGTGGCCTCCGACGGCGGCATCTTCAGTTTCGGTGACGCCGCCTTCCACGGGTCGACCGGGGCCATCAAGCTCAACAAGCCGATCGTCACCATGGCGCCGACCCCGACGGGGAAGGGCTACTGGTTGGCGGCCTCCGACGGCGGCATCTTCACCTTCGGCGACGCCGCCTTCTACGGGTCGACGGGGGCCATCAAGCTCAACAAGCCCATCCTGGCCATGGCGCCCACCCCGACGGGGAAGGGCTACTGGTTGGTGGCGTCCGACGGCGGCATCTTCACCTTCGGCGACGCCGGGTTCTTCGGATCGGCGGCCGGGGCGGCGCCGACCGACGACAGCGTCGTGGGCTTCGCCCCCACCGCCAGCGGCAAGGGGTACTGGGAGGCGTTCTCCTCGGGCCGGGTCCTGGCCTTCGGAGACGCCGCCGACCTGGGCTCCGCCCGCGGCCTCAACGTGCCCGTGGTCGGCATGGCGGCGACTCCGGGCGGGGCCGGCTACTGGCTGGTGGCGTCCGACGGCGGCATCTTCACCTTCGGCGACGCCCGCTTCTTCGGCTCCACCGGGGCCATCCGCCTGAACCAGCCCATCGTCGGACTGGCGCCCCGGCGGGTGGTAGCCGCCACCACCCCCACCTTGCCGGCGTCCCCGGACCCGGCTTCCGTCCCGCCCGGCGCCACCGATCCGGACCCCGACGTGACCCCGATCCCGCCCACGCCCATCGGGCCCCAGGCGGCCCGCTACCCGACCGATCCCGACGGCCAGGGCCCCGAGCCGATCGGCGAGCCCATGCTCTCGCCCTTCGGCGGCATGCACTACGAGGACATCCCCGCCACCCCCAACGACTGCGGATTCCCGTACACGGCGACAGGCACCGTCCTGCCCGACGAGACCGACTTCGTGGGTGAGGCATCGGGCATGGTCCTGTCCCGGCGCTACCCCGGCGTGTACTGGACGGTGCGGGACTCGGGCCACACGGCGGCCATCAACGCCACCCGCATCGCCCCGGACGGGATGGCGGTGGCCAAGGAGATCCTGGTCGACAACGCCACCAACGGCGACTGGGAGGAGGTCAACTACACCATCGGGCCGGACGGCCAGGCCCGGCTGTGGGTGGTGGACAACGGCGGGCAGAACGGCGCCCGCAAGATCTACGAGATCCTCGAGCCCGATCCCGACGCCGTCACCCACGTCCAGGCCGTCAACGCCTACCCCTGGCAGTACCCGGACCGGTCCCACAACACCGAGGCCTCGTTCATGTCCCGCGGGTATCTGGTGGTGGTCTCCAAGGAGACGCCCCACGCCAACATGTACCGCTTCGAGACGCTCACCCCCGGGGTCATGAACACGCCCACCTACATCGGCCAGCTGGGGAACAGCAAGGACGTCTCGGTGGTCCGCCAGTCACCTGACGGCCAGCTGCTCATCTCCGTCTCGCACGAACTGCTCCACCTCTACCGCTCCACCGACGGCACCGGTTCCCTGAAGAGCTTCGGCGGGCGCCTGCCCGACTGCGAGTTCAAGGCCTTCGCCGGCGAGCACATCGAAGCGGGTGAGTTCTCGGCCAATCGGGAGATGCAGTTCATAGACGAGATCAAGAAGACGTTCCGGCTCCAGCTCGCTCCCTGACGTGGACGGTCAGGGGCGGAGGCGGAGGCGGCGCAGCAGCTGGGCATTGGCCGCCACCACGATGGTGGACAGGCTCATGAGCACGGCGCCGACGGCGGGTGGCAGCGTGATGCCCGCCCACAGCAGGGTGCCGGCGGCCAACGGGATGGCGAGGACGTTGTAGCCCGCCGCCCAGGCCAGGTTCTGGACCATCTTCCGGTAGGCGGCGACGGACAGCTGGATCACGGCGACGACCCCGCGGGGGTCGTTGGACACGAGCACGATCCCGGCCGACTCGATGGCCACGTCGGTCCCGGCACCGATGGCGATGCCGACGTCGGCCCGGGCCAGGGCGGGGGCGTCGTTCACCCCGTCGCCCACCATGGCCACCGACCGGCCGCGCTGGACCAGTTCGGCCACCTTGGCCGCCTTGTCCCCGGGCAGGACCTCGGCCATGACCTCGTCGATGCCGAGCTCGCGCCCGACGGTCTCGGCCACCTCCCGGGCGTCGCCGGTGATCATCACCACCCGCCGGCCCAGGCGCTGGAGCGCCGACACCGCCTCCTTGGCCTCGGGACGGATCTGGTCCTCCAGAGCCAGGGCCCCGACGACCTGCTCCCGGGCCAGCAGGTAGAGGACCGCCGCCCCCCGGTCCTGCCACTCCTGCACCACGGACTCGAGCGAAGCGGTCACCTCCAGGCCCCGCTGGCGCAGCAGCGCGGGCCCGCCCACGGCGTAGCGCCGGCCGTCGATGACGGCTTCGACGCCCCGGCCGGGGAGGGCACGGAAACCGGAGGCCGGGGCCGCTTCGGCCCGCTCCCTGGCCGCGGTCACGATGGCGCGGGCCAGGGGGTGTTCGCTGTCGGCCTCCACGCCGGCGGCCAGGCGCAGCACCCCGGCCTCGTCCAGGCCGGCTTCGGCGGCGGCGGCCACGCCGGTGACGGCGTGCTCGCCCTTGGTGAGCGTGCCCGTCTTGTCGAAGAGGATGGTGTCGATGGTCCGCATGCGCTCCAGGGCGAGGCGGTCCTTGATGAGGATCCCGTTCCTGGCCGCCAGGGCGCCTGAGATCGAGATGACGAGGGGGATGGCCAGCCCCAGGGCGTGGGGGCAGGCGATGACGAGCACGGTGACGGTCCGCACCACGGCGTCTTCGCTGCGGCCGGCCAGCGTCCAACCCGCCAACGTCACCGCAGCGGCGCCGGCGGCCACGTAGAACAGCAGGGCGGCGAAGCGGTCGGCCAGGGCCTGGGCCCGGCTGCGCGACGCCTGGGCCTCGGCCACCAGGCGCTGGATGCCGGCCAGGGTGGTGTCCTCGCCCACCGCCTCCACCCGGACGCGGATGGCCGAGTCGGTCGACACCGTGCCCGCCACCACCCGGCCGCCCGGGGCTTTGGGGACGGGGCGGGACTCGCCCGTGACCATCGACTCGTCGATCTCGGCCTCGCCGGCCACGATCACGCCGTCGGCCGGGACCCGTCCGCCGGGGCGGACGAGGACGACGTCGCCGGGAACCAGCCGGCGGCTCGGGACGACCTCGGCTTCTCCATCAGGCCTGATCCGCTCGGCTTCGTCGGGGAGGAGCTCGGCCAGGGCGGCCAGGGCCGACTGGGCCTGGCCCAGCGCCTTCATCTCCTGCCAGTGGCCCAGCAGCATGACGGTGATGAGGGCGGCCAGCTCCCACCAGAACTCGAGGTCGAAGACGCCCAGGCTGGTGGCCAGGGAGGCGCCGTAGGCCACGCTGATGGCCATGGCGATGAGGAGCATCATGCCGGGCTGGCGGGACTTGAGCTCCTCCCAGCCGCCGCCGAGGAAGGGCCAGCCCGCCCAGCCGAAGATCACCGTGCCCAGGACGGGCCCGGCGGCCTCCATGCCGGGGAAGTCGAGCGAGTAGCCGAACCAGTCCATGACCATGTGGCTGGTGGCCACCACCGGGAGGCTCAGCAGCAGGCTCCACCAGAAGCGGCGGCGGAACATGGCCACGTGGTCGCCATGGCCGCCGTGGCCGCCATGCCCCGTGGGCGCGGCGTGATCGGTGTGGTCCGGGGCGGCCCCGGCGCTGTGGTCGTGATGGGTGTGTGTCTGCACCCGAGCCCCTCAGCTCTTGAGGAGGCGGGCGACCGCCGCCGTCGCCTCGGTCAGCTTCTGATCGGCCTCCGGCCCGCCCGCGGCCACGGCGTCGGCCACGCAGTGGCGCAGGTGGTCGTCGAGCAGCCCCACGGCCACGCTCTGCAGCGCCTTGTTGACGGCCGAGATCTGGGTGAGGACGTCGATGCAGTACCGGTCGTCCTCCACCATCTGGGCCAACCCGCGGACCTGGCCCTCGACGCGCCGCAGGCGCTTGAGGAGGTCGTCCTTCTCCATGTCGTATCCAGGCATGCCGGTACCATACCCCCGTAGGGTATATTCGGCGAATCGTGCTCAGGCGAAACGCTTGGCGTCCTCGGCCGCGTACCTGGCCACCTCGGTGTCGGCCACGGCGTTGCGCCGGATGGCGGCCACCACGTCGGCGAGCCGGACGGCGGGGATGGCACAGGTCATCTCCGTGGGCGGCATGCCCGTCCGCACCCGGCTGAGGGCGCACCCCACGCTGGCTGCCGGAACCCCCTGTTCCTTGGCGATGGCCACGATGTGGCACTGGGGCTTGCCCTCGATGCGCAGCCCGGGGATGGCGTCGGACAGCACCATGAGCTGGCGTCCGTTGACCCGCAGGAGCACCACGTCGGGATCGGTGGGGGTGTCCGCCAGTGGCCCGTAGGTCACCGCCCCCGGGCGCCGCCGGACGACCGGGATGTCGGGGACGACGTCGAGCGTGACCCACCCGGTGGCGAGCAGGGCGGCGACGTCGGAGTTCCCCGCCACCTGATCGAGTGTCTGGAACCCGTGGGTCAGGCTGCCGACGCTGCAGTTGCCGTGGTCGGCGGCCACCGTGGAGAAGGTCCGCTCGGCGGCCTTGATCCAGAACACGCACCCCGCCGGGACGCGCCCGGTGCGCCCGTCGGGCATCGGCTCGGGCATGGGATCGTCGGCCGCGGGCACACCCGGAGGCGGCGCGTTCGAGAAGGTGATGGCGATCGGGGGCGAGCCGAGATGCAGGGCGGAGCCGAGCTCCGACGCCAGTTGGGACCAGTCCGCTGTGCTCATGGCGGCGCAGCCTACGCCCCCCGTCCTCAGACGCCGTGGCGGGGGAAGAAGCGCCGGCGGACCTCGTCCACCACCCGGGCCACGCCCTCGGGGTCGGACGGTGCCGGGCCCGGCGGGGGCTCCGAAAGCGTCCGGGGCAGGGCGTGGCCGGCCTCGGCCTCGGCCTCCGCCACCCACTCGGCCGGCAGGTCGTCGGCCACGTCCTTCTCCGCCATCTCGGCGAAGTAGATGGTCCAGGCCCGGGGGACGACGGCCGCCCACTGGTAGCCGCCCCCGCCCGTGGCCAGCCAGCGCCCGTCCGCCGCCCGGTGGGCCAGGTCATGGAGGGCGGCGGCGGTCTGGCGGTAGGCGGCGGTGGTGAGGCGCAGGTGGGCCAGCGGATCGGTGCAGTGGGTGTCGCAACCGAGCTGGGTGACGAGCACCTCGGGCTGCCACGCCTCCACCAGGGGCGGGACCAGCGTGCGGAAGGCGTCCAGCCACTGCTCGTCGCCGGTGAAGGGCGGCAGGGGGACGTTCACCTTGGTGCCCTCCGCCTCGCCGGCGCCCTGCTCGTCGAGGAACCCGGTCCCGGGAAAGAGCGTGCGGCCCGTCTGGTGGAGGGAGATGGTGAGCACCCGGGGCTCGTCCCAGAAGATGGCCTGGGGGCCGTCGCCGTGGTGGACGTCGACGTCGACGTAGGCGATGCGCTCGACGCCCCGGGCCAGCAGCCAGCGGATGGCGATGGCGGGGTCGTCGTAGACGCAGAACCCGCTGGCCCGGTCGGGCATGGCGTGGTGGAGGCCGCCGGCGGGGTTGAAGGCGTGCTCGGCCCGGCCCGAGTGGACGGCCTCCGCCGCCACCAGCGTGGCTCCCGCCACCCGGGCCGAAGCCTCGTGCATGTGGGGGAAGATGGGGTTGTCACCGGGGCCGAACCCGTAGCGCCACCAGTCGCCGGCCTCGCCGTGGCCGGCCCGGACGACGGCGTCGATGTAGTCCTCGGTGTGGACGAGCGCCAGCTCGTCGCCGGTGGCGTCCCGGGCCGGGGTCTCGACCACGCCCTCCCCGTCCACCAGCCCGTAGGCGTGAATGAGGTTGCGGGTGAGGATGACGCGGGCGGGACGCAGCGGGTGCTGGGGACCGTGGTCGTAGAAGGGGACGTCGTCGCCGTACCAGACGAGTTCGACGCCGTTGCTCACCCCGCCATGATGGCCGCCACCGGTCCGGCGCCGAGAAAGACGGCCCGGCGCTTGGGGGACAGCTCGGCGGCGAAGTTCCCGATGGTGGACCGGGCCGCGTCCAGGGCCGCCTCGGCGCCACCGTCGTCGCCCGTGGCGGCGAGCTGCCGGGACAGAGTGGCCTGGGCCCGCCACTGGGTGGGGGGGTGGCCGAGACGATCGGCCCCGTCTGCTGCCGCCCGGGCGTGGCGCACACCGTCTTCCCTCCGGCCCAGGTCCATCAGCGCCTCCCCCAGCACCAGCTGCGACACCACCTCGTACTTGAGCCGCCGGTGGCGCTGGGCCGACTCCAGCGCCCGCTCGGCCTCGGTGGCGGCCGCCTCAGGGTGACCGAGACCGAGGGAGATCTCGGCCCGAGCCGTCTCCAGGCGTCCGGAGACCAGCCACTGGTGGAACCCCTTGAGCCCCTGGGCCGCCTCCATGAGTCGGGGCCAGGCGCTGTCGGCCCGCCCCCACTCGCCTTCGACCACGTCGACGAAGAGGAGGTCCACCTCGGCCTGGGCGATGGCGATGGGGAAGGGGGCCCGGGCCGCCACCTCAGCGGCCTCATGATTCCGGGCCCGGGCTTCGTCCAGGGCGTACAGCTCGCGCAGGGTACCGGCGCCGATGTTGATGGCCCGGGCCGTCCACGGCAGGACCGTTCCGAGCTCAAGGGCGTGGGCCACCAAGGGTTCGAGGAAGGCCAGGGCCTCCTCGTGGCGTCCCCCTCCGGTCAACCCGAGGGCCACCTGGCCCCCGTCGAAGACGAGCGTCTCGCCGTTGTGGATCTCCTCGGCCAGGTTGTGACCCCTGCGTCCGTAGCGGACGGCCTTTTCGTGCTGCCCGAGGTGGTAGGAGGCGAGGCCGGCGATCCCCATGCAAAAGCCCAGATGCGAGGACCGGTTCTCGGCCGGCCAGACCCGGAGAGCCTCCTCGGCCACGGCGAGGGCCTCGTCGGGCCGGCCGGCCAGGACGGCGCCGGTGCTCATCACGGCCAGAGCCGGGCCCACCATGTCTGGGTCTCCGGACGCCTTCGCCAGCTCCACGGCCTGCTGCCCGAAGGCGAGGCTGACAACGTCGTGGAGTAGCGCCGCGCAGCGGCCACGGGCCACCAGCCCCTCGACCTGTTCCCGGCCCGTGAGCTCGGGCAGGAGGGAATCGAGCTCGGCGGCGGCGGTGACGGTGTCGGCACCCTCCATGCGCATCACGGCCCGCCGCAGTTGCACGGTGCGGCGTTGGGCGGCGTCGGTCTCAGGGATCAGGTCGAGGGCCTGGCCGAGGAGCGCCACCGCCTCCCCCTTGGCCCAAGCCCGGCCGGCGTTCTCTGCCGCCGCCAGCAGATAGCGGACGGCGGGTTCGGGCTCCCCGGCCTCCTGCCAGTGGTGGGCCAGCAGCGATGCGCCCGCCTCCTCCAGATAGCTGCCGGCCAGGTCCTCGACGTACCGGGCCACCACTGTGTGGCGTTGGCGGCGGGCGGCCCGGGGCAGCGTGCCGTAGGCCACCTCCCGGATGAGGACGTGCTTGAAGGAAAACTGCTCGTCGCCCTCGACGCCGGAGCGCCGCTCCCGGCGGATGAAGTCGCGGGCTTCCAGCGACTCGAGGAGGCGGGGCAGCTCCGCCACGGGCGTCCCCAGGCGGGCCAGGGCCCCGGGCCAGAAGATCCGGCCGATGACCGAGGCGTCGAGGAGGAGCTGACGCTCGGCCGCGGGCAGCGAGTCGAGCCGGGCGGCGATGGTGGCCCGGACGCTGGTGGGTAGCTCAACGGCCGTCTCCGCCACCCGCTGCTCGAGTGAGGCGGACAGTTCCTCGAGGAACAGGGGGTTACCCCCCGCCCGATCGACGAGGTGCTCCACCACCCGCGGGTCGCTGATCCCCGGCAACAGCCGGTTGACGAGGCGCCGGGAGTCGTCGGAGGACAGCTCGGAGAGCACCAGGTTCGTGTGGGAGGGGAGCCCGCCTCCCCAGCCCGGGCGGGCGTCGAGCAGCTCGGGTCGGGCCAGCGCCAGAATCATCAGCGGGGCGTCGTGGCACCGACCGGCCAGGGACTGGACCAGATCGCAGAGGGTGGGATCGGCCCAGTGGAGATCCTCGAAGATCAGCACCGTGGGTTGGTCGAGAGCCAGCGCCTCGGCGAATCGCCGGGCCGAGAGCAGCAGTGCCCCCTTGTCGGCCGCGCCCTCGTCGGCCAGGCCCGTCATCTGCGCCAGGTGGGCGGCGATGACGGACGCCGTGCTCGGGGGGAGGAGGGCGGTCACGGCCGAGGTCAGCTTCTCGCCCGCCACCGCCATCGGGTCGGTCTCAAAGATGCCCGCCACCGTCCGCAGTTGCTGGGAGAAGGCCCCCCATCCCGTGCTCTCGCCGTAGGGAAACGACCGGCCCGACACCGTCCGCCCGCCGTCGGCCCTGACGCCGGCCGCGAACTCCCGGTACAGGCGTGTCTTCCCCACCCCGGGAGCACCGAGCACGGTGACCAGGTGGGGGCTGCGCTCGGCCCGGACCCGCTGCCAGGTTGTCTGCAGCAGGCCGAGCTCGCGGTCCCGCCCCACCATGGGCAGGACGGCGTCTTCGGATTCGGCTGGGGCATCGGCGGGCGCGATGGCCAGGGCCGCCGGGACCAGGTCGGTCTTGCCCTTCAGGGCCAAGGGCTCCACCGCCTGGTAGCAGATGGCCCGGGCGCTGGCCGCCGCCGTGTCGGGGCCGACCAGCACCGCGCCCAGGGGGGCGGCGCTCTGGAGGCGGGCGGCCACGT